>CAYQIE010000056.1:0-9914 GCA_964417505.1 Rickettsiella sp. | reverse complement strand
TCTATTAACAGGATTATTGGCTTATTATTAAATCTTCTATCACTAGAAATTTAAAGCCCATTTTGTAGCATTAATTATAAATATTCGAGAAATTTTTGTATAATTAAATACTCATTTATTTCTTTTATTTCATTTTAAATTAATCGCTTAAATTTCCTTTTTTATCCCTGTAAGTCTTTACTCAAAAGTGTGTAAGTTAAAACTGAAGCCGCAAAACGTCCATTGTAATAAATTATAAGTTTGTTAATCTATGTAATGTGTGTTGCTAATAATCTAATCAAGAACTAATTTCCATGAATAACCTCAAGGGTTACTATATGGAAATTAATTAGCGGACCTTATGTTATGTGGAATAGATAAGGATATCTACACTACAAGGAGTAGTGTTAGCAAGGATGCTACAAGGACGTTACTAACGCAAATATACCCCCCCTTGGGCCGTTTTACGGCCCTTTTTAATTTTTTATTTTTCACTAAAATTTTTCTTTCATTTTTATTCAATTTGTAATTCATTCTATTAAAAACCTTTTACTCTCCAATATAATCATTCTTGCCAAAAATGATGATTTTTTTCATAGTAAGTCTCTGATTGTATAGTATTTAGAGAACGCATTTAATTTTAAAGTAATAGCTCTATCGATTGCTGTATCATAGATTTTAGATCCTAGACGATGATAACGATTTAATACAATCTTGTGTGGAAACTTGAATCGATTATGAAAACCCGTTGGAAAAAGCGCGTAAATAGATTGTACATAGTTTAAAAACTCTATACAAGAAGAAGTTTTACTACCATGATGGGGTACTATTAATAACGTGCTTTGCAAAGTTTTTTGTATTGTATCGACAAGATACTTTTCTGCTCTTTTTTCTATGTCGCCAGCTAATAAAATACTATGTAAATTATTACTAATTTTTAGCGCGCATGAACTATTATTACCGAGATAACGAAGTTTTGAGGGTGGATATAAAATCTCTAAATTAACTCCATCCCACTGCCAATGCATTTTATCTTCACATAAATTTACGATTTTTGGTAAGAATTTTTTTTTGGAATACTACTCAAGACTTTATCTCTTTTATTTGTTTTAAAATAATCATTGCTCCTCCACTATGATCACTATCGCCATGACTAATCACCATTAAATTTACTTTATTAACACCGATTGTTTGCAAAAAATGAAGTAAAACCAACTTACCTGCGTCATATGATGAACTTAGTCTTGGACCTGTATCATAAATCAGAACATGATGTTGGGTACGGACCACACTTGCTAAGCCCTGGCCCACATCGAGAAGATGAATCCAAATTTCGCCATATTGTGGTCGATGGGTTTCTATAAAAAATAAAGGCAAGATCCAAATGAAACCTAGCCAACGAGTGGGCATTCCTTTAGGTGATAAAATTAATAATATACCAATTAAACTTGAAATTAATAACCAGCCATTGGATAAGTAGGCATAATATTGGGTAAAAGGTATCTTTGAAAAAAAATTAAGTAACTTCCAAAGCAACTTGAGTAATTGTTCTGCAAAAAATAAAAGTTGATGCCCCAAATCATAGCTTACTGAACTAAGTAAACTACCTAATAAACTCAGAGGTAAAATTAAAAATCCAATAGATGGAATGGCTATTAGATTAGCAGCAAAACTAATCCAATAAATTTGGTAAAAAAATAAAGATAAAGGTATTAACCCCAAACTTACCGTCAATTGTATTCGGCACCAAGCGCGCCAATTTTTTAAAGGCTTAATACGGTTTGAGACAGCATAAAAAATTAACAATACTGCTACAAAAGACAGCCAAAAACTTGCCGATAATATTGCGAAAGGCTTTATGATTAAAATAATCAATAAGGCTAAATAGAATGAATGACAACGAGTAAGATAGCGTCGCTTTATTATTGCTAATGAAAATACAGACAACATTAGCAAGGCACGCTGAGTAGGAATAGCGAACCCCCGCTAAAGCGCTATAAAAAATTGCTAATAATAATGTTAAGGCACCAGCAATTTTCGGCGCTGGAAAGTACAAAGTAGCATAAGGAATACGGCAGTAAATAAAGCGAACTATCCAATAAATAATTCCGGTAATAAAAGCCAGATGCAAACCTGAAATTGCAAATAAATGGTTAGTTCCAGTACCTCGCATTACTTGCCATTGTTCTTCTGTTATTTCGTGGCGCATTCCAGTCGTTAATGCACTTATAAGCCCTGATAAAGAAGAACCTTGTAACGCTTTTTTTATGTTTTCAGTAATTTTTTTACGTAGATTATCAATAAAATAATAGCTATTCGTATGTTGAATTAAGCACAAAGGAAATTTTTCTAAGATATAACCTGTAGCGCATATGTTTTGTTTGAATAACTCTGCTAGATAATCAAAGCTGCCTGGATTTCAAAAACCGCGAGGACAATGTAAACGCAAAGGTAATTGCTAAATATCGCCTTTTTTAATTAGTGGCTATATTCAAATTTTTATAAAAATATCCCTTAATACGTACATTTATGGATCGACCTATTAGGTAGAAGGCTTTGTATAAGAAAGTCAAAATGTACAGCATTTAAATAGGTTTCTGGAATAGATATTATTTTCCCTTGCGCAAAGATTAGCTTACCTTCTAATTGTTTTGGTTAGTTGGTGATGGGCAATTATCAACGGCCAAGAAAAACCTAAACAACAAGCAGAAAAAAATAATATCAAATTTGAAGAAGAAAATAGCTTAAAAAAACTAAATCAATTAAAATAATACCAAAAAAATCAGTAGATAAGCTAGGTTTACCGAAGGTAAATGCGAAAAATGCATAATCCATACAAGGCCGATTAGAAACCCTAATGTCCAGTGGGTCATATTTTTTTATTAAACGAAAACTCGTTTTATTGTATATTTTCTTAAATTTTTTTTGGATAGATCAAAAATTAAATAGATAAATTAAGAGCAAACAAATTAGTTTAATAAGGAGTGTTCGTATGAAAAAAACAACTGATCTTAATAAAAAAGTCTGTGATAAATCAAGTTCTGAAACTACTATTCAAAAATTACCCACAGAAACTTCCTCTAATTCTTCAGAAAAAACAACCTCTAATAAAAAAAAGGGATTTTTTAATCTCTTTCGAAAATTATTATGCACAAATAATACTAATCTTGAAAACGATAAAAGTGAAGTCTTCAAAGTGCCTAAATTTGGTCCTAAATGATATAAGGCATTTCTGTAATAAATAAAAATATTTTTTATATATAATTTGCATTTAATGTAATACCATTTTTAACGGTACGGCTAACACCATAACAAAGCTGGCAACTAAACCCGCAGCTGGAATAGTTAACACCCATGCCCACATAACTCGTCGTATTGTAGGCCAATGAGTATTGAGCCAACCATTTGTTGATCCTACTCCAAGAATAGCTCCTGTGACTGTATGTGTAGTAGAAACAGGGATACCTAAATCGGTAGCTGCAAATAAAGTAAATGCAGCACCCGTTGCAGCGCATCCGCCACTTAAAGGAGTTAATTGGGTAATTTTATTTCCTAAAGTATGCACAATACGCCAACCCCCGATAAGTGTTCCTAACCCCATTACAAAGTTACAAGAAATAATTACCCAAAATGGAACATAAAAATACCCATTTAAAAGACCCGTAGAAAATAATAATACAGCAATAATACCCATGGTTTTTTGAGCATCATTACCACCATGACCTAGACTTAATAAGGCACCTGCCACAAATTGGGCACATTTAGCCCAACATTGAGTCTTATCAGAATTTATATCTTTTAAAAAAAGATCTGTCAGCTTTATCAATAACCAACTTATTGACAAGCCCAACAAAGGAGACACTACTATGGCAATCAATACAGGTAGCAATCCATGCCAATTTAAAACATGCCAACCTCCTGCCACTGTAGCTGCGCCCACTAATCCTCCTATTAATCCATGAGAAGAACTCGAAGGTAACCCAAAATACCAGGTTAAAAGATTCCAAATGATGGCGCCCAATAGCGCTGCAAAAAGCACATAAGGGGTAATAATATGAGGTGCTACAAGATCGGAACCTATAGTAATGGCAACACTTAAATGAAAAAATAAGAAAGCAATAAAGTTAAAAAATGCGGCCCATAATACAGCTGTCAAAGGCTTCAAAATCTTTGTTGCAACCATAATCGCTATAGAGTTTGCCGCATCATGAAAACCATTAATGAAATCGAAGATAAATGCTAAGACAATAATGAAATAAATAAATACTAAAGTGCTCGTCATAAAGCATTCTTTCCATCAACAAAACTTGTTGGTAAGTATACACGACGTTGGTAGGGTTGGCACTCTGATGACATTAAGCCAATTTTATAAAAATATATTGCGTTATATTTCATAGGGAATCTAGAGTTGGTGCAAAAACTTATTATATTTACTTTGATTATTTTTTCCTAAATTTCTATAACTTAAATTCCATTTCTTTTTCCTATAAGTAGCTCCTTTAAGGTAGAATCATATCTCACGATGTTAATATAGCCAAAACACTTATGTTATCGCTTATTGAATTAACTCAGCAACTCATTGCCCGACCTTCAGTTACTCCAGAAGATGAAGGCTGTCAAACTATTTTATGTCAGCATTTAAAACATCTAGGTTTTGAGATTGAACACTTACCGTTTGCAGAAGTCAATAACTTTTGGGCAAAACGTGGAAAAGAATCCCCTTTATTTGTTTTTGTTGGGCATACAGATGTTGTACCTACTGGCCCGTTAGACAAATGGGAGAGCCCTCCTTTCACACCTACGATTCGCAACGGCCAACTGTTTGGACGCGGTAGTGCTGATATGAAAGGAAGTCTCGCAGCAATGTTAGTAGCTTGTGAAGAATTTATTGATGAATATCCTACTCATATTGGTTCTATAGCCTGGTTAATTACTAGTGATGAAGAAGGCCCTAGTGTCAATGGTACAGCGAAAGCAGTTGAAGTTTTAAAAAACAAAAACGAAAAAATAGATTATTGCTTAGTGGGTGAACCTACCTGCGAAGAAAAATTAGGCGATACGCTAAAGGTCGGTCGACGTGGATCTTTATCAGCTCATTTGATTGTCAAAGGCAAACAAGGCCATATTGCCTATCCTCAATCAGCAGAAAATCCTATTCACCATTTTAATTCGAGTCTTACTGAATTATTAAATATCGATTGGGATGGAGGGATAGCATACCTTAATTTTCAACCTACTAGCTTACAATTTTATAATATTCATGGGGGTACAGGCGCCGGGAATGTTATTCCAGATAACCTAGAAGTTAAATTTAATTTTCGCTATTCGCCTGCGACCACTGCAAAACAATTAGAAGATGCTGTAGAAAGTATTTTAAAAAAATATCATTTAAAGTATCAAATCGCTTGGCAACGGGGAGGTCTTCCCTTTTTAAGTTCTTCAGGACAGTTACGCTTAGCCTGTCTTGATGTTATAAAAAAACTTACTGGAATTACTCCTACAGTTTCAACAACAGGTGGCACCTCTGATGCTCGTTTTATCGCACCTTTAGGGGCAGAAATTGTTGAATTTGGCCCCTGCAATCGCACTATTCACCAAATCAATGAGTGTGTCTCTATTAAAGAGCTTAAACAATTAACTTCAATTTATAAAGAAATTTTGAAGAAAACTTTGTGTGTAAATGAAACGAGAAACTTGGACAAAAAAAGCAGCCATTAGGCTGCTTGCGGTTAATAATTTTGCTCTTACTTATTAAAGAAATTGCGATTTTGATACCATGATGGATCAGGATAGTAAGCAAATACCAGCGTCCCGTTCTTAATCGTATGAATTAATGAATCGGCAACTGCTGGACTGACTACAAAACAACCCCAACTTCGTCCCAGACGGCCATGCTTCTGTGCAAATTGCGCTGTTGCATAATCCGCCCTATGGACTACAATATCACGAGCTTCCGCCCTATCGTTAAATCCTTTTTCTAAACCTTTTAACCTTAAGGAATAACTATGTTTACCTTGATAAGTCGACTCAGTTAAAAACACATCTAAACTTGATTCTAAGCTCCCTGGCCTATCAGAAAAGGAAGTTGCATAGTTGGAACCACTATTTTGACCATGAGCAACATAAGTATTTAAATCACTGAATTGTTGTTAAGTCAAATACCCGTAATCTACGTGCAGTTGATGACTTAGTATAATCAATAATGGTTAAAATATGTCGATTGTCTAAACCTTCCTCTTGGGCTTTGTTATAAGCCTCTAAACCTAAGTTGTAAAGCCTTAGGGTTTTAGACCTGGAGTCCGCCCGCTGAGCTGCTGTAACTCAGATTGCATGCTAGCATTCAGGCTTACCGGACTAGCATTAACAGTCATCGCAAAAAGACTACTTGCTAGCAATAATAAACTTGTAATTTTCTTGAATATCACTATATACCCCCTCTACTTATAGCAGAAGAGGTTCACTATAGCATAAATCGTATAATATTTGAACGTTTTTAGCCCATTTTATTTAGATAAAAGGCTTAAATTTCTCTATTTAAATGTAATCCTAAAAGAAGAAAATTAAAGCTATTTTATTGTAAAAAGCCTTACAAAATAAACCTTTCCAATAGGGTCTAATGGACAAATTAGGGATTGCCTATTTTATCCTTAATATAAAACACCACCCATAAGCTTCTTTTTTAATTTTTCTTTTATATCACCCTAAGTCAAAATAAGGAACTCTTCTGTGAGAATTAAAATAATCTCCGCTTAAACTTTCAGGCTATTTTTATTTTTTATTGTTCTAATCTAAATATTAAATAATTCCCTATAAGGGACAAGATAGCGTAAAAATTATTTTATTTTTCGCGGTCTACCACGCTTACGTAAAGTACCCGTTTTAGCCATATTGAGTTGAGGTGCTCTCGTTCGATTCGCCGTCAACATTCTTTTCATTCTTTTTCTATTTCCTTTAGCCTTTGCAATTGCTAAAGCTTTGAAATTAGCTTCCATTTTTTTATGCTCAATTTTAACAACTTTCTCAAGTGCTTTTTGATAAGCTTCATGTTCTGCAATCTTTAGCTTTTCTTTAAAATTAGCCTTTAGCATAGCAATCTTTGCTCGTAAGGCCTTTTGTGCCATACGAGCATTTAATGCTGCTTTGTTTCGTTGCATTTTTTTGGCAGCGCTTAAGGGTGGTCTACCTCGTTTAGTTTTTGTTTGTGTTTTAATAGTCGTCATATGTGTTCCTTAGAGTTAAAATAATATCAATCAACTAACATATACTTTTCGTACTTGAATTTTTCGATTGCCTCAAACCGCAACCCTATATAAATAAATTTATATTAAAGTTTGCTTCTTCATTGGTGCTTTTTCAAAAATTCAACTCTCCTTATTAGCATTTTTTAATTTATAAATATATAGTTATATATGGGGATTTAATTATCTTTTTTCAATAGCTATATAATTTCTTTGTGTATTTCCAATATATAATTGCCGAGGTCGTGCAATTCGTAGTTTAGGGTCAGCCATCATTTCTTCCCATTGTGAAATCCAACCTACTGTACGAGCTAACGCGAAAATTACTGTAAACATATTGGTAGGAATCCCTAAAGCACTCAAAGTAATTCCTGAATAAAAATCTACATTAGGATATAATTTTCTTTCAATAAAATAGGGATCTTCTAATGCAATTTTCTCTAAAGCTAATGCAAGCTTAAATAAAGGGACTTCTTTTTGACCTGTTTCTTCCAACACATCATGATAGGTTTTTTTCATCACTGCTACTCTGGGATCATAATTTTTATAGACGCGATGCCCAAAACCCATTAATCGAAAAGGATCATTGGGATCTTTGGCTTTTTCGATATAATGTTTAATATGTGAAGTATCTCCTATTTTAAGCAACATATTTAAGCAGGCTTCATTAGCCCCCCCATGAGCTGGGCCCCATAAAGCAGCTATCCCTGCAGAAATGCATGCATAGGGATTTGCTCCGGTTGAGCCCGCCATTCTTACGGTAGATGTAGAAGCATTTTGCTCATGATCAGCATGTAAAATAAAAATTTTGTCTAAAGCTTTTGCTAACACAGGATTTGGCGGCTTCTCTTCTGTTGGCACACCAAACATCATATGCATAAAATTTTCTGCATAATTTAAATGATTAAGAGGATACATAAAAGGCAATCCTGCCGCATATTTATAGGACATAGCGGCAAGAGTAGGCATTTTCGCAATTAATCTTAATGCCGCTAACCTTCTATGTTCTTGATTATGAATATCTAATAAATCATGATAGAAAGCAGATAATGCTCCAACTACACCCAACATAATTGCCATGGGATGAGCATCTCTGCGAAATACATGAAAAAAGTGGCGTAGCTGCTCATGCACCATTGTATGTTGATTAATTTCTTCATTAAAACTCTGTTTTTGTTTTTGATTAGGTAATTCGCCATGAAGCAATAGATAAGCTACCTCTATAAAATCAGATTTTTCAGCAAGTTGATCAATTGAATAACCACGATAAAGTAAAATACCTTTATCACCATCAATAAAAGTTATTTTAGAAGAGCAGGAAGCAGTAGATAAAAATCCTGGGTCATAGGTAAATCGATTCACTTTTGCCAATTGAGTAACATCAATAACATCAGGTCCTAATGTTGCTTTGCAAATCGGTAAATTAATCGGAGATAAATCATTAACAGTTAAAGTTGCCGTGGAAGAAGACAAATCTTTAGTAGTTACTTCCGCAGATTGGGTCATAATAGCCTCTAAATTTATAAATTTAATTTCATCGCCAACAACTAGCAATTACCTAAAAGCGGGGTGATATATAACAAAGCTAAAATACTGATGTCACTCGGCAACTTGAAGATTTTATCAAACTATTAGAAAGACATGCTAGATTTGTGCTAGATTAACGATATTGTGCAATCTATTCAATACTTTACTGTAACAAATGATGCCTCAGGCCAGAGACTTGACAATTTTTTAGTGTCGCGTCTAAAGGGTCTGCCTAAAAGTCGTCTCTATCGAATTATACGAAAAGGCGAATTACGCATCAATAAAAAAAGGGTAAAACCCGATTACCGTTTACAAAAAGGAGATATTATTCGTATTCCCCCTCTACGACCCCCCCCCCTAGAAAAAAAGAATTTAAATATAAAATTAGCTGAGCTACTTGAAAAAACAGTTATTTTTGAAGATAAACAATTTTTAGTCCTTAACAAACCTAGTGGTATAGCTGTCCATGGTGGAAGTGGTATACATTTAGGAATCATAGAGGCTATACGTCTGTTGCGGCCCCAGTTAAAATTCTTAGAATTAGCTCATCGTTTAGATCGTGACACTTCGGGTTGTTTATTAATTGCTAAAAAAAGTAGTGTTTTAAAAGAATTTCATGAATTACTACGTTCAGGCCAGATGAAAAAAACTTATACCGCTTTAGTGGCAGGGTATTGGCCGAAATCACTACGAAAAATTGATGGCCCCTTACATAAAAATCAACTACAATCCGGGGAGAGGATTGTGCTTGTTCAAACAGAAGGAAAAAACTCGTTAACTGAATTTTCTGTACAACAATATTATGCTGAATCGACATTAATCTCAGCCATGCCCATCACTGGCCGTACCCACCAGATTCGCGTTCACGCTCAATTTGCCAAACATCCTATTATTGGTGACGAAAAATATGGAGAAAAACATATTAATAAGAAGATGCGACAATTAGGCTGTAAGCGACTTTTCCTACATGCAACGCAGCTTGAGTTTACTTTAGGCTCAACAGGAAAAATAACGCTAACTGCAAAATTGCCAGAAGATTTAATTCAAGTTTTGAAAAAATTAACCTGTTTATCTAGGGAGTGTCGTCAATTAAGTCATCAATATAATGGAAGAAGCGAATTTAACGGCCTCCAAAAAATACTTTCCCCGTTTACAATATCGGGTAGCAAT
>CAYQIE010000055.1:0-18998 GCA_964417505.1 Rickettsiella sp. | reverse complement strand
TTTAAATTGTTCTTCACTTAACTCATGTCGTTTCATTTTTATTCTTTTCTCAACAACCCTTATAGAATACAATAACTTAATTGACGACACTCCCTAGTTAAAATCTTATTAAAATACTTAGTTATGTCAACTCTTTCACCGATTCCATTATTTGATAGTTTAAAATTTATCGATCCCAAAAAAAGCTTTCAACACCTTTCAGAATTGACTCTCGATAAACCTTACGCCAACCAAGACTATTCTCAAGCGATACAGTTTCTCTATAGCTATCGTGGCAGCGAGGCTACATTTAATGCGTATCGACGTGAAATTGAGCGTTTACTGCAATGGAGCTGGTTTATTTTAGGGAAATCAATCAAAGCGTTACGCCGCGATGACTTTGAAACCTTTATCGAATTTTGCCAACAACCTCCCAAACACTGGATTGGTATTAAAACCGTAGCACGCTATTTCACGCAACAAGGTGAAAGAAAACCGCATCCTGACTGGCGCCCCTTTGTCGCTACGATTAATAAAATGGCCAGTCAACAAGGCGTCATGCCCGATATAAAAAAATATGCATTATCACAAAAAACCTTACAAGCCATTTTTGCAGTATGCGGAAGTTTTTATAATTATCTGATCCAAGAGGACTACATTGATTTCAACCCCGTTGCTCAGATACGCCAAAAAAGTAAATTTATCCGTCAACAAAAAAGTAATCATCAAGTTCGTCGACTCAGTGAATTACAATGGTCCTATGTCATTGAAACGGCTGAGATCCTCTTTGAACGAAAACCCGACTTACATAGTAGAACCTTATTTATTATGAAAGCCTTATATGGTATGTATCTACGTATCTCTGAACTCGCCGCAAGTCCACGCTGGGAGCCACAGATGGGTCATTTTCAAAAGGATTCCGATGGAAATTGGTGGTTTTTAACAGTCGGCAAGGGAAACAAAGAACGCTTAATTAGTGTCAGTGATGATATGTTAGAGGCATTAAAACGTTACCGTGAAAGTTTAGGTTTAATGAGCTTGCCTAGTCGCGGCGAAACCACCCCTTTAATTAGCAAAGCCAATGGACTCACCGCCATCCAAAGCACGCGACAGATTCGTTGTATCGTCCAAGCTTGTTTTGATGCGGCTTTTGATCGTATGGTTGCAGATGATCTTAAAGAAGAAGCGATAGAATTAAGAACCGCCACGGTACACTGGTTGCGTCATACCGGAATTTCCGAAGATGTCAAACACCGCCCACGTGAGCATGTACGTGATGATGCCGGTCACAGCTCGAGCGCAATTACCGATCAATATATCGATGTCGAAATGCGTGCGCGCCATGCTTCAGCTAAAAAGAAAAAAATTGATCCTTTAACATAAAATCACGCTTTCATTTTAAATTAGAATAACTCAACGTTGTTAATCCTTAGTTAAATAAACTATTATTATACTTTAAAAGATATAAAATTTTTAAACGAATAATAAAAATATCTCATGCTAAACATAAATAACGTAAGAAACTCTAAGACTCCTTCAATTCTTCATTTTATATGGGTGGGTGGTCACTTACCACAAAAATACTTAAGAACGCTTATAAAAATTGCTCCGGTCGCCCGAATAAAGCCACTTTACTTTAAATTTATGGCTGGATGATATTAAAAATTTTAAT
The DNA here is from genome assembly GCA_964417505.1 of Rickettsiella sp. Classification (GTDB taxonomy): domain Bacteria; phylum Pseudomonadota; class Gammaproteobacteria; order Diplorickettsiales; family Diplorickettsiaceae; genus Aquirickettsiella. Next base: position 17,347 of record CAYQIE010000055.1, on the reverse strand, counting down.
GAATCTTTAAACAATTTTATGGGTTTTGATGATCAGAATAAGTTATTTTTAGATTTGACAATAAATGCAAAAATGTTAGGAATTACCTTAAGAAACATCAATGAATTACTTCCTGCAATGGAAAAAAGCGATTTTTTTCAAGAAGCTAATCGACTAAGAAATTTTAAGGATTTTGTTCGACGAGAAGCGGTAAGTTTTAAAAACTTAGCGGCTGTCTCTGATCTTTTACGTTATGAGATACTTAGACAAGAAGGTAGAATTTACTCCGATACCGATACCGATTTCAATATAGAAAAAAATTCTTTGTTTGAACCCATCAAATTACCCTGGAGAATAAAAACCACTTACTTAATAGAGACAAAAAATGGAAACGACATTATTGCTGCTGTTCCACAACATCCGGCATTGGAATATACACTAGAATATTCACTAGAGGCTTATCAAAAAATTGATCAGAGGGGCTTTAATAAAGAAAGCCTTTTAGATAATTATTTCGTAAGCATAAATTTATCTCCATTTGCCCTTAACGCCAAGCTAATTAAATATTTTCTTAACCAACTATTAACTACTTTTAGAAATAAGATAGAAAGCAGCCTTATGGATCCTAAAACGCTCTTATTTGGGTAGCTACATTGGGATAACAGGAACCTGTCCTAGAATGGATCTAACCCTCTTCACTTCAGGACCTGCGGCATTCAAAGTGGGACTAAATCAATTTAATGATGATTGTAAGTCCCATGAGTGGTTAGAAATTTACAAATTAAGGAAAACTTCGTCATCTCATTCTAAAACGCCCTCCTATCAAGAGAGAGTTAACAACATTGATAATAAGTTGAAAAAATTTCAACTAGATCCCTTTTTTGAATCTGAGTCTGAAGGAACTTCACGATACACAAAATTAGACAATGTAAGCTTAGGTTCAGAATCCGACAAAACTTGGATGCCTAGAGAAAATCAAAAAAAGGTTTAATTTGATGATCATCTCATCGCTTCCAAATCTTTTTTTGGAAGTCCCGAAAACAAGAAGTGAAAATCGATGCTCCATTAACCAGCAAACTTGAAGCTCTCCCATCTCTCAGCAGGATCCATGGCTCTTAAAGGAACGTAAAAAAAATCTATGCTTCACTTACCAAAGAACTTAAAGCCAGCCAATCTCTAACAATCAAAAAATTTTCGGTGAGCGCTGCCTCTTTCGATCCAGGCTCAGGTTGCCAATTATATTGCCAATGCGCTTGCGGCGACAGTGGAGTTAATATGGATTCAACTCGACCGCCACTTTGCAAACCAAATAACGTGCCGAGATCATAGATCAAATTAAATTCTACATAACGACTACGTCGATAAGCTTGAAATTGTCGTTCACGTTTACCATAAGCATGGTCTTTACGTCGCTGCAATATCGGAAGATAAGCCAGTAAAAAGTGGTCGCCCACACTTTTAATAAATTCAAAGCATCTATCAAATTCCCATTGATTCAAATCATCAAAAAATAATCCGCCAATACCACGTGCCTCTTGTCGATGCTTTAAATAAAAATAGTCATCACAATTTTTTTTGTACTGTGGGTAAAGTTCTAAACCAAACGGATCGCAGCTTTGTTTAGCCGTTAGATACCAATGCAGACAATCCTCTAAAACAGGATAAAAAAAGGTGTTAAATCAAAACCACCACCAAACCACCACTGTCCCGGTTGTGAATCTGTTCCTGAGACCACAATAAAACGCAAATTCTATACAGTAGGAACATAAGGATTGCGGTGGATGAATGATTAAAGAAATTCCGGTTGCTTGAAAGGCTGTAGTGGCTAAAGAAGGATGACGTTGACTTGCGCTGGCAGGTAAGGTCTCACCAAAAACATGTGAAAAATTAACGGCGCCACGCTCTATCACTCTTCCTTCACTCAAAACACAGGTTTTTCCACCTCCTCCTTCTGCGCGCAACCAATCATCTATTAAAAATTTTTGTTGGAGGTCTTCATGTTCTAAATACAAACAAATCTTAGTCTGTAAGCCAAGTAAATAATCTTTGATTGTCGGAATAATTACGTCATAATTCATAACAAGAATTTTTTAATTAAAATCATCAATAAACCTGGAGCACTACATGTCCTTGATTAAAGCATTCCATATTATCGCTATGGTCGCTTGGTTTGCTAGTTTATTTTATTTACCTCGTTTGTTTGTTTACCATGCCGATGCCAAGGATAAAATTAGTATTGAACGATTTAAGATCATGGAACATCAACTTTACTATTACATTATGCTGCCATCGGCTTTATTAACCTTACTGTTTGGCTTTATTTTATTAAGCTTTTCAGCCCATTATTATGCCCAAACGACCTGGATGCATTTAAAATTAGGCTTAGGGCGGTATTAATCCTCTTTCATATCTATTGTGGAAAATGTTTACGTGACTTCAAGCGTGATCATAACCAACATTCCAGCCTATTTTATCGCTGGCTGAATGAATTTCCGACCTTACTACTCATCGCTATTGTCATTGTCGCTGAGGTACAGCCTTTTTAATTTATATTTCTACCATCTCAAAATCTTCTTTCATTGCTCCACATTCAGGACAACGCCAGTTGATGGGCACATCTTCCCAACGGGTTCCCGGCAAAATATTGTCTTCTGGCCAACCTTTTTCCTCATCGTAGATATATCCACAAAGTAAACACATATATTTTCTAAAAACTTTTATCTCTGTTGTCATTTTTTCACTCTTAGTAAAATTAACGCTTGATCTTTATTGTTCGCAGGGTCCGCTTTAAAGTATTTTTTAAAGGAATAAACGCTAGCTAGTGTATTTTTATCTCAGTTATTTTTCAATCGTAAATAAAGCTCGAACGAATTCCTGTGCTGAAAAAGCCTCAAGATCATCAATTCCCTCGCCCAAACCAACAAAACGAATCGGTAATGCTAATTTTTTCGCGATAGCAAAGATTACTCCACCTTTAGCGGTACCATCTAATTTAGTCAGCATCAAACTGGTTAAGGAGAGTGCTTCATTAAATGCTTCAGCTTGCGCTAAAGCATTTTGGCCGGTGCCAGCATCCAGTATTAACATAATTTCATGAGGCGCTGTCACATCCAATTTACTGATGACCTTTTTTACCTTTTGCAATTCCTGCATTAAATTATTCTTGGTATGTAAGCGCCCGGCAGTATCAGCAATTAACACATCAATATTTCGCGCTTTTGCTGCTTGGAAGGCATCGTAAATAACGGAAGCACTATCTGCACCCTGATGTTGTGCCACGATTGGAATATGATTGCGTTCGGCCCAAATGGTTAATTGCTCAGTGGCTGCGGCTCGAAACGTATCACCTGCTGCTAACATCGCCTGCTTTCCTTTTTTCTGCAAATAATGAGCCAACTTACTAATACTCGTGGTTTTACCCACACCATTCACACCGACCACTAAAATAACGGTGGGTTTATGTTCGGAATTTATCATTAAAGCGTGTTCGCAGGGCCGCAGTAATTCAGTTAATTGCTGCTGTAATACCTTCCAAACCGCCTGACCATCAGCTAATTGATTACGTGCTAATTTCATGCTTAACAACTGAATAATGTCTTGTGTCACGCTGGGACCTACATCAGCGGTTAAAAGCAAATCTTCCACTTCCTCAATTAAATCTGCATCAACCTGTTTTTTACCTAAAACTAAATTGGCAAGACCCTCGGTTAGCTGATGACGAGTTTTTTGTAAACCTCGTTTTATGCGATTAAAAAGATTATTTTTATGGTTAAGTGACACTTCTTCATTAGAAACCTCAACTTGAGATTCTTTACGTTTTAAAAATTTAAACATAATCTAGGCGGAGCCAATTAAAAGCGCTTATAATACTTTTCTAATTAATCTTACGCAATCAATCAATAAGGATTCGCTTTATCACGAACCATAAAATTTTCGTCATGCATGCGCATAACCTTGAGTCATCTCCATGAAAAAAGGCGAAGTAAGGATCATCGGTGGCCAGTGGCGCGGCAGAAAGCTTAATTTTCCTGCGACGCCAGGTCTACGTCCGACACCCAATCGCATCCGCGAAACCTTGTTTAATTGGTTAGCTCCCTATCTGGCCGACGCCCATTGCTTAGATTTATTTGCCGGGAGTGGCGCTTTAGGCTTTGAAGCCCTCTCTCGTCATGCTAAATCGGTTACCTTTATTGAGCAATCTAAGCTATTAATCTCCTATTTAAAAACTCAGCTTAAGCAACTGCATGCTGAAAACCAGGCTCAGGTTTACCAGGTACAATTTCCTTTTAAAGCCCACTCATTATTTAAACTAAACCCACCGCTATTCAATATCGTCTTTTTAGACCCGCCTTTTCAGCAGAATTTGCTGAGCTTGGCCTGCGCCTGGTTAGTAAAAGAAGGTCTCTTAGCGTCTGATAGCCTAATATATCTCGAAGCCGAAGCTTCACTTAAAAACCTCTTATTGCCGGAAAACTGGGAAATCCAGCATTTTAAAACCGCCGGACAGGTACATTATGCCCTCGTCCAAGCTACCCCTAAGAGACCCTATCTTGACTTTACATTACCTTCTTGTTTCAATGCATCTGTAGGTTACAGAATTTTATCTAAAATAAGATAAGCATGAAAAAAATAACAGTCGCGCTTTTTGTGAGTCTACTATCAGGGTGTGCTTCACAAAATTTACCTAACTCCATTACCCCTTCACTTAATGGCTCAGATGATGCCTCAGTTAAGCTCGCTGAAGCAGCCCGTTCGGTGAGTCAATCTTTAAATGAATTAAAAGAATTAGAAAAGGCCTCTAATCCCCAGATTAGCAAACCTTTACCTTATCCTAGCTCTTCTGGATTAGAAAAAACGATCGCTTCGGTCGATTGGTCAGGTCCTATAGAACCGCTATTAAAGCGTATCGCCAAACTTGCCCACTACCATTTAGAAATCATTGGAAAACATCCAGCGGTTCCGGTTTTAGTGACTATTTTCTCACAAAATACGCCACTCAACTATATCATCCGTAATGCCAATCTTCAGGCAGGAGAAAAAGCCAATATTATTGTTTACCCAGGTATTAAGACTATTGAATTACGTTATGCAAAATATTAAAAAATATTTCGACTCTTTTTTGCGAAATGCAAAGCCTAGCGCTATGCAGCAGAAGAGTATACGTTTATTCGCTGGTTTAAGCCTTTGCGCAATTCTTAGCGCTTGCAGTACTACCCAACCGAATTATAAAACCGTTGGCAGTTTAGATAATTTGACTCAATTACAAGATTTACATGCCCAGGCCACCAAGGATAAGAAGCAGATGCCAGCTTTGCGTTCGCAGGCGCTACAAGATATTGCGATGAGTATCGGTGCTCAAGCCGGTTTAGCCTGGCGCTCTGAACGTATTAATCAAATATTAACAAAAAATTCATCACAACTCGATCGTATTTTTAATTTTAATTTAATTTTACTCGATCACAATGTCATCCCTCCCGTGTTAGTCCAAAGCAATAATTCACTCAAACTCGCTGATGGGCAAACCTTACGTATAGACGATCGTACTTACCAGATCATTAGCCAAGCACGTTTTACGACAGCGCCGCCACAATGGCGTAACTATATTTGGATGGATTACCAACATCCCGAATTACCCTTACCGACTTTTTTACCGAAAACACCTGAAGAACGTATCGTCTGGAAAAAATATGCGACATCGGGCTGGCAGGATGGTATTAATCAAGCCAATGCTATCTTTAGTGATAACTTAGCGCGTTTAACCCGTGATTACACCGGGATGGCTCTCTATCGAAATTTATTGTTGAAAGGGATGGTCAGTAAACCTTTTGTTGCATATACCGATCTCGGCGTTACCGGTGATAGTTCTGATTTACATATTAATGATCAAATACTACGTATTACTTCATTACCAAAATTACAAACTAATCCGGATCGATGGAAATCCATCGTGACACATGATGACAACAGCACATCTACTCCCCGATGAACCGGTCCGTTTCACTTCGGCGTGTCTAGCGCGACTGCTCATTCACTGCCAAAAGTTAGGCGCATCGGACATTACACTGCAAACGAGCGAACCGGTCTTTGCTGAAAGTTATGGCCGCTTGTACCGTATCACCCAGCGTAAATTATCGAATACCGAAGTCGCTGAAACGCTCAATCTTATCTATGGGCCTAATGGCAGTACCCAAATTTTAAGTGGTGTCGATATCGATACTCACTATGAATTCCGGCCTAATCGCAATGAACGTTACCGCTTCAGAGTCAATGCCACCGGCTGTTTAGTAGAAGGTCATGATGCGATCCAAATAAGCTTTCGTACCATTCCAAGTACGCCACCTAAGATGTCGGATCTGAATTTAGAAAGCCAATTAATCGACGCCTTGGCACCCACGCAAGGCATTGTTTATGTCACCGGAGCGACCGGTTCAGGTAAAACAACTTTGTTAGCCGCTATTATCCGCGACCTCGCTGAACAACAAGATTCAAATCGTAAGATACTTACTTACGAAGCCCCTATAGAATTTGTTTATGATTCAATCGCTATGCCGAGTGCCATCGTCAGTCAATCCGAGATATCAAGGCATTTACCCAGTTTCGCAGCGGGTGTACGTAATGCTTTGCGACGCAAACCTCGGCTTATATTAGTCGGAGAATCACGCGATCCAGAAACTATTGGTGCTTCTATTGAAGCGGCATTAACGGGACATCCTGTTTATACCACCTTACATAGCAATGGCGTAGCGGAAACCTTAAGACGTTTAGTCAATTCCTTTCCGACTGAAGAAGCTAAAGCCAGAATGATCGACATTATCGAAACCATACGTGTCGTTATTTGGCAGCAATTGGTACCCAGTACCGATGGTAAACGTATCGCTTTACGCGAATTTTTGGTTTTCAATGAAAAATTAAGAGACATCCTATTAGATTCCAAACTCGAAAACATGAGTGCTAATACTCGACAGATGTTAAAAGAATATGGTCAACCGATGTCAGTTGATGCCAAACGCAAATTTGATGCGGGCCTCATTACGCAACGTGTCTACAAACGCTTAATCCTTAACACAGAAGCCACTGAGCAACATGACAGACACTAAAAAAACGACCTGGCAGCCAACGGCCACGTTAGCCATGCTGCATCATCGCGCTAAACTTTTAAACAACATTCGAGAGTTTTTTGCTGAGCGCCATGTTTTAGAAGTAGAAACTCCACTCCTTTCACAAGCAACGATAACGGATCCGCATTTACATAGTTTTGAAACCCAATATTATTCGGATAAGCCTGATTGTCAACAAACATTTTATTTACAAACCTCACCTGAATTTGCTATGAAACGTTTATTAGCCGCTGGATCCGGTCCGATTTATCAGATTTCTAAGGCGTTTCGCAATCATGGCGAATCAGGACATTATCACAATCCCGAGTTTAGTCTATTGGAATGGTATCGTCCTGGTTATGATCATCATCAATTAATGGACGAAGTGGAGGATTTATTAAAATACTTATTAGATTGCGATACCGTTCAACGATGGTGTTATACTGAGGTCTTTCAACGTTATCTTAATATTGATGCTCATCAAGTTGTTATAGCGGACTTAAAGCCGATTCTTACTAGCTTTAATGTATGTGCTGAGAGCTTAGGTTTGAAGACGCTGGCCGATCATTTAAATTTTTTAATGGCTCATGTCATTGAGCCAAAATTACCTCAACAGTTGGTTTTTATTTATGATTATCCGGTTAGCTTGGCGGCCTTAGCTAAAGTAAGTCATGATACTCGACCAGTAGCGGAACGATTTGAGCTTTATTTTCATGGTATTGAGCTTGCTAATGGCTTTCATGAGTTAGCTGATGCCAACGAACAGCGACAACGTTTTGAGAATGATCTGAGCAATCGTGCTCAACAGGGTTATCCTTCGGTACCTATCGATGAGCATTTGTTAGCGGCTTTAGCACATGGATTTCCTGATTGCGCTGGCGTTGCTTTGGGTATTGACCGTCTGCTTATGCTGATGTTAAAAACAAATAAGTTATCAGATGTGATTAATTTTCCCATCGACCGCTCATAAATTAAATCTTTTCTTTACCTACTTTCTTTACTTTTTTAAAAAGCTATAATTAACTTTATATAAATATTAAAAAAATAAAAAATGGCACTTTCAACTTTTATCCATTATGTTCTAGAAACAGATCCTTTATTATTTTTATCTTATGTGTTTTGGGCAGGTATCGGTGTTCTTTTGAGTTTATTACTTAATGCAAATCAACGAACTGTAAACAATAACACTTAAATGGCTTTTTACTGGAAGTTTCTTTGGATAAACAACTATAAAAGAATATTTATTTCATTCATTTTAATTCTAGTCACTATAAGGTTTAGTACACAACTTATCGGTCTTGAACAAAATTCATTTTCTTCATTTGTTATTGGGTTATGCAGCGATCGTCTAGGAAAAATTTTACAATTTAAGATTTTGAATATCCAAGCCAAAACAACTAAAGTCTAGCCGAAACGAATAAGGGTATAGAAATCTTTTTAAATCGTTTTTTTTAAGCATTAAAATTAAAATTTATCTTTCATTTTTTATTTAGCCAACCTATCTGAGATTAATGCATTCAAACATCTTTTATAGTTCATTTAAAAAACATAAAAAAACGAGAGTATTTATAGTTATTATTGAAAGATTCGATTACTCCACTTCATCACTTTGAATTATTTCCACACCCACCGTTTGCATTTCAGAAATAGCTAAACGTCCATCTTCTGGATTAACGTTCACCGCGCGACATCCATCTTCAATTAAATAGGTTTTAAAACCAAGTTTGCAGGCATCTAACATGGTGTATTTCACACAATAATCGGTTGCAACACCCATAATATACAGTTCGGTAATATGCAATTCTTTGAGAAACTCAGCTAGGCCAGTCTCTTTTTGATGATCGTTTTCAAAAAAACCACTATAACTATCAATTTCAGGATCACTCCCTTTGCGAAAGACCTTAATAATGCGATCTAACTTAAGACTTTTTACAAATTCCGCACCTTTAGTATTTTGTACACAATGTACAGGCCAAAGCATTTGTGATAAACTTGCTTGATGAATGAATTCACCCGGGAAGCGTCCTTTATGATTCTTTGCAAAACAACTATGATCTTCGGGATGCCAATCTTGGGTTGCAATGACATATTTAAAGTACTGTTGAACCTGGTTTGCCACCGGAATCACCTCGTCTGCATTATCCACTGCTAAGGATCCACCAGGCATAAAATCATTTTGTAAATCCACTAAGATCAAGGCTTTTTTCATAAAAGTGATTCCTGGAACGGAGAACATTATTATATTTAATTCAACTTACACCTTAAAACCGACTGCTTTGTATCGGTTTTATTTTAAACCCTTTTTGTTACTCAGGAAAGAGAAAAGTAAATAACTATACTCACAAACTAATCTTTCTCAATTAAGAATTTCTTAAATAAATATATTTTTTGTGCTAATGATTAAGCTAAAATTTTTTCTATTTTTATACATTAAATTTTTTTCATTATTTTTTAAATAATAAAAAATTACGATAAAAATAAAAATTTTATATCCTATTTCTACTAATTTTAGATAAAAAGATAAATGTATTAAAAAGCATAATTTGAATAATTATTCATTTACAGATACTTTTGCTTTTAAAATTAATTTTAATTTTAAATTATAAAGATTTTCCTCTAGACCGACCGGATAAGCATGAGGATTCAGTAAGCGGCGAATACTTTCATGAAATTGTTGTAATTCTTGCTGGGTTTTTTCTTGACTAGATTTTAAGGAAGGTCGTTTATAGACGAGGTTCCCCTGATGAAATATTGGAATCAATAAATCACGGTGCGGAGCGGCTGTGAAAATCGTGCATCTTTTCGTAGGGTCGATAGGATCAATAATCGTGATAGTCTGTTCTGAAACGCCTAAGCCTTTATCATAGATCACATCAGCCATCGCTGAACCATCCACTTTATCGGCGTAATAGCGTCGTACTGATAAAATTCCTGGAGTGGAAATTTTAATGGTTTGTTCAGATAATTTAAGCTTATTTTCCCAGATACCAGCTACTGATTTAATCGCACTCAGCTTGTAAATACCTTCGAGTGCGGGTTGTTCGTAAGCAGTTATCAAATGCGTACCCACGCCCCAAACATTAATACTAGCGTTTTGTTCTTTTAAACTGGTAATAACTGAAGGATTCAAATCGTTACTACCGACTATTACAGCCTCCTCATAACCGGCGGCATCTAAAAGTTTGCGCGCAGCTTGACTTAAATAAGCCAGATCACCAGAATCCAAACGTATTCCCGCTAACTTAAACCCATTCGGCTTTAATTCCTCGGCAATTTTAATTGCATTTTTTACGCCTTGCAGCGTGTTATAGGTATCCACTAAAAAAATACAGCGTTCCGGAAAGGTTTGTGCATAAACACGAAAGGCTTCTAGTTCATTAGTAAAACTTAACACCCAACTATGCGCATGAGTTCCTCGTATCGGAATGCCAAATAATTTTCCTGCCAACACGTTCGATGTAGCACTGCAACCGCCAATATAAGCAGCACGACTGGCCATTAAAGCACCATCAAAACCTTGTGCTCGGCGTAATCCAAATTCTAATACCGGTTCACCGCGTGTCGCTTGCAATAAACGGGCCGCGCTCGTTGCAATAAGACTTTGAAAATTAATGATATTGAGCAAAATGCTTTCTAACAACTGACATTGTAATAAAGGTCCTTTAACACAAATTAAAGGCTCTTGGGGGAAAACCACAGTTCCTTCTGCAACCGCATCGATATCACAACAAAAACGGAGTTGTTGTAAATACCGCAAAAAATCGGCATGAAATAATACATTGCCTTGTGTATCGGTTAATCTGGTTAAATAATCGATGTCGTCTTTAGTAAATTTAAAATTGAGTAAATAATCAATTAAAGTGCCTAATCCTACGCAAATAGCATATCTGCCATTAAAAGGAGCTTGTCGAAAGCTATGATAAAAAACCGCTTCACGCTCGTGAATACCCGCTTTCCAATAACCATAGGCCATCGTCATTTGGTAAAAGTCAGTAAGTAAAACTAAAGAAGATTTATAAAGTTGTGTTAATGAATTTTGCATGAAAAATAAACCTCAGCAAGGACGGAGAGTATAACTGTTTTTGTTTTCATATAGGGGATTTTCGAGGACAGTTTTGCTCTTTTCTTGAATGGCTACACGCATACGTTACGTTAGGTTAGCCTCAGCCATGCAAGGATCTTTTATCATTATTTGAAAAATTCGCATTTTTTGACCAAATTCAACCGCCTGCTTGTTTTTCTCGAATTTCATCCAAAGTTTTACAATCAATACAAAGATTGGCAGTAGGACGTGCTTCTAAGCGGCGAATACCAATTTCAACGCCACAGGAATTACAGAAGCCATAGTGACCTTCATCAAGTTGCTGTAAGGCATCCTCAATTTTTTTAATGAGTTTACGCTCACGATCGCGTGCACGGAGTTCTAGATTAAATTCCTCTTCCTGAGTAGCACGATCGCTAATATCAGGTAAAGGAGTACCCTCATCTTGCAGATGATGTACTGTTCGACCCATATCTTCCAACAATACGCGTTTTCGTTGTAACAATAAACGACGAAAATACGCCTGTTGGCTCGAGCTCATATAGTCTTCCCCAGGGCGTTCCTTATAAGGCGCTATATTTAAATCAATTTCTGAATTAACAGAAGTCAATTCTAGCCTTGTTTCTGGTAAAGCACGTTGTTTTTTAGATTCTTTTTTAGGTTTTTTATGTTCTGCCATTTTAGTTTCTACTGATGGTTGTTGTTTTACCGCAGGTAGCGCCTGGGAATCAGACTTTGCTTGCTGTTGTTTTTTTTTAGAAGGAGCTCGGATAACTTGTGCCTTCGCTACTTTTGTTGATTTCTTTTTAGCTACAGGCTTTCTACTTCTGGTAGCACGAGAGGACGTCGGCGTTTTCTTCAAGGTTTTGCTTTTACTAGGTTTTTTTTTTACCCGACTAGCTACTTTTTTTTTAGCTCTTCCGCGCGCAGGTTTACGACGCATCACTGCCTTTTTACGACCACGAGTTAGAGTTTTTCTACGACGTCTATGCATGGCGGCTGGCTTTTTAGCAGCGGTCTTACTACGACGACGCTTTGGCGCAGCCATACCCACTTTTTTCTTTCTTCGTACTGTTTTTCTTTTACGTGCAGGTGTTACAGCGGTTGAGCGTTTTTTACGGCGTTTTGGAGCTGCTGACTTTCTTTTTACTGGCATAAAAAGTTCTCCTCTTGAGAATTTAATATTTGCCGGAATTGGCACACACACATAAACCAAACACATCTATACCAAAAATAATTCGACATGGCAAACATTTCAAAGAACCGACCATGTCTCTTCTTTTTTATTAATGGTTTATAGATCATATTTTCAATTAATTCCATTTTCCACTACTAACTCGTTGATGACCTGCTAAATCTTTGTAATTTTTTATCTCCCGATAGCCATATTTTAAAAAAAATTCCTTAACAAAATCCGACTGGAGATAGCCATGTTCTAAAAATAAAATACCACCCTCTTGCAGATGTTCGCGTGCTTGTCGAATAATAATTTCTAAATCGTTTAAACCTTTTTTCCCTGAAATTAAGGCACTTTTCGGTTCGTAAGCCAAAGCCTTTTCGGTTTGCAAGTGTGGATCATCTGCGACAAGATAAGGTGGATTACTCATAATAACATCAAACTTTTCCCCTTCGGCTAACACCTGGCACCAGTCGCCTTGACGTAATTCGATTGTTTGTAGGTGATAACGGTGGATGTTACGTTCAGCAACCTGTAAAGCGCCGGAAGAACGATCTGTTGCAACGAATTGCCATGCCGGTCTAGCCAATGCTAATGCAATAGAAATTGCCGCCGAACCGGTTCCTAAATCCACTATATTGCGATGTTTATTACAAAAAGTATCAAGTACTTGTTGTACTAATAACTCTGTCTCTGGTCTAGGGATGAGTACTTCGGGTGTCACTACAAACGATAGTGACCAAAATTCCTGTCGTCCTAGTAAATAGGCAATAGGTTCTCCTGTTTGTCGACGTGCAATCAATTGTTGTATGTTTTTTTGCTGGGAAGTTGTCAGTAATCTATCCGGATATTGACTATGCAATTGGGCACGCGTAAGTCCTAAAACATGAGCGAATAATAATTCAGTATCTAAATAAGCGCTGGGACTGGTTTGTTTTAATTCTTGTAACGCCCAACGCCATAAGGAAACTAACAACATTAAGATAAACCCGTTAAATCAATAGACTCATAGCAATGAGATTTTTGGCCAGTGCCGTCCATGCCAGTAATCCTGATATATCATCATAACCATGATTGCGAATTGAGCGGGCAACACAGCCAAAAATTCCAGTGCGAAGAGTGTAGTTTAAAACTGTTGGGGTGGTTGCTTACGTCGTATATAAGAGACAAAAAAAGAATAATTAATAAGGGTAATAACACCGGTAACAAAATTGGAAATAAAATAATCGCCACAATAGTCCAAATAGCGGCAATAATCTCTATGACGATAGCCCCGGCCCACGTTAAAATAAACAACAATAAAATACTCAAGGAAAAAAAGAATACCGAAGCGACTAATAATCCCCAAACACCAAAACCAATCACAGCGGCCCCAGTAAATAAAGCCAGTGCAATATGACCGCCAATAATCAGCAATAAAAGCATAAACAATACGATAGCGAGCGATCGAAACATTAATATTTCCTCCGTTGCGGATAGATTCTTAACACTTAAATCTTTGTGCCTTACCAAAAATCCAAATGCTGGGAATAATTCTTTGGGGACTTGAATCTTTTGTGCGACCGTTATTCGCCCAAGGCTGCCAATTCATCCGCCTGATATTCACGGGTTAAAGATTGAATAACCGGTTCCAAATGGCCTTCCATGATATCAGATAATTGATACAGTGTTAGATTTATCCTGTGATCAGTTAAACGACCTCGAGGAAAATTATAAGTACGAATACGCTCAGAGCGATCCCCACTACCGACCAAATCACGACGTGTTTCTGCTTCTTCACGTTGTTGCTTAGCTTTCTTCGCAGCGAGTAATTTAGCTTGTAATAAAGACATGGCACGCGCTCGATTTTTATGTTGTGAACGTTCTTCTTGGCATTCCACGACTAGGCCACTGGGTAAATGCGTAATCCGAATAGCAGAATCAGTTTTTTGCACATGTTGTCCGCCCGCACCCGAGGCACGGAAGGTATCAATCTTTAAATCGGCAGGATTGATAGTGACATCTTCCACACTTTTAATCTCTGGTAATATCGCCACGGTACACGTTGAGGTATGAACACGACCTTGTGCCTCGGTTTCAGGCACGCGTTGTACACGATGTGCACCTGATTCAAATTTCAAATGTGCATAAACAGCCGTTCCAGCAATATGCGCAATAATTTCTTTATATCCACCTTGTTCGCTAGGATTCATATGAATAATTTCTACTGTCCAACCCTGATTTTCTGCATATCGGGAATACATTCGAAATAAATCACCGGCAAAAATAGCCGCTTCATCGCCACCAGCCGCCGCACGAATTTCTAAAAAAACATTGCGTTGATCATTAGGATCTTGTGGCAATAATAAACGTTCTAATTCTTTTTCTAATTCGACTTGCTTTTGCTGTGCAATTTTAATTTCTTCGCTAGCAAGCTCACGTACGGCTGAATCGCTATCCTGTAAACATTGTTCAGCTTGGTTGAGGATATCCAAGTTAGTCCGATATTGCTGAAAACATTGTACGACAGGACCTAACTGAACATACTCCTTTGATAAGTCACGAAACTGATTTTGATTGTTAATCACACCTATATCGCCCAATAAAGCCGTTAATTCTTCGTAACGCTCGACGATTAAAGTCAATCTATTGAATAAAGAGGTCTTCATAGGATCACTTTATACCTAAAGCGAACCGCGAAGTCGAGTGCTTAATATGCGCTTATATAAAGCTTGGAAAATTGAATCTTAATGATTCATAAGCTATTCTAAAATGGAGTAGACCGCTATGGCCGGCGTTATAAGGTTTTACACTAAACTCATCGCATGGGTTTTTGTCAAATTCCAAAAATGAACAATCTTTGTTTATTCAAGGTACATGAGGATTGTGAATTAAAAGGCAACATAAATAAAAGCTTAAGTACGAAAGTAATATATAACCTAAGGGGATAGTATGAAAAAGTTATTACTAATGGCTTCAGCTATTTGCATGGGTTTATTAAGTAGCATCAACGTGGCTAATGCCCACCCAGGCCAAAGTGCTTGTGCGTTTAATGCTCACTTAGTAAAAAAGGCGGGTTTTGTTTCTGGAGCATACTATGACTGCGCTACCATACGTCAGTTATTATCCAGACTCAACGTCACACCACGCGCTTGTACACAAATTGCATCATGTCAATACCGTTATGTTTGCAGCGAATATCATTATCTCGCTACCAATAAATTAATTCCTAACCGAGGCCCAACTATTTATTGGCATACTTCACAACCTTTTTAATAAAAAAGGAATGGGTAAGTTCAGGTATCCCTTCCCTAGTGAAGGGATATTTTTTTGTGCGAAATACACTTCGCCATTGAATTTTTGTCGGTATTGGCTGTTTGGTTTTATTTATCTTCTATTGGTTATGCTGCATGTCGAAATCAGTTAATGCCTCGCTTGTCGTTTCAGCACAGCAAAAAAATCAGATTGATTGTTTCGGCGCATGGACCCTACAGGGTATTCATAAACAATACTTAGATAGCGCTTTTAAAAAGCTCGATCGCAAATCAGAATCGTCACTTATTTTAAATGCTGAATCAATCACGCGCATGGATAGTAGTGGTGCCTGGCAACTTTACCAATGGAAAAATCAGCTTGCTAAAAAAAGAGAGGTAAAGCTTATTAGTTTGAATAAAGAACACAAGCTGTTGTTTACGATGATCGAACAAGCCGCGCCGGAATTAAAACCCTTACCTAAACCCATAAGCTATAGCGGTTTAGCTCTGCTAGGGAAAAAAGCCTTCGAACAATGGCAAGAACTTAAGTCATTTTTACGTTTTATTGGTAAAACTTTCATGACTGCCACGCAAACACTGAGTCATCCCAAGCAAGTTCGTGGCCGTGCCATCATGATCATCATTGAAAATACCGGTTTAGATGCCTTAGGTATTATCGCTTTATTATCTTTTATGATAGGCATCGTCTTAATCTACCAAATGGGTTTTCAGTTAAAGAATTTTGGTGCAACGTTATTTATCATTGATTTGTTAAGTCTTGCCATACTTAGCGAATTTGCCCCCTTATTGACCGCCATCATGATAGCCGGTCGTAATGGATCCGCCTTTACAGCGCAGTTAGGTATGATGAAAATTAAAGAAGAAATCGATTCACTCAACACCGTGGGTGTGCTGCCTAGCCAATTACTAATTTTACCGCGTATCTGGGGACTACTCATTACATTACCTTTACTTACCGTTTGGGCAGATATTTTTGGTCTACTCGGTGGGCATGGCAATGACCCATAATATGTTAAATATTAGTTACAGCGATTTCTTGTAACGTTTTCCAAAGGTAGTTTCACTTTCTTCAATGATTATTGGTGTTGGTAAAGCACCGGTATTTGCCTTGATTATCGCCAACGCCGCTTGCTTTCAAGGTTTTCGTGTCAGCGGAAGTGCAGACAGTGTCGGCAGACAAACCACGCATAGTGTCGTACAAGGCATATTTTTCATTATTGTTGCTGATGCATTATTTTCGATTTTATTTAGTAAGTTAAATATCTAAACGTATTTTTTAATGCGTAACTCACATAGACAAAATCACGCTATACTCAGATTATGCTAATTGCTGACCCGGTTATAAAAATTGAGAATGTTAAATTATTTCTTACTGGCCAATGGATCCATTGCGGCATTAATTTAGAAGTACAACGTGGAGAAATTATTGCCATCGTCGGTGGTAGTGGCTCCGGGAAATCAACTTTACTTCGTGAAATTTTAGCTTTAATGACACCAACCTCTGGAAATATCGAGGTTTTCATTAAAAATTTAAACAAAATTTCTTCAACTGAGTTACTTAAATTCCAATGTCGTTGGGGTGTATTATTTCAACAATCGGCCTTGTTTACTTCGCTCAATGTCATTGAGAATATTTCCTTCCTTTTACAAGAACCTACAAAATTGGACAAAACCACTATCCAAGAACTCGCTTCAACAAAAGTTTCTCGAATATTTATAATTAATGCTACAAAATGGGCTTTAAATTTCTAGTGATAGAAGATTTAATAATAAGCCAATAATACTGTTAATAGAAAGA
>CAYQIE010000054.1:0-10546 GCA_964417505.1 Rickettsiella sp. | reverse complement strand
TAAATTGTTCTTCACTTAACTCATGTCGTTTCATTTTTATTCTTTTCTCAACAACCCTTATAGAATACAATAACTTAATTGACGACACTCCCTAGTTTATATAAAAAAAATTAGAATATTTTCCATTAAATTTTTTTTGAAAAAAAATAAATTATTGTTATACTACAATAGTATTTTTTAATTTTTATTAAAAGGCAATGAAATGTTTCGAAGAGCTACAGGGAGATTAGGGTCGCATCACATAAAACCATTTATATTCACAACCATATGTAAGCGCGTGCTAATTAAAAAGGATAAGGGTGTTGTTAATCAAGAACAGGGAGATTTAGTTCCTATTAAACTAAAAGAACCTAAACAAGATAATTCATACAATAAAATTACATTTTTTCTCGGAAATAAAAGAATCAAAACCGGAGAATCTGGCCTCTATACCAACACCCACTAAATAATTTTTTCAAATTAAAATAGATAGCGTAGAACTAGGCCTATGGCATGGAACTTAAATTACCTGTACCGAACAATCCCCAAGCTCCACAACGATGGTTTAATCTAACTACAAATTGTAAATAGGGATGACTAGTGCTGCAAAGGTAGCTTCTATGACTAAAAAATTTAGTAATCTTTTAGCATTATTATTGGAAGAATCATGTTGTTCCCGTATAGGAATGCCAGTTGCATAAGAGAGTCCATCACCTATCGCGAAGGTTGTGGTGACGTAATGATCCCAAGGAAATGTTTTCCAACGAAAATCCAAGTAAGGGTCAAATTCATAAATTAGACCATTAGGGTCATGTCACTGAGTTATATTCCCGGCGACTTGATGGTACTGACCAAAGGCTTAAAAAAACGTCGCAAAGGATTAGCTGGATCTAATTGATAGGACAAATCAATTGAGTTCATCGTTCCCTATTTAAAATGTATATTATAAGCTGTTAATACAGGTCCTATATTATTGTTAGTCATCCAACTATGGTAAATTAATCGCCCCAGCGCTTATCATGTAGTGCGAGTATACTCTCCGAATTTGAATTTTTGTCAGAGATGTTATTTAACTGCTCACTATCTTTTTTTTGTGGCCGTTGCAAACTTAATTGTTCTAAATTTATATCTTTAGAGGTGGGTGTTGCTAATAGGGACGTAGATAATAGGCATAGTAATAAACCCCAAAAACAATTACGCATAAATTTATTATTATTGTTTTTATATTGGGCAATAGTATAAGGGAGGCTGAGCTGTAATTCAAGAAAAGGACTGGTATTTTAAAAGGTTTTAAGCAAGGTGGATGCTTTTAAGCTTTGTGCTTTTAAGATAGATTTATCCAAATAAGGCTTAGCTTCGTCCTGTTATTTGGTCTCTGCGATAGGAGAAAAAACGGCGTTTGTCTGAAAAAGTACAATAATTTCCTCCATAGATGGTAGTTATTCCTAATTTATGTAAACGTTGTTGGGCTAATTTATAAAGACTGGCTTGCCATTGCTTATTCCCTATAAGGTTGAAAAGCTGATATTGCTGTCGGATCGTTGTCTATAAAAGTTTGTAAGACTTCTTCTCCAACAATAAAAGCTTTAGGGCCGATGGCAGGGCCTAACTAACCAAACTAAAATATCACTGGGCGCAAGACTAAAGTATCAATAGTAGGTTTCAATAATACCAGCGCTTAAGCCTTTCCAACCTGCATGAATAGCGGCAACACAATAACTACTGGAGCAGCAAACCAATAAAGGCAAGCAATCTGCGGTTTGTACGGCACAAACAGTTTGTTCTGTTCTCGAATAGATCGCATCAGCTGCAAGGCTATTTATAGGATGTTCAGCTGAAATAATAGTATTTCCATGTATTTGGTTTAACCAAATACATGGGTTTTTTAAAATGTAAGCTTTTTTGAGTAATTTTTGGTTTTTAGAAACATTATCCAAATCGTCTCACCCACATGGACTGCAATGTTTAAACTATTATAGGGAGCATGGCTAAATCCGCCAATTCGGGTTGTGGTATAGGCCTTGACCCAGTGCGGAGCTGGCCAATCAGAAATAATTAAATCAAGCATTGGGTTTATCTTCCCGTAAGCAACTAATTAATTGATCTATATCTTGAGGTAAAGGGCTATACCATTCCATAAATTGTGAGGTAACTGGATGTATAATTCCTAAACATTGCGCATGCAAGGCTTGGCGAGGAAACTGACGCAAACACTTAACCAGCAATTCACTAGCCTTTTTTGGGAGATGAGAACGACCAGGATAGGTTTTATCACCGACCAAGGGATGGTGAATATGAGCCATATGAACGCGAATTTGATGAGTACGTCCAGTTTCTAATTTTACTTTAATGAGTGTGTGATGATTAAAGCGTTCTATGATTCGATAATGTGATACCGCCGGTTTTCCACTCAGCAATTCAGTGACTGCCATTTTTTTTCTTAATCTTGGATGGCGGCCAATAGGTGCATCAATAGTTCCGCCCGCGATTAAGAGACCTTGAGTTACAGCGAGATATTCACGCTTCATCGTTCGTACTTGTAATTGTCTGACCAATTTGGTATAGGCGTCTAAGGTTTTAAGTATTACTAAAAGACCCGAAGTATCTTTATCTAAACGATGAATTATTCCTGCCCGAGGAAGTTTTTTGAGCTCTGGTAAATAGTGTAGTAGAGCATTTACCAGTGTTTTATGAGTATTTCCTGCAGCAGGATGAACGACTAAGCCCGCAGGCTTGTTAACGACGAGTAAAACCTCATCTTCGTAAATAATATCAAGAGGTAATTCTTCTGCTTCCCAACTGACCTCTTCATTTAAGCTAGCCAAAATAGTAATTTTCGTTCCAGCCTTTATTTTATCTCGTGGTCGTTTGAATTCATCATCAACCCGTACCTGTTGACAACGAATCCATTGTTGTAAGCACGCACGGGAAAAACTAGGAAATAACTGACTTAAAATTTGATCGAGACGCATTTCTGCTAAATGTTCTGGGACAATTGCTTGGCAATTTATTACTTGAGCTGTGTTTTTCATAGAATATCGCTATAATGCTGACGGGAGCGATGCCTTTTTATTATGACTTAAATAGAGGATACTATCTATGTTCACTGTAGCAAGCAATCTTGAATCGAATGAACGACTTTCACGTTTAGTGATTGGTATTGTATTGTTGATTGGTGTGTTATTGGGTCTGGGCAAATTATTTGCTTTCTTAGTGGGGGTTATTCTCATTATCGAAGCTATTATAGGTTGGTGTGGAATCCCTATTTTGACAGAAAAATTTAAGCTAAATGAGATTTTCCGTAAAAAAGATTAAATCGATTTGTTGGTCAAATTTATAATAATAAATTAATTTGACTTTTTGGATATTGGATAAAGGATAGACAGTTGTTTCGCTTATTCCTTCCTTCACTTTAAAAAAAGGAAATAAAGCATGGCATTATTGAAAAATATTGTGAAAATTTTTAAATTAGTTTTTTTGCTGAGTTTTATGGCTATATTGACTGCTTGTGCTAGCCATTCCAATGATCCATTTATTGCCTTCAAAGGGCAAACTGTTAATCAAATCTATCAGAATGCCAAAGAGTCATTACTTAATCGGAATTTTACACAAGCTATTAAAGCTTATGAAGTATTAGATGTGTTATACCCTTTTAATCGTTATGCTGAAAAAGCTCAACTAGAATTGGTATATGCATACTACATGGATGGTGACGCGCCTTCGGCAAAGTCCGCAGCCGAGCGTTTTATTCATTTATATCCTAATAGTGAACATATTGATTATGCCTACTATATGCAGGCAATGGCGGATATGGATCAAGATAGAGGTTGGTATTTACGATATATACCCATTGATTTATCTTTGCGTGATCCAGGAACTATGCGATTAGGGTATCAAGAGTTTGCAGAATTAATTCATCGTTATCCAGACAGTAGATACGTTCCTGATGCTCGCCAACGTATGATCTATTTGCGCAATTTATTTGCAAGTTATGAATTGCATATTGCTGATTATTATTTCCATAGAAAAGCCTATGTGGCTGCGGCAAATCGTGCCAATGAAATTATACAACGCTATCAAGGTGCTCCAGAAGTTCAAAAAGCTTTAATTATTATGATTAAAGCTTATCGTATTTTGGGATTAGAAGAACTGGCAACTCAGAGTCTTGCCGTATATCGCTTAAATTATCCCGATGCAGATTATATAAATATTTGATTGAGTTTTTGACTATGTTGCTGTTCAATCGCATCCTCATGTATAACAATTCGTTACGGTTGTAGCTTCACTCAAAAAACCTAATGAATATAAAATTTTTTCAACTCATGGCAATAAAAAACCGGATGTAATAGGAAAACGTCGTTCTCGATTAAAAGCATGCGGTGTAATCTTAGGGCCAGGAGCTAGTTGTCGACGTTTATATTCATTTTTATTAACTAAACTAACGATCCACTGAACTATTTCCTTAGAGAATCCAGCTTTGATTATATCATCTACACTTTTATCTTGTTCTATATAGAGCTCTAAGATAGAATCAAGTTGAGTATAAGGTGGGAGGGTGTCTTCATCTATTTGATTTTCCGCAAGCTCAGCGGTAGGTGAACGTGTCAATAGCTCATCAGGAAAGACACCATCGACATTGCGAAAATTAGCAAGCTCATAAACACGAGTTTTAGATACATCTTTAAGCACCGCAAACCCGCCCGTCAGATCTCCATATAAAGTACCATAACCCATAGCTAATTCACTTTTATTAGTGCAATTAAGTAATAGAGTCCCATATTGATTAGACAAAGCCATCAATAGAACTCCTCGGCAACGTGCTTGAATATTTTCAGTAGTGAGTCCTCTAGGAGGGAGTTTCGCATCAAAACCTAGTGTAGTCAAAAACGCTAAGAAACTTGATTCTATGGATAGAGTATTAAACTGTACGTCAAGTTTTTTTATAAGTGCTTGCACAATATCATAACTAAGTTTAGAGGTATAACGTGAAGGCAAAAAGGCAGCTTGAACACGATCTTTTCCCAAGGCATCGACCGCAATAGCTAAAACTAATGCGGAATCGATACCTCCGGAAAGACCGATTAACACACCTGGAAAATGATTTTTAGTGACATAGTCATGTACTGCAAGTACGAGAGCTTTATAGATAGCTTCATTAATTAAAGGTTTGTGAGGAAGCGCTTGTGGTATAAATTGAACTGATAAATTAAGCTTAAGATCAACTAACCATAAGGTTTCTTTAAAAAAACCTGCTTCGGCTACGAGATGACCTTTAGCATCAAAAGCTTGAGAGCCGCCATCAAATACTAAATCGTCTTGCCCACCCACATTATGTATATACAGTAGAGGTAAGTTTGTTTCTTTTATTCGGTCGGTTATTACTTTCAACCGTTGCTTAGGCTTGGTATGATCGAAAGGCGAAGCATTGATACACACTAATAATTGCGCCCCCTTTTTTTTAAGTAAGCAGGAAGGTTGGCTGTACCAAAGATCTTCACAAATTAAAATACCTATATTGAGACCCTTTAGTTTAAATAAACCATTTGAATTTCCAGGTTTAAAATAACGCCGTTCATCGAAAACACCATAATTAGGTAAATACTGCTTGTGATAAGTAAAGAGAATTTTTTTATCTTTTATTAGGCTTGCGGTATTATAAATTCCATCAGGATTATAGTCTGGATGGCCTAATAAAATAGCGATATTACTTGTTTTTTGTTGAATATTTTTTAAAGCATGTTGAATTTTTTTTTTAAAATCTTCACGTAAAACTAGATCTTCAGGAGGATAGCCACTTAATGCAAGCTCAGGAAAAATCAATAAATCAACGGAAGCTTGTTTGGCTTTATGTATACTATCTAAAATTATTTGCGTATTTCTTGCAATATCGCCCACTAAAAAATTTAGTTGAGCTACGGCAATGCGGAATGTTGTTGGCATAGTTACCTCGTGTTTATCGTGCCCAACGCATTAATATTATGGCGATAAGTATAAAAATGAGTATAGGAAGTAAAGCAGCTAAAAAAGGGGGCCATTGATAGACAATGACAAAAGGACCAAAAAAATTATTTAAAAGATAGAAGCTAAATCCTACTATAATTCCTGCAATAGTCCTTAAGCTAGTTGCTAGCGTTCTTAAGTGTTTAAAAGTAAAAGGAATAGCTAAGCAAAGCATTACCCATATAGCTACTGGTTGTAATAGACGTTGCCAAAAAGCTAAAGAATATTGACTGGTATTTAGCAGGTTTTTTTGTCGATAGTGAATATAATCATTAAGCTGTCTTAACGACATTTCTTCTGGCTTAATAATAGAAATATTCAAGAGTTTAGGGCTAAAAGAAAATGACCAAGTTTCAAGAGCAATATGTTTGGCTTGAACTTTTTTTAAAGTAATGATACTGGTAGAAATATCATAGGCATTCCATGCATTTTCTTCGTAATTAACGCGTTTGGCAAAGCTTGATTCTAATAAGTTATTATGGTTATCGGATTCATATCGACTTACCTTGTTTAAATGAGTTGGATCTAAAATTGATTGGATATAAATATAATTATGCCCATCTCGAATCCAAACAGATCCTTGTTGGGTCATTAGCGTTTGGCCATTTGTGGTCAGAAAAGATTTATGATTTTCTGCTAAACGAGCTGCACGGGGAGCTAATCCTTCCCCAATCAAAACAGTTAAAAAAACCATCAGTAGAGTGGCTTTAATTAAGCTCCAAGCCATTTGATTAAGAGAAATACCATTAGAATGCAATATCACGAGTTCACTGTGCTTTACTAAAACACTTAAACCAAGGATACTGCCTAATAAAATAGCTACTGGGAAAAAACTATAAAATTGAGAGGGTAGAGTCAGCAAGACATAATAAAACGCACTTGCTAAGGTGTAATGACCATTTCCTATATCACGTGTTTCTGCAATTAGTTTAATTAGGGAAAATAAAACTAATAATATTCCAAGGACAGAAAGTGTAGTGCTGATAATGGTTCTGCCTAAATAACGGTCGATGATTTTCATGGTCTAAGCTTTAACAAACGAAAAAAATAATATTTGACCCTATTCCATCCCAAGACATAAAACCATACAAAGATCATGGTCAGAATGAGTAGACCATGTATCCACGAGAGACCCCAGCGATAAGAGATATCACCATTTTCTATCCAATTGCGTCCTACTAATAATAAATTAAGATACATAATATAGATCACAATGGCGGGTAATATATGCAAATATTTTCCTTGTCTTGGGTTAACTCTACTGAGTGGTATCGCTAAAAAAGCTAGAAGTAAAATTGAAATAGGGGCAGAAAGTCTCCATTGCAGTTCAGAAGAATAGCTGAGTTTATTAGCCTGATTTGCATTCCATAAAGTAATGCTTGATAAAGCATCTTGCTGGTTATTTGCTTTTCTAGTGTCTAAATCAATACGTATGCCATATTTTTGAAATTGTGTAATGTAGTACTCTGTTTGACCGGGAATTCCTTGGTAGCGTTTTCCTTCTACTGCAACAAAAAAAGGCTCTTTAGTGACTGAATCTATCATTTGGTAACCACTATTAGCACTAAGTATAGTCCAGGGCGTTATCTTGGATGCTAATTTTTGTGGGTTTGTTTGTGCTAGGAAAATGTTTTTTACTGTTTTGTGATCTGCTGAGACACTTTCCACGTAAACAATACGATGTCCTCCATTAGTTTGCTGAAAACTTCCGGACTGTACAGTTTGTAATTCCACGGCTGTTCCAGTTTGATTTACCAGTTTATTCTGATAACTTAATAAATAAGGGTTTAGCCAAAGATTTAAGCCGGCTACTATAATAGTTAGCAGGAAAATAAAGGGTAGACTCATATAGGTTAATCGACCCAAACTAAATCCACAGGCGTTAAGAACTGTCATCTCATAATCGGCGTAAAGGCGACCGTAAGTGAATAATATGGCTAGAAATAAACTAAAAGGGAGAATTATCGCTAAAAAGCGCGGAGATTCTAAGATTATTAGCTTCCATAAAATGCTTGCGGCAAATTTACCCCCAGCTACTTGATTAAGTTGATGAACAAATTCATTACTCATTAAAATCAGGAATAAAAGGCCAGTAATGAGCGTAAGACTAGCTAGTACCTCTCGAGTTAAATAACGAAAAAGAATCATTTTAAAGGTTAAATAGAGAAAGATTAAAATTATTTCATGAAGAGAGTATTGAATCTAGCAAATAAGTATAAATTAGGTAAACTGCTCTTAATAAAATATTTTGAGGTGGCCATGCAATATTCTATCAATTCTATTGATCTGATTAAACAGACAAGTGATTGCTTGATCGCCAGTATTTTTCAAGGTAAGAGGCTTTCTCAATCTGCCCAACTACTCGACAAACATAGTCAGGGATATATTCATAGAATTTTAGACAAAGGTGATTTAATCGAAGAATGTGGTAAAAGCTTGATGCTTTATGATGTTCCCGGAATAAATACACCACGAGTTCTTCTTGTATATTGCGGAGAAGAATCCAATCTATCAGTAGCAGATTTTCGTAAGATTATCAGTTATATGGCATGCGCCTTAAAATTTCTACAAGTCGATGAAATATCCAGTTTTTTAACAGATATTTCTGTAAAAGGGTATGATTTTGCTCAGCAGATTCGCCAGAGTATCGAGCTTATTGAAGATTGTTTTTATTGCTTTGATGATTTAAAAACAGATAAAAAAGATAAAATAGCTTCACCTAAAAGGTTTAATTTTAATCTTTCCAATTCCACAGCCTCTCCCTCTCCAGAGATTACAGAGACTTTGAAGCAGTCTATAGCCATTACTAGGGGGATAAAACTAACTAAAGATTTAGCTAATCTCCCAGCCAATTTATGCACACCCAGTATTATGGCGGATTTTGCTAAAAAACTAGCAGATGATACTGGCCTTACAATTAATGTATTAGATGAAGCGGCAATAAAAAAAGAAGGTATGGGAGGACTATTAGCTGTTGCACAAGGTTCTGAAGAGTCGGTAAAGTTTGTTACCTTAGAATATCGGGGAGGAGCAACAGAGCAAAGACCGGTGGTGTTAGTTGGAAAGGGAGTGACTTTTGATTCAGGAGGTATTTGTTTAAAACCTGCAGTTGGTATGGAAGAAATGAAATATGATATGTCAGGTGCGGCTAGTGTGATGGGAATATTAAAAGCTGTTACTGAACTTAAATTACCTATACATGTAGTAGGCGTCATGCCATTAACTGAAAATTTACCAAGTGGTACCGCAATTAAACCTGGCGATGTGATCAAAACACTAGCGGGCCTCAGCGTAGAGGTTATTAACACCGATGCAGAAGGACGCCTTATTTTGGCAGATGCCTTAACTTACAGCGAACGTTTTAATCCTGATGTGGTAATTGATATGGCTACTTTGACAGGAGCTATTATTATTGCATTAGGCGCAGTAGCGACGGGTATGATGAGTAATAATATGGAATTAGCTCTAGAAATCGAGAAAGCTGGTCAACAAAGTCAAGATAGAGTATGGCCATTACCGTTATGGGAGGATTATCAGCAACAAATTGATAGTAATGTAGCAGATATTTCTAATGTGGGCGTGGGTGGTGGTAAGAGTATTACAGCAGCTTGTTTTTTATCTCGCTTTACTAAAAAATTAAGCTGGGCACATTTAGATATTGCTGGAACAGCTTGGAAAAGTGGACCAGAAAGGACGGCAACAGGTCGACCCGTATCTTTAATTGTACAATTTTTATTAAATCGTTGTAAAAATAACAAGTAAAAACTCTTCTTTATCTTTTATCTCTACTTATTCCAACGTTGGGGATAAGTAGAGACACAAATCATTTCTTTTTAGGTGAAGGCTTCTATTGCCTCTGAAATTTAATAGCAGGTGTTAAAGAGGAACATTTTTTTGAGCGCAAAGAGTACGTAGCCAATTATCACGTAACTAGTAAGATTGGATTTTTATGCGTTCAGCATCAGAAAAGTCCATAAAAAACCAAGGAACTATTAAAAAAGCTCCTGCAATGCCTAAACCCACATTTTTACCGGTTTTATTTTGTTTAGGAATAAGATGGGCAATTTTAGTTTGGTTATCCATTAATTCTTGCCCCAATGCACTACAGCTTAGATTTTCATCCCCTGGTTGGCGTTGAGGAATTGGGTTAGGTGTATTTCCAGCACAGGCTGACAATAATAGAACAGTAATAAGAACACTTATTATTTTTATGAAGATTTCAAGCGCGAAAGTCTATATTAAAGAGATAGAGAGCGCCATAGTATGTGTTATTGCATAGTAATTTAATTAATAATATAATATTTGATAGGATGGCCAATTAAATTAAAAGAGAAAAAATTAGTGCTATTACGTCACCAACGAGGATTTAGCTTAATAGAAGCTATGGTTGCTACAGCAATATTGAGTTTTAGTTTATTAGGGTTGGCTCAAGCTCAATTATTGGCTTTGCATGCCAGTGAAAAAGCTTATTTAAACTAAGGAGTGCCGTCAATTAAGTTATTGTATTCTATAAGGGTTGTTGAGAAAAGAATAAAAATGAAACGACATGAGTTAAGTGAAGAACAAT
>CAYQIE010000053.1:0-2136 GCA_964417505.1 Rickettsiella sp. | reverse complement strand
TTTTGTATACTTAAATTCGGATACCTTCTTTCCTTTTTAGCCTTTTCTCTTCCCCCTCTAGTTTAAATCCTTATATAGCAGAGCGAAACTTTTGATAAATTTAAAAAAACTATCAATAATATAATTTGATATCTTTTCAGATATTCATTCGTTAAAATACTGTTTTTAATAAGCGACTGAATGTTCTTCTAACTCGAGCAAGAATTATATTAACACTGTAAATTAAAAAAATATGAAATATAATAATAGTTTGGAACAATTGGCCTATTTAGAAGGTTACAAACGTGGATTCAACATTGGCTTTCAAGAAGGACGAGAATGTGAAGCATTATTAATTGCTAAAAATTTATCAAAACATAATGCTCCTTTTTCTTTGTTAAATTGGTAACAGGATTATCGAAGGAAGAATTATTGGAAAGTGGCGAAAAAAATAGCGTTTGGTTGCTTTTAAGCTATATAGAAAATTTGATGCTCTAAAATAAATTCTGCATTATTGAAGAGGCTAACCTATTACTACGAAATTTATTTTCCATTTCTACCTAAATTTATCCAACGTTGATACTCTTCTAAGGTAGCGAGTGCTTCAGTTAAACTAAATTTAAACTTATTAATACATTCATTATCTTTAAGGCTTCAATTTCAATTAAAAATCGATCCCATTTTTTTAAAAAATTGAGCAATTGATAGTAAAATTTTCTATGATAACGTGTTTTTTGAAAGCGTTTATCTATCGCTTTTTTTAACTCTTTGACTTGGTAAACCTTGATTAATACTCCATCGGCTCCCCAAACTAGATATTTTTCCTGTCATTTTTATTGACATAAGCACTCCAAACTAATAAGGGAGTGCCGATATTCAAATCACTCGTTCGGACATTTTGTATCACTTCTTTACCAGAAGCTCCTGTTAAATCTAAGTCTTCAATAATTAAGTCATACACCTTACTGTGCACATGTTCTATCGCAGTGATGCCATCCTCCGCTAATTCCACTTCATAGCCCAATTGCTGCAAGTAGTAGGTCATTATCTTTTGGCACGGAACATAATCTTCAACTAACAATGCGCGCTTTCTGATAATAACCTTCGTTGCTATAGTTTACTTTTCTACAGAAGGTTACATGCTGATCCTTATATGTTTCCCAAGTTTATTTTTTGAAATAATAATTATTATCCATAAATAAAAAAGGAATGGTAGCTATCTATAAGAACAGTAATAACATTATTTTAAGGATGAATAATGCGCGTACCATTTTTTAATATTTTAATAAAAAAATAAATAAAATACCTACCAGTAAAATAAATAGACTTAACCATAAAAAATAGTTTAAAGGTAAAAAAGGAGGTTTAAATGATATAAAATCACCATAGCGACTCACTAAATATTCCTTTTATATTGGCTTTCGATTCATTATTTTGAATACGCTTATAAATGACTAAACGTAAATCCTTTGCAAGTGGTGCATTTGAATCTGCTAAGTTTTGATTTAGACAAACCAGACAGCGCATTTCATAAATGATTTGCTTAAATTGATTTTTTTTCTGTGTTGAATCGAAGTGATAGATATCATGTAATGCTGCAGTAGCCAATGGAGAAATAAATATCACCAGCAAAAAAAGCTGGCTTATTATCATTATTTTAAAAAACCTTTTTAAGTTTTCCAACCTATCCATGGATTACTCTGCAGGATTTATTTCGCGCATTTAATAATTGTTGCCATAGTGTATAACCAAGCTGATGCAGTTAATGGTCCAACATGCTTATAGCGAATAATACCTTGTGGATCAATCAAGTAACTTTCTGGCACACCGTACACTCCTAAATCGATAACAAGTAAGCCTCATGGATCAAAGACAATCTTTTGGAATGGATTACCTTGCTTTTTTAGCCAAAGTCTTGCCTGGTTTAATTCATCACGGTAATTTAAGTCATAAATTGAAATTAAATGACTTTTGCGCAACTTTAACAAAAAAGCTTGTTCTTGAGTACAGGTGATACACCAACTGGACCAAATTATTAACAATGTCCAGTGATGTAAGTCAAAAGTTTCGCTCTGCTATATAAGGATTTAAACTAGAGGGGGAAGAGAAAAGGCTAAAAAGGAAAGAAGGTATCCGAATTTAAGTATACAAAAGAGC
>CAYQIE010000052.1:0-469 GCA_964417505.1 Rickettsiella sp. | reverse complement strand
GGATGGAAGTGTTGTCAAAGCCCATCAACATGCTGCTGGCGCGTCTAAAAAAAGTAATTCTCTTGGAGAAAATGAAGGGTTAGGCCGTTCGCGAGGAGGATTAAATAGTAAAATTCACTGCTTAGCCGATGGTTTAGGTAACCCTGTAGATTTTATCCTAACTGGCGGTGAGGTTCATGATAGTCAATGCGCTGAAGTTTTATTAGAGGGTAAAAACACGGATTTTGTTATTGCTGATAAAGCTTATGACACTAATGCAATCCTCAACAAAATTGCACAGATAGGGGCAACTGCCGTTATTCCCCCTAAATCAAATAGAAAAGAACAGCGAAAATTTGATAAACACTATTATAAAGATCGTAACTTAATCGAACGATTTTTTTGTCGGCTAAAACAATTTCGCGGCATTGCTACCCGATATTGTAAACGGGGAAAGTATTTTTTGGAGGCCGTTAAATTCGCTTCTTCC
>CAYQIE010000051.1:0-15896 GCA_964417505.1 Rickettsiella sp. | reverse complement strand
TCTATTAACAGGATTATTGGCTTATTATTAAATCTTCTATCACTAGAAATTTAAAGCCCATTTTGTAGCATTAATTATAAATATTCGAGAAACTTTTGTCGGACTGAATAAACTTTCTCCGATCAAAAATCGACAATCATCGGATATCGAAGCCTCTAATAAATATTATGTAGAATATAACGCAAACGCTAAAAGAATGTGCTTTTGAAATACAACCTTATAAATGAAAAAAAAGAAACTAATAGTAGCCATATTATTAACGGAATCCAAAAAGATTCAACACCTGCAGAAATTTTTTTCTATAAGGTTCAATTCACTACTTCCAAGCAATTTAATAATTTAAAACAATATTTGGAAGAGGTCATTCAAAAAGTTGATGAGCTGAAAGATAAATTAAATGATCAAGAACACAGCAATCGTTTAGAAAAAATTCTTGATATTCCTGTGTATAAACTAGGATTGCGCTATGACTTGAAGGGTTTAAAAAGACTTTCCTAAAAAATTTGAAAATGAATATAATAAATGCATAAATGAGGAACAAAAATCGGCCGTACTAAGAAATAATTTGGATTATTTTAAAACGATATACGACAAATTATTAAGTGATAATGTACAATGATTGCATAAAAGATATTTTATGCTCAATAGAAACCAAAACTTTAAAAGAAAATATAAATGACATAATCAAATCTATCAAAGATAATTTAGGTTTTATACGTGGAATAACTAAACCCATAGTTTCCATTCACTTACCTCAAAAACTCGCTAAACCAGTCCAAAATGGAACTACAACGTTAGTGAGAAAGGACAGCAAAGGGATTAATCATGTTAACAACCGATATACTTACCATGCGCACAGTGACTCTGATTCGAGATTCTCCTCTGGTTCTGAAAAAAGGTTCAATTTTATCAACGGGTAGTTCAAAAGACGGAGAGGATATACAGATAAATCGTTGCTTACTATAAGTCTCGTAAACACGTCTTTGAGGATGATAAAAAGCCTGCATTCGCAGGCTTTTTTTGTTTATAGTTTAGCCCTGTAAAATATTACTATAATCTATGGCTAATTTTTTTAGATCCAGTTGATTAAAAAATAGGGAATAACACATCCAACAGCTTAATGCCGCTAAATTGCGAAATTGATGGGGCATATAATAAGGTTTGACCAATAATCCTTCCTCAAACAGATGCAAAGTAACCGTTGATCCTCTAAACTGGTTTTACCGACAAATAATAAATCGATTCTATCCACTAAGCCCTGCTCGACAGCTAAAAGCAAATAATTGTAGATTAAAATAAAACCTTTGCTTATAACCAGATCCTTAGTAAATGGACCTAATGTCGGTAAACTACCGCGAAAGATTCGCACACTACTTTTATAACTTTCTTCCGGTGTATGGGCTTGTTCTAAAAAGAAATTAAATACTTGCAAGAAGTCAGCGCCTTCTTCGGCCATCGCAATCCCAGTGACGCGATCCGTCAATTTTTTAATGCGCATCGGCGAAGAAACAAAATGAAATAACTCCATGATAATCGCCAAACCTTACTTGATTGGCAATCGCTAAAGGAGGTCCTTTTCCTAAAAAGGCACAAATCGGCTGATGCATGCCATTCAGTGTTATACCCATGTGCAACCCAACCTTCATGCACCTCCAAAATACGTCAATCACGTTCGCTAAATAAGGCATCTTGTCGGATCTTGATAGTTTCAGCATCCGCTACGATCCCATCACTAATAATCACCCATTTTTTCATTTTAGGCTTTTGTCCTTTATCCTTAGCAGACTTGTGCTGCTTAAAATAAGTGGATAACCGTTGTTCAATATCTCTGCGGCTTGTTGACTATCATAGCGTTTCTCATACAGTTCATTGAGCGTTTTATTTTTAATACTCATCAATGCTTGTGAAACACTGGGCACTAAATCTTTTAAACGTGGCGCATTCACATAAAAGGCATCATTGGCACTGCCATACAGTTCTTGTGATAAAGCACTAAATTCTGGCGTGCCGCGTGCCGGTAACAGATATCCAAAACATCCTGATATTCTCGACACATACGCAACATAATGTTACCAATACTGCTTATTTGTCCGACTTCACGATTAATATCATGTTCGAGTGCTTGAAATTCTTCACTTTTTTTATGAATATCAAAGGCTAACTTATTTTTTCGATAATATTCGGCATCGACCTTCGGTAATTGTTTGCATTTCTTTTTAAAAAAATCTTCCTGAATCTCTGGGCCCTATTTAATACTATCTAAAATCTTTATGGCATCTTGTGCCTGAACAATACGATCCGATAGTTCACGTAAACGTTCGCGATAGACCTTTTCATAACTTTTCATAGGATCCTTCCTGTCATTCATTAATCAGATGGCTGCACCAAATTGGCTAGCAATTGCACTTGTTCTACCGAATCATTTAAGGCTGAGACATAATTAAAATGCTCACCTCTCGCCATTAGAAATAGTTATCGATAACGTTTAGAAATCTCTTCCGAGGTTTCTAAACAATCGACAGCAAAACCAGAACAGATTACGGTAACCTCTTTGATGCCGCGTGCCGGTAATTGTTGCAATACCACATCGCAATACAGTTGCAGCCACTTAGCGGCACCGACACGGGATTGAAAGACGATTTGAGATAATCATCAGCAGCTAATTGCAAGCGTTCAGCGATTAAACGCACCGTGGTAACACATTGCTGTTGATAGGGATCACCTAACTCGACACAACGTTGCGGTAAACCATGAAAAGAAAATAGTAAATAACTGTTCTTTGTCGCTATGGAGCAATATTTTTTTAATTGCTTT
Source organism: Rickettsiella sp. (assembly GCA_964417505.1). GTDB lineage: Bacteria > Pseudomonadota > Gammaproteobacteria > Diplorickettsiales > Diplorickettsiaceae > Aquirickettsiella. The sequence continues at coordinate 13,082 of CAYQIE010000051.1, read as the reverse complement.
ACCAAGCCTTCGATATATAAAGGGTGATCAAAATACGATGCTATATATAAAGCGCACATGTGGAATAACGCGTGTTTGCTGTAGCAGCCGGCTGATTTTATCAAAACAACTGGCCGTTGTAGCAGCAGAATACTGCGGATATAATGGCAAGATCGTAATAGAACGAACGCCGGCTGCTAAGAGTGTATGGATACCGGTTTCAATACTGGGTTGGCCGTAGCGCATCGCCAACACTACTTTATATTCTTCACCTAAATTAATTTGTAGCTTGTAAGCTAAACGTTGGGTATAGACCGCTAACGGGAACCTTCATCCATCCAAATACTTTGGTAAAGTGTTGCAGAACTTCTTGCACGCAGCGGCAAAACAACGCATTTTAACAATGACTGCCAAAGCCATGTCGGTAATTCCACCACTCGTCTATCGGATAAAAACTCAGCTAAATAATCACGTACTGCGCGTCTGCTGAGTGCCTAGGTTAATGAGTAATACAGCGGATTTCACGATCGAATGCCTTTACCACAGTTTAACAAATAAAGATTAATACAAAATAAAACCAAACAACTCACAAAGATGATGAGGAGTGCCGAAACCACTGGAATATCGCTGATACCTAATAAACTATAACGAAAACTATTGACTATATATAAAATCGGATTAAACAAGGATAAATGACGCCAAAAGCTCGGCAGTAAATCGATGGAGTAAAATATCCCACCAAGATAAGTCAATGGCGTTAAGACAAAGGTAGGCACAATAGAAACATCATCAAAGGTTTTGGCAAATAAACCATTGGTAAAACCTGCCAATGAAAATAAGATCGTGGTTAATGGCACAATAGCCAATAACACAAAAATATTATAGACATGTAATTGCGTAAAGAATAAGGCTAAGATGGTCACCAATAACCCTACCAATAAACCGCGTGCAACACCCCCCGCAACAAATCCTGCTAAGAGTAAATAGTTCGGCAAGGGGGCAACGATCAATTCTTCGATACTGCGTTGAAATCGCATACCAAAAAAGGATGTCACGACATTGGTATACGCTGCGGTAATCACCGACATCATGATCAAACCCGGTGCAATATACTGCATATAACTATAACCTGCGATACTGCCTAAGCGCTGACCTATTAAATTTCCAAAGATCAAAAAATAAAGTGTCATGGTCACTAAAGGCGGCAATAAGGTTTGCACCCATATACGCAAAAAACGTCTTATTTCTTTGCGTAATAAACTAATAAATGCGATCCAATAGACTTTTGCTTGCATAGTATTTAATCTTTTTAATCTCTCTTATCTTAAGTGCGCTTACTTCCAATCATTTATTTTTATTCGCAGCAATTAAATTGAGAAAGAGTTCTTCTAAACGATTGGCTTTATTGCGTAAACTGGTCACTTCAATATGGTGACCCTCTAAAAATCCAAATAAATTATTCAACGATTGTTCCTTAGCCACATCGACTTCTAAGGTCACGTTATCTAATAAACGCATTGCAAACGGCGATTGCGGTAATTCCACCAAGGGTTTTTTTAAATCAAACACAAAGGTTTCCATATTTAACGTCGTTAAAAGTTGTTTCATACTGGTATTTTCGATGATGCTACCTTTATCAATAATCGCGATGTTTTTACAAAGATATTCCGCTTCTTCTAAATAATGCGTCGTTAAAATAATGGTTATTCCTTGTTGATTAATGCTGCGTAGAAATTCCCACATCGAACGTCGTATTTCGATATCTACCCCTGCGGTAGGTTCATCGAGTATCAGTAACCGTGGTTGATGCACTAAGGCACGCGCTATCATTAGCCGACGTTTCATACCACCCGAAAGTTGCATGGAAATTTGATCGCGCTTTTCCCAAAGATCTAATTTTTTTAAATAGATCTCTGCACGTTGTTTAGCTAAACGTCTAGGAACACCATAATAACCCGCTTGATAAACAATAACGTCCATGACTTTTTCAAAGATGCTAAAATTAAGTTCTTGCGGTACGATACCAATACAAGACTTAGCGGCTTCTAAATCGCTATCAAGATTATGTCCAAAGACTTCCACCGACCCCGCGGTTTTATTGGCCAGTGAAGCAATAATCCCAATGGTTGTTGATTTTCCAGCACCATTCGGCCCCAATAAAGCAAAAAAGTCGCCTTCCGCTACATTAAGATCAATGTTTTTAAGGGCAATAACGCCATTTTTATAGATTTTGCTCAGGCCTTGGATACTCAATGCTTGCATAAGTTTAGTGGCAGTTTAAAATGAAACTTAAATTAAGAGTATAACATGACAATGACAATACCATCCGATAAACTTACCAAGCTATTGTTACCCGGTCCCGCAGGACAGCTTGAAGTCATGACGAGCACAGCAGAAGAGCCATTACGCCATCCAGCGACTATTGCAGTAGTGATTTGCCATCCACACCCTTTATTTGGTGGCACCATGCATAATAAGGTTATCTATACCTTAGCCCGTTGTTTCAATAGCATGGGTGTTGCGAGTGTCCGATTCAACTTTCGCGGTGTCGGACTCAGCCAGGGTGTTTATGATAATGGCCTAGGCGAAACCGATGATGTATTAGCCATTCTCACTTGGTTAAAACAAAGTTGTCCTGAATCTATCATTTGGTTAGCCGGTTTTTCATTTGGTGCTTATGTCGCGGCACGTGCCGCAAAGGTTTGGCCTGCAAAACAATTGATTTGTGTTGCACCGCCTATTGAAAACTTTCCTTTTAAAGAACTTCCACCCTTTTCTTGCCCGTGGATCTTGATACAAGGGGATGGAGATGAAGTCGTATCCGCTGCAGCGGTATTTAACTGGGTGAATTCTTTAGAACAGCCACCCCAAGTCATTAAAATTCATGGAGCCAGCCATTTCTTTCATGGTAAGCTAATTGAACTGCGCGATCGCTTAATAACAATACTCAACAACCTTGATTAAATGGGCCCTTTAGCTTCTTACCATCAACAATTAGCACATCAAGCTTACAGGTTGATGAACAACAAGCCTTAGCCATGCAACAATTGCAAAGGGTATATGACGAATTAATCAAACCCAAGAAATGGTTAGCAACCAAAAAAATTATCAAAGGCTTGTATCTATGGGGTGATGTCGGTCGAGGTAAAACCTATTTAACGGACTTGTTTTACAATCATTTACCGGTGGCTAAATCGCGTTATCACTTTCATCAATTTATGCATCACATCCATGCAGAACTCGCTCAACTGCAAGGCCAATCAAATCCATTAGTGCGAATTGCCAAACGTCTACGTAAATGAAGTTGATGTAATTTGTTTAGACGAGTTTTTAGTTCATGAAATTGGCGATGCGATGATACTTGCGCAATTATTAAAGGCTTTATTTGCAGAAGGTATCGTATTAGTCACGACTGCAAATACTCCACCCGATGATTTATACGCTAACGGTTTGCAACGCGGACTTTTCTTACCCCCATCAGCTTAATTAAACAACATCTACGCATCTTTCATTTAGCAAGCCGCATTGATTATCGACGTCAACATATAATCAATACTGAAAATGCGTTAGTTTGGGTAATGAGTCCCTCTCAAGTTCAAACTTTACTCGATCAATTAAGCAAGAATGCCAAAGTAGAATATAAAGCACTGACGATCAATGGCCGTCTGATCTCGCATTTAGGTTGTAGCGAAGCTATCGTTTGGTTTGACTTTAATTCAATTTGCGCTGTACCACGCAGTCAATTAGATTATTTTAGAGATTGCTCAACGTTTTCAGACAATCCTAATCAGTGATGTCAAACCCATCGGCGAATATGAAGATAATTTAGCCCAGCTATTTATTCATTTAATTGATATTCTTTATGATGCAAACTGCCAACTCATTCTCACCTCAACACAAGTTATCGAAGATATTTATCCTAAAGGTCGGTTAAGTACCAAATTTGAGCGTACCAAAAGTCGTTTAGCAGCTTTTAAAGAAAAATTGAGTGGTTAACTAGGGTTAAGATCTTCTATTCAATGATCTCTTATTTAAAAAATTTTCCGCGAAACTCCTGCTTAATACATTCAATGTCAAGTGCGAAAAATACTCACAGCAAATGGATTTTTGACAAGGCGTCGCGAAAATGAAGCAACCGGAATGTATTTAAGATATATAAGGATTCGAATCGAGCGACAAACACAGTCAAAAAATTCAAGTGCAAAGAGCATAAAAAAAGGCGCATTATGCGCCTTTTTTATTGAGTATCTCTATACAGCTGCTTTAAGTTTTTTTAGTGGCTTTATTTTTACCACTTTTCGCGCGGGTTTTGCTTTGAAGGTGGTAGGCTCACCCGTAAACGGATTAATACCTTTACGCGCTTTAGTCGCTGGTTTTTTTACAACAGTAATTTTATACATGCCGGGATGGGCAAAAGCACAACCCGCTCTTACATGTGCATACATAACCGCCTGTAAGGTTTCTAAAACCTCAGCAATCTTTTTCTTAGGTAATTTAGTGCTTTCTACTAAGTACTGTAATAACTCTGTTTTAGTAAAAGACTTTTTCACAGCAGCGAGCCTTTTACTAGCTGAGGTTACTTTAGCTTTTTTACGTGGTTTAGTCACTGGAGACTTTTTTTTAGCTAACTTTTTAGCCATGGTTCATATTCCTCTAAATTATATAAGGAGTAAACAGAAGGTTAGGATTCTATAAAATAGCATATTTCTATTTTTTTGCTAGAGGTCGTTATAAATATTTTATGCTTATTTTTTTATTTGTAAGAAAGTGTCTTTATACATGTTGTAGAATTTGCACGACTATCTCGATAAAAATTAATAAAATGATCACAAATTCTAAAATACTGGAATAGCGATGTTGTAACTGACTATTTAACATCTCCAAAATTTCATGTGCCACATCAAGTTTATGGTTTAAAGCCGCTACTCTTTTTGGAATGTCTAAAAATTTTTCAGTCATTTCATAATAAGACTCAAGATTTGAATAACGCCAAAAATACTCAGGAACATCTAAATATTCACTACTTAGATTGACCGAGCTACGCGTCAAGAAAATTTCACCAATACGTTTAGAAATTTCTGAACGCGATAGCGAAATTTTCCCAAAGCGCGCTAATTCTTTAGGAAAATGACTATTCGCAAGTACGGTTTTATTCACTGATTCTTCATAGGATTCGAGCTTTATTGATTGTGCTAAACCGTAAGAAATAGCGAGTTTGATTTGGACATTATCAGATTCATCACTTTCTAGCGTGATCACGTCAACATTAAATCGTTGATGAGGAAAAAGCCGAGTTTCTTTGCCAAGATAATAAATGAAGCGATCCATTTCAATCTTTTCTAGCGGATCGACAGAAAAAGGCTTAATTTCTTCAATTATTTTTTTCTCTTGTTGTTTACGAAGATTCCAGGTTACAAAGCAACCATGATTAAAGAAAAAGAGAGCGATAGGTTTATCTTGTTTGGTAACATACAGTACATTTCGGAAAACTTTAGCGATATAACGCTTACTACGAAAGAATTCCGCAAGCGGACCTAACTTATAATTAGCTGCAGTACAAAAAGAAACGCAACGCATAATTCTGTATAAAGATTAATTTTCTGCCAACAATCTATTACTGATCAAATAGATTTCTTGTTTTTTTGATGCGTATATGATGCAATAGGCTGTCCAGATGTCTCAGGATATCCAATCACTTGCGGTATACCATTTTCTCGTAAGCTAATACGCTCAACTGATTGCCATTGAATTTTAGCAGCTTTTGTCGTATTTGCTCGAATAATTTTTTCCATCATAAAACGATTAAATACAGGCTGCTTTTGTAAGGGTACGTGCGCTTCTAAAAATAGTCTATGCTTTTCCCAGCCAAATTTATAAGTTACATCGATGATGGTGACCTTTTCTTTGCGTGCCACCTCTGCAAATAAACTTTCTATATCTTCTGAAAAGAGTCGAATACATCCCGCACTACTGCGTCGACCAACACCTTGTGAATCATTCGTGCCATGGATTAAGTAAGTCGCCTGTTTAAGCCGCATTGCATAGCCACCTAAGGGGTTATCAGGACCTGGCGGAACCTTCACGGGTAAATGCACTCCATCCTTAGCGCGATCCTTACGAATAGATTCAGGTACTACCCAAGTAGGATTACGCATTTTTTCAGCAATCCATGAAGGTCCTAAAGGAGTATCCCAGCCTTCTCGACCAATTCCTACCGGATAAGTGATCACCACCCGCCAATGCGGAGGAAAATAATAAATGCGTAATTCAGCTAAATTAATCACTAATCCTTGTCGTTTAGGCGGTAAAATAAAACGGCTAGGAATGACAACGATACTTCCTGGTTGCAGATGCTCTGGATTTAACATCGGATTGGCTTCTACTAATTCAAAATAGCCCATATCATAACGCCGGCCAATTTTATTGAACGTATCACCCGGCAATGCTTGTGTCCATTGCACCTGGCCAACGATATCATTTCCGTGTGCAGGTAACTTAAACGTTAGTGCATAAGCGGGTGAAATAACATTGCAATAGAAAAGAATCCCCATTGCTAAATGGATTGCCCGTTTTTTAAAATTTCCAATCATTGCAATAGGAGTTGATAGTATAGACATAATTATCAATTTAAAAAGCAGCTTTTCTTAAAATTGGGTATTGTACAGCGAATGCGTAATTACGCAACCACAGCAACTTGTCAAAAATCTATGCTACAAGTATATATAAAAAAGTCAGCTTTTTATCAAAAGAGTGTTTTTAGCGTAAGTCAGAAGATTTTATTCTATACTATGCCTATTTACTTACTAGGTCGAGATTATGCTCGCGATTGGCAAACCGCATCGACGATTTTCATTACAAAAAATACCGCAATTTTTTCGAGTTGATAAACCCTTATTAATCGGTTTACTAAGTCTGGTCTGTATCGGTTTAATTATACTCTATAGTGCAAGCAATCAAAGCTTAATCATCATTGGCAAACAAGCATTACGGATGCTAATTGCTTTTATTGTGATGTTAATACTGGCACAAATACCACCCTCTACTTATCGTGCCTGGACACCGTGGATATTTATCTTTAGTTTTACGTTACTCCTTGCCGTATTAATCTTGGGCGTCGTCGGAAAAGGTGCACAACGTTGGTTGAATTTAGGAATATTAAAATTTCAACCTTCGGAACTGATGAAATTATCAGTTCCGATTATGTTAGCCTGGTATTTACATGACAAATCATTACCCCCCTCTTTGTTCAATTTATTCATTGCATTAATTATAATCGCCGTACCCACATTATTAGTTATTAAACAACCCGATTTAGGAACCGCTTTATTAATCCTTGCTTCTGGTTTTAGTGTTATTTTATTAGCCGGTGTGAGTGGACGTTGGTTACTAGTCGGTGGTGTATTAATGCTGGTTATCGCACCTCTGGGTTGGCATTTTATGCACGACTATCAAAAATTGCGGGTATTAACCTTTTTAAATCCAGAAAGAGATCCACTGGGCGCAGGCTATCATATTATTCAATCCAAGATTGCTATTGGTGCCGGTGGACTTATTGGTAAAGGTTGGTTGCATGGCACTCAATCTCATTTACAATTTCTTCCTGAACATACCACCGATTTTATCTTCGCAGTATGTGGTGAAGAATTTGGTCTATTAGGCGGCCTAGTGTTATTGAGTCTTTATCTCTGGATCGCTACGCGTGGACTTTACATTAGTATGAAAGCACAAGACACTTATTCGCGTTTACTCAGTGGGGGATTAAGTTTAAGTTTTTTTACCGCTGTCTTTGTAAACATTGGTATGGTCAGCGGATTATTACCCGTAGTCGGTATACCCTTACCATTGATCAGCTATGGTGGTACATCCTTAATTACTTTAATCGCAGGTTTTGGTATTCTAATGTCTATTCAAACGCATAGAAAATTGGTCGGTAACTAAGGAAAGCAACATGATGAAGAAAAAAACTTTAGCAGTTAGCTTAACCACATTGCTGGTATTAATTTCACTTTGTCTGACCTCTTGTACGGCCTATGCCAATAAACCCGAAGTACGGGTATTTATTGATAAGATGGTAGAAAAATATCACTTTGATCGTAAACAACTTCAACAACTTTTTAATACCGTTAAATCCAACCGCTCGATTATTAGTTCCTTTATTACACCTAAGGAACGTTTAACCTGGTCAGAATATCAGCCTATTTTTGTTACCACGAAAAGAGCAGAAATGGGTGTAAAGTTTTGGGATGCACATGCCAAAACACTCGCTAAAGCTGAAAAATATTATGGCGTTCCCGCCTCAATTATCGTTGCTATTTTAGGTGTCGAAACCCGTTATGGTGAGATCACCGGTAAATATCGTGTCATAGATTCTTTAAGTACCTTAAGCTTCAATCATTCACGGCGATCGGATTTTTTTAAGTACCAATTGGAGCAGTTTTTGTTACTTAGTCGTGAAAATCCAGCGATAAATCCCAAAATCACTAAAGGTTCGTACGCCGGAGCTATTGGTAAAGTACAATTTATGCCGAGCAATTATCGTCATCTTTCGGTAGACGCCACGCATAAAGGCTATAGTGATCTGATCAATAATTCCGACGATGCGATTCTTAGTATTGCTAATTATTTAAAATCCTTTGGTTGGATCAAAACCAATCCTATCGCTGTCCCAGCACCCTTTTCACCACACGCCTTACTCAAACTTCCAAAATCACAAGAGAATTTTACTGTAAAAGATTTTGCAAAATATCATATTTATCCTAAAAAAAAGGTCGCTGCGCAACTGAAAACCTTTCTGATTTTGCTACCGCTTAAGCAGGGTAATGAATACTGGCTAGGATTTAATGACTTCCTAACCATTAAACACTATAATTCTAGCTCACTTTATGCCATGGCAGTTTTTCAATTAAGTGAATTAATCCATCAATTCCATCAACAAGAGCATCCATCTCATGTCAAGAAAAAATAATACCGAGCAAGGAAGCTTATTTTTTAAGATAATTTCCAGATTTAGCTTAGGTTTATTGATACTGATTTTAGCAGCCTGTTCATTCCCCTCCTCCGGTCCTAATTATCGCTATCATCTACGACAAGATAAAGCACCGTATTTTAGAATAAATGCCAATCGAATCCCTAATGCAGTACCCAGAGCAGAGCCTTTAAGTAAGCATGGTAATCCAAAATCTTATGTGGTTTTTGGACGTCGTTATTATGTCATGAAAAGTGCTAAGGGCTATCATGCTCGAGGAATCGCCTCCTGGTATGGAATGAAATTTCATGATTTTAAAACCTCGAATGGCGAAACTTATAACGTTGCTGCAATGACTGCAGCACATAAAACTCTACCCTTACCGACCTATTTAAAAGTAACCAATTTACGTAACGGGAAAAAAATTATTGTAAAAGTCAATGACAGAGGTCCTTTTGTTAAAAATCGTCTCATCGATCTTTCTTATGCCGCTGCAGAAAAATTGGATATGACCGGTACCGGTACCGCGCCCGTTTCCATTGTTGCCATTAATCCAGGCATTCATTTAGTGAGTAATAAGCCATCCATCCACAGAAAAAGCTATGCCGGTTATCATCAAAAAACGACTCCCTATATACAATTGGTATTGTTTAAACAACATGCAGCGGCACAAAAGCTTGCATTAATGGTTAAGCGATGGACTCGCTCACCGGTTAATGTTAAAACCACTTCAATACATAACAGAAATTATTATCAGATCGTCATAGGCCCTTTACCCAATAATAAACGTTCACAACAGCTCGCGCATAAACTTAAATTGTCTGGATTAAATCCTCATAACCGAAAGGTCTAGATTCTGACACTTAAAAACTTAAGGAATCGCTATAAAGAAGTTATATTTTTATATGTCATTTAAAAAAATCTATCATTCTTTAGCTTTAATCTGTGGAATCATTCTACTTGCAGTCATCTTATTACTTAATTTTATTTACCCACTGACACTGGGAAAGACCAATATTTTATATAGTGACTATGGAAAATTTTATCATTCCCAACAGCTGTTTATTCAAGGAAAGGATATCTATTCACCCATTTATTTTGTAAAAAATAAACTGAGCACAACCACTCACCCGAACAATCATCCATCAACACACTCCAAAATTCTTAAATTAGGGGGTAATCTCAATCCGCCTTTTTTTACGTTGATTAGCTTTCCATTAGCCTATCTTAGTTACGCACATGCCTTATTATTATGGACATTGCTTTCAGTGATGGTTGGAGCACTCGGTATTTTACTATTACAGCAAAAACTTGATGCACAAGCCTCTTCCTTAGGCTGTGCATTATTAGTATTAATTGGCTTATTCAGCTACTATCCTAGCTTTTTAAATCTACAATTTGGCCAACTCAGTTTATTATTACTTCCCTTATTGGTGTGCGGATGGCGTGCTGCACGTCAGAAAAAAACCATGAGTGCTGCAATTTATTTAGCACTTGCCAGCAGCTTAAAACCTTTTATCGGTTTATTTTTATTTTATTTCCTGATGCGCAAAGAATGGCGCGGTTTATGTGCTTTTTTGCTAACGCTCTTCGGTTGTGGCTTGATCGCAGCATTATTTTTTGGATTCGATAGCTATGTTACTTATTATCATACCTGTCAACAAATAAAATGGGCGGCTTGCAATTGGAATGTTTCGATTTACGGATTTTTATTACGTTTAGTAGGTGGCAATGAAAGTAATATCGCCCTGCTCCTGCTACCCGTTCCTGATTTAATCACCATTCTTTATCCATTATTAGCAGGGATTTTTTTGGTTGCGGTTATACAATTTTTGCGACCAACGTTTGATATTCCTGCCAATGCCAAACAAAAGATCGATCTTGATTTCTCAATCATCATCACCGCTATGTTATTACTATCCCCTTTGGGTTGGTTGTATTATTTTCCTTTATTGAGTATTCCCCTATTAATTTTATGGCAATGGGCAAAAACTGGGATCTATCCTATTGTTTTGTCGATAGTAATAATGATCTGCATTTTTTTTAGCAATATCCCCATCAGTTTATTAGATAGCCATCAGATCCATACTAACAATGTTCTGCAGGTATTTATTGGTTCCTCACTTTATTTTTTAGTCCTAGTGAGCTTAACGAGCTTACTATTTTGGTTACGCTATGATTTAGCGCGTCATACAAAAACAAATTCAAGTACAAAAAATGGCAAGTTGAACGACAACGCAGATAAAAATTCCACTGCAAAAAATAGTGACTCGCAGCAATGGGGTTTTGGTCAAAGCGCCGTGAAAATGAGCAATCGCAGTGTATTAAATATACATGAGGATGGCGAGTTGAGCGGCAACGAAGACAAAAATTCCAGTGCGAAAAGTATACGTTTTGAAAGAATATCTCCAGGCCTGTTACTATTAATGGGTATCGTGGTTTTTTTACCCTCTTACCAAGGAATGAGCAAAGCGACTATTGACTGGCTACGACACAGCACACAGCATAGTCAGCAGTACTCATTCGTTGCTCATCATCAGGAATAAACTATGTTGTTCTACCCTTCAATAAATCCAATTGCATTTAGCTTAGGACCACTCAAGGTTCATTGGTATGGTCTTATGTATGCGGTTGGCTTTATAGGTGCATGGTTACATGCTATTTATCGCGCTAAAAAACCCAATAGCGGCTGGACTATCGATGAAGTGAGCGATCTACTCTTTTATACGGCACTCGGCGTGATTTTAGGTGGGCGCGTCGGTTACATGTTGTTCTATGATTTAGGCAACTTCTTAAGTCATCCTTGGATTATCTTTCAAGTTTGGCAAGGAGGTATGTCATTTCATGGGGGGCTATTAGGCGTTCTAATCGCGTTCTATTTATTTAATCGAAAAACCGGAAAGCACTTCTTTGATATTACCGATTTTGGTGCGCCATTCGTCCCCATAGGTCTAGGTGCCGGCCGGATAGGTAATTTTATTAATGGTGAATTATGGGGGCGCATCACTGATGTTCCTTGGGCGATGGTGTTTCCACACGCTGGGAATCTGCCAAGGCATCCCTCACAACTTTATGAATTCTTTTTTGAGGGGGTGGCATTATTCACAATCCTCTGGATTTATTCGAGTAAAAAACGACCACGCATGGCTGTTTCTGCTTGGTTTGCCATTTTATATGGTATCTTCCGTTTTGGATTAGAATTTTTCCGCCAACCCGATCCGCAATTAGGCTTTCTTTCTTGGAATTGGTTGACCATGGGTCAGTTACTTTCTATTCCAATGATCCTATTTGGTTTATTTTTGCTGTATAAAATACATAGTAACCAAGCTTAAAATATTAATTACGTTTTGAAATAGAGAATACATCCAACGCAGAACTAAAAGAAGGTGCATCACTTTGAATTCCACAAAGCTCTGCGTTTGATTTTGTGGTTCGTAAATTAAACTGATTATCTTTCGGTAGTTGCTCAGGCGAAAAAAATGCAAAGCAGCTTTGACTTCTAGAAAACTGTCGTTCTGCATTAACTTGAACATCCTGATCAGCAAAAAATGATAATAAGGATTCTTCACTTTTGGCTTTGATGCTCTGCGAAGTTTGAGGAAAAATATCCAATTCCTCTGCAAGTTCTATAGCAAACTTTTTGACATTGATGAATTTGATCTTCAAGATAAAGCAGATAACTTTTGTCATCTATTTTTCTTTTTTAAAATCTGAAACAGTTTCTTTTAATTTTTCGATTTCCTTTTCTAAATCTTTCTTTTGTTTCTCCATTTCTTCCCTATCTTCAATGAGCAATTCGCTTCTTTCAAGCAAATTTTCTTCAGACTTAGTTAATCGCTCTAGTCTTTCAGAGAACAATCTTTCTTCTTCTAATAATCTTTCCTCTCTTCTAGCCACTATTCTTTCTCTTCCAATAATCCCTTGGCTTTCAAGGTCTTCTGATTGCGAATTGATAAGATTATTTTCAAGTTGTATAAGCAGTTTAATCAAATGTGTTCTAAGATCACCATCAACACTATTTTCAACATAAGACTTCTTGTTTATCAAGAGTTTCGCTCTGCTATATAAGGATTTAAACTAGAGGGGGAAGAGAAAAGGCTAAAAAGGAAAGAAGGTATCCGAATTTAAGTATACAAAA
>CAYQIE010000050.1:0-5970 GCA_964417505.1 Rickettsiella sp. | reverse complement strand
TTTTTAAATTGTTCTTCACTTAACTCATGTCGTTTCATTTTTATTCTTTTCTCAACAACCCTTATAGAATACAATAACTTAATTGACGGCACTCCCTAGTTTTTGACAATAACTCTGAAATCGAATCCAAAAGGCTACTTGCTTAATCTTTAAGATAGAGTATTCACTGAGGTATAAGAACTAATATCAGGTTCACGTCTTGGTAGGCAATTGGTATAGTCTCACCTTTATATTACTAACTTATTATTTATGCGTGTTTTAATTATAAAAATGTCCTCTATGGGTGATATTATCCATACCTTACCTGCCGTAACTGATGCGACTAAGTCTATTTCGAATATTCAATTTGATTGGGTAGTAGAAGAGGCTTTTACCGAAATTCCCAAATGGCATAAGCAAATCCAACAAATCATTCCTATCGGTTTAAGACGCTGGCGCAAAAGTATTTTTCGGACCGTTCAAAGTAGGGAATTAAAGCAATTTTATTCGCAATTGCGTGCACAAAAATATGATTTTGTCTTAGATGCACAAGGATCGATTAAAAGTGCGATTACCAGTTGTTTGAGCCGAGGTTATCGCCTCGGCATGAACAAGTATTCAGTACGGGAAAGTTTGGCTTGTCTTGCTTATCAACAAACCTTTTCTGTGTCTTGGCAGCAGCATGCTATAAATCGGTTACGCCAATTATTCTCTGAAGCCTTAAAATACCCTTTGCCGGAAACTAAACCTAACTATGAGATTGATAAGAAAAAATTAATCCAAACCAAAATTGAATTGCCAAAAAATTATATAGTTTTTATACCCAATACGAGTCGTGTAACTAAACTTTGGTCAAATCAAACTTGGTCTTTGCTTATAGAGAAAATGACGGCACTCGGAGCCAATATTTTTATCCCTTGGGGAAATGAAAATGAAAGAAATAATGCTAATCGATTGAGTAATAAAAATCCTTTAACGTATGTATTACCTTACTTAAATCTTAATGAAATGGCTGCAGTCTTGAATAATGCTAAAGCAGTTGTTGCTGTAGATACGGGATTAAGTCATTTATCTGCAGCTTTGGGAGTTCCTACCATTGTTCTCTATGGTCCTACTAACCCTTCATTAATAGGAACAATTGGCCCTTCCCAGTTACATATCAAATTTTCAGTTAATGAGAACGATGCGCAAAATAATACTAGAATCTTAAAGAAAATAACCAACAATTTGCGTCCTATTTTGAAAGTTTAGCTAATATATGTTGCAAAAAATTTTTATTTTCTTAGCCTCTTAGTTCCGAATGAAAACAGAACGTTTTAATTTTAAACGAGGATTAAATCTTGAATGGTACTATAGACAAAGATTTAACTGAAAAAAATATCCTAAAAATTGCTATTCCGGCACCCTTATATCAATATTTTGATTATTTGGCGCCTATCGACGTTCCCTCAGCACAATTGAAAAAAGGCTTACGGGTACTGGTGCCTTTTGGTAAGCAAAAGAAAATTGGGTTTTTAATGGGGACAAGTGCATCATCAGTTTGGCCAAAATCTCACCTCAAACAGGCATTGGCAATTCTAGATGAACTGCCTCTTTTATCCGATGCTTTACAACAATTATTAGAATGGACAAGTCGCTACTATCATTGCCCTATAGGTAAAGTATTTGCTAATGCCATCCCCAAGGCTTTACGCACTGAAAAGGTAAAACTTAAAAATCCAGTAAAATTTACTAAAGTAACTATTAAAGAAGCAGAACTAGTTGTTAAAAATAATTCAAATTTAACAGAAAAGATTCGATTAAACTATCATCAACAACAATCAATTAAAAATATTATTAATTCTTTAGATAAATTCCAAGCCTTTCTGTTAAATGGCGTGACAGGAAGTGGAAAAACCGAAGTTTATTTGGAGGTGATACAAGCCGTGCTTGAACGAGGTAAGCAAGCTTTAGTATTGGTTCCAGAAATTGGTTTGACACCACAAATGTTAACACGATTTCGAAATCGATTTTCAGTTCAATTAATATTATTCCATTCTAAATTAACTGATAAGCAACGTTTAGAAAATTGGTTACTTTCTAAATCAGGTAAAGCTTCCATTATCATTGGTACTCGTTCAGCTTTATTTACACCACTATGCCATCCGGGAGTTATTATTATCGATGAGGAGCATGATAGCTCGTTTAAACAACAGACAGGCTTGCGATATCATGCTCGGGATTTAGCCTTGGTACGAGGGCGTTTAGAAAATATACCTGTTATATTGGGTTCTGCGACGGCTTCTTTAGAAAGCATTTTTAATGCTAAGCAAAATCGTTATCAAATACTGCATTTACCTGAAAGGGCAGGACCGGCAATACAACCGACTTTTCGTTTTATTGATTTACGTCATCAAAAACTGGATCAAGGGTTTTCTCCACTATTACTGCAAAATATGGAAAAACATTTGCAAAAGCAAGGTCAAGTACTTTTATTTTTAAATCGGCGTGGCTTTTCACCCGTTATCATTTGTCAGGAATGTGGTTGGGCAGCAGATTGTAAACATTGCGAACAAAAAATGAATTTTCATAAAAAGCCGGCGCATTTGCAATGTCATTATTGTGGCTTTCGACGTCCTTTAGATGTGCGATGCCCAGCCTGTCAAGCTCAACAATTACATGCTTTGGGTCAGGGGACACAGCGTTTAGAAGAAACTTTACAAAAGTATTTTCCTAACGTTGGAATTGTTCGGATTGATCGAGATAATACCCAACGTAAAGGTAGCTTGGATAAATTATTAAAAAATATACATGAAGGGGAAAGTCAGATTTTGATTGGAACACAAATGTTAGCAAAGGGCCATCATTTCCCCAATGTTACCTTAGTGGGTATTTTAGAAGCAGACAGTGGACTTTTTAGTGCTGATTTTCGTGCTTTGGAACATACAGGTCAATTATTAATGCAAGTAGCTGGCCGATCCGGACGAGCGGATAACCCGGGGGAAGTATGGATTCAAACTTATTACCCTGATCATCCTTTGTTTAAACTTTTGTTAGAGCAAGGTTACCTTAATTTTAGCGAAGTATTATTAAAAGAGCGAAAGATTTCATTATTGCCGCCTTATAGCTATTTGGCAGTTATCCATGCCGAAGCCTTAAACTCAGCCTATGCATTGGCTTTTCTAAATGAAGTAAAAAATCAAGCTGAGTTAGTTGGGAAAGAAGTCAATCTATTAGGACCTATTCCCTCCTTGCGCCCACGCCGGGCAGGTTATTATCGATGCCAATTTCTGTTGCAAGCAAAACGTCGTAATGACTTACAAAGTTTATTAGAACAGGTTATTAAACCTATTAGCTTACTTCCCAGTAGCCGTCGAGTCCGTTGGTCATTGGACGTCGACCCCATCGAGCTTTTTTGATCAAAAATACCCTTTTTTTGCAGTGAGTAAAGGTCTAAAATACTACCAAATAATAACCTAAAAGTATTTTGTTTATGACTATTAGTGTGTTTGATTTGTTCTCCATTGGTATAGGTCCTTCTAGTTCTCATACCGTAGGTCCTATGAAGGCCGCTTATGCTTTTGTGGAAAAGCTAACTCAAAATAATGAATTGTTTAATGGGCTTAGCCGTATACAGATTGAGCTTTTTGGCTCGTTGGCTTTAACTGGCCGAGGTCATGGTACGGATATTGCCATTTTAAATGGCTTAGTAGGGCAACTTCCTGAAACAGTTAATCCTGACGAAGTTGTTCCATGCGCTAAAAGAATTATTGAGCATTCTGAACTACTGTTGGCGGGAAAAAAAAGAATCTTATTTTCTGAGAAAACTGATTTAATTTTTTTACAAAAGGAATTATTGCCATTGCATTCTAATGGCATGCGTTTTAGTGCCTTTAATACTCAAGGTTTGCTTTTAAGTAAGCAAATTTACTACTCTATCGGCGGCGGTTTTATTGTTACTGAACAAGAATTTGGGCTACCACGCAAAGAGATTGTTTCAGTCCCTTATCCATTCTATACGGCTGCTATGCTGTTTAATAGTTGTAAAAAAAATAATTTAACAATTCCAGAACTTATGTTGGCTAATGAGGAGCAATTAGGGCCTAATAGAGAAATACGTAGCGATTTATTAAAAATAGCTAATATTATGCAAGCTTGTGTTGATAAAGGTTGTCATATTCAAGGAATTTTGCCGGGTGAACTTAAGGTTAAACGTCGAGCACCGGAACTTTTTAGCAAAATAAACAATCAAACTCATTCGAAATTAGCGACAAGTTCCGGGACATTGTTATGGCCAACCATTTATGCAATGGCAGTTAATGAGGAAAATGCGGCAGGAGGTCGGGTAGTAACAGCACCCACCAATGGTGCAGCGGGTATTATACCGTCAGTATTAACTTATTATCGTCGTTTCTATGACAATGTTAGTGAGCAATCGATAGCTGATTTCTTATTGACTGCAGGGGCTATCGCTTTACTTTATAAAATGAATGCATCAATATCCGGTGCTGAGGTGGGTTGCCAGGGTGAAGTCGGTGTGGCGTGCTCCATGGCGGCAGGAGCTTTAACTGCAGTGCTAGGTGGTACATTAGAACAAATAGAAAATGCTGCTGAGATGGCAATGGAACATCACTTGGGATTAACTTGCGATCCTGTCGCCGGATTAGTTCAAATTCCTTGTATTGAGCGAAATGGTGTAGCGGCTGAAAAGGCCATTAAATTGGCTTACTTAGCATTAATGGAAGATGGGAAAAATAAAAAAGTATCTTTAGATAAGGTTATCGAAACTATGTTTTCCACCGGAAAGGATATGATGGCAATTTACAAGGAGACCTCTTTAGGTGGTTTAGCTAAGACGCTTGCTGTGAATATTCCCGAATGTTAATTTGAGCTTTTTTTGTAAAAATTAAAGTGATTTATCGAAGATAAATTGAATTTAAATGAAAAATTTATTATTTAATTTTTAATCATACTAAGAAAAAAGAAAAAGAATCTATTGTTTCATGTCTTATATACAGCAAAAAATGCTTGTTCAAGTGAATAGTTATTATTAATAATTCTTTTCGTCAATGAATTTTAATAAAAACAAAAATATTTAATTATGAAGAGGATAGCAGAAAACTAACAGCACTGAGGAATATTCGCCTCTCTTACAATATCGTGTAGCGATGCTACGGATTTAATTGGAAAAAAATTGTTTAATCAAATTGCGATTTTTATAACGAATGTTCTTGGATCAATTTACCATTATGTTAAATTACATAGTTTACAGATTACGCGTATATATCTTTGCTAACGTATACTGACCAAATAGGATATTTTTCCCTATATATAAGGATGATCTGGTTGCAATATGCTTAAATTTAGTTTAGGCCGAATATTTAGTGCTGCCAGAACAAAAAAATAGGGGGTAACTCTATGTATATTTCTATGGCTTTCCTAGCATTGGTTCTTTTTTTTATATTCGGCCAAGCCCTTACTTAAACCGCAAAAAAATGCAAATACTCTTTTATTTTCAAGAAGAGGGCCAATGTGACCATCGTTTATTTATAAATCAGACTCACATTGCCTCTAAAAGAAGCGCCTATCTCCATGAATAGTCCTGAATCAGAGCGACGTCTATGTGAAAAACTTTATCATGATTTAGGGAGTACTATCATAGACTGCTTAAATGATAAGAAAATTCATGAAATCATGCTGAATCCTGACGGACAATTATGGGTAGATAACCATGAAGAAGGGTTGTTATCTATTACGCGGTTACCCTTTAGCCAAGTATTTTCAATTATCCATTCCATTGCTGGTTTTCATAATTTTGTTATAACACAGCAGAACCCAAAACTTGAAACAAAATTACCCTTTTTTAAAAGTATGCAAGGCCAACGCTTTAATTGCTCAAGTTCCACCCATCGTTTCTAAGCGCTCGAATACGCGTGGCATCATCAATAGCTGTATATTGAACGTCGGATTTTTCGACCATCTTTGCCTGTGAAATCAAGAAACTTGACATCA
>CAYQIE010000049.1:0-345 GCA_964417505.1 Rickettsiella sp. | reverse complement strand
CCTCCTCGCGAACGGCCTAACCCTTCATTTTCTCCAAGAGAATTACTTTTTTTAGACGCGCCAGCAGCATGTTGATGGGCTTTGACAACACTTCCATCCATGGATAAAAATTCCATATCTGCATCCTGGGATAGTCGACGAAAAATAGCGTCCAAAACACCCGATTTTGCCCAACGAGAAAACCGCTTATGAATGTTTTTCCAGCAACCATACCTTTCCGGTAAATCTCTCCAAGGTGCACCTGTCTTAAACAGCCAAAATATCCCATTAATAAAGTTCCTATTATTTTTAGCCGTTACCCCTACAGACCCTTTATACGACCAGTAGTAAATCCTCTATCTTTTT
>CAYQIE010000048.1:0-4603 GCA_964417505.1 Rickettsiella sp. | reverse complement strand
TTAAATTGTTCTTCACTTAACTCATGTCGTTTCATTTTTATTCTTTTCTCAACAACCCTTATAGAATACAATAACTTAATTGACGACACTCCCTAGTAAACCACCCTCTCTAGGAAAATCTCTTTTTGCTATCTGTAACCAATCATCAATATTTTGAGATTCTCCAACCAACCCCAAAACCGCATGCATCACCTCTAATTGCTCTGGCGATTCACTGATGACAATTAACTTTCCCGAATCGTTTTCTTCTTCTTTTAAACTGGTATTAATAACGCATAATCGTCCGCAGTTAAAATAACTTCACCGCGTTTTCTCTCTTGTAGTAGTTCCTCGATGACTTCCCGTCCGTTCTTCATCCTTTTCCAATGAGTATTCAAGACAACTGTCTGTGTTACGTCGTTGTCGTTTAGAGCTACTTGGCGAGTTGCAATTTGACAATACGCCGGAAAACGATGTACGGTAGTTTAGTTTCTTTCTTCTTTTAATTGGACTTTTTCTTTTTGGCGGTTTAGAATCATCAGACGGTTGATCTATAGTGCGTTTTCTGGTGATGTAACTAAAGCAATCCTGTGCTGATTGGCTGTTCGGAGTAAAAGCAAATCCTAGAAATTTAATCTGTCTTTCAGGTGTTGTAGTATCTAGGTTTTTTTGGTATCTTTCTTCTGCTTGCTTGTAAGCTTCTTGCGTTTTTTCTCTTACTCTTCGGGATTAGAAGTTTCAATATGTTTTAGCTCTGAAACGAAAACAGCTGTATTCTTAACTTCTATTGATTTGCCTTTCTCTCTTTTAACGTCTGCTACTATTATTTGGAAATCTGCTTGGTCCGACGCTGCATAGTTTGCCTCACCAAATACACGAACTTCAGTACCTTTTCGTTGAACTTCAGAGAAAACACCCTGTATGAATGCCTGAAAATCATTTTCATTTTGAAGTAAAGTGCTTAACTTAAAATAAGGGGGATTTTAAACTGTCAGGCTTTATTTGATAATCGTTATTTTCTTCAAAAAGATCAGAAAATTTTATTGTATTAAGTGATCTAAATTTTTGTTTTATAGCATTATTAATATTACCAGAAAACTGATTTAAGACCGTAGCAGGGCTTTGTCGAGAGAAAGAGTGGTAATCTATAGTCTAAAAAAAAGGCTTTCCCGTTTCTTTCTTAGCAGCAACAGTGATATCAATTTGGTGAATAGTTTGATCCTGGCTTAAAGCCTCACTACATAAATAATCTACAGCTTGCTTAACGGAATCAGCTCTGTTCCTTAGATTTGCTGACCGTAGATCACGCTCCTCCCCCTCTAGTTTAAAATTAAAAAATAGCCTTTGATTAACGACTTGACGTTTATTTTTAAAATCTATGGCCAGTATTCCACGATGCCTAGCAAACTCAGCATCTTCTATAAATAATCTCTTTTGCAAAACTTCAAATTTTTCTCCTTTATAGGATAGCGTGTATCCAAGCAAAAGCGGAAAAAAATTTTGAAACGTTTCTATCCCATAGCGACTATTACATAAATGTTCCAAACTTTCTCGAATTTCATCTTTAACCTGTGTTTGCGTAAGCGCAGTCAAAAGTTCTTCTATGCTAAAATGGCGAAGAGAAATTTCTTCCAGCTTGATATCATCTGATCGAAGCTGCATTTGGTCCTCGGTAACTAAATTATAATTTATTCCCACAATGACGACTTGGTCTTCAAAACTTTTTAAATTAAGCCAAGTATTTTGATACCTTTCTTTTATTTGCGCAGTCGCTTCCAAAGCGGAGTGCGTACCTATCTTAAATTCTGCGAGCATAAGAAAAGGGTTAAGGTTTTCTTTATCCTCTCCTAAACTAATCATTCCAAGGTCAATACGTCCCATTCCGGTATTACGTTGCACCACAATAGAGATCCGGTAACGTCTTTTAAAATTAAATACTATTCTACCAAAGCAAAACCCATTAAAAAAACTTTCCTTAAAAAAATTATGTCCTAATTCCTTTTCAAAAACCTCATATGAATTGAGTAATAATTCTCTGTTGGTTTTTAAATAGTTTTCAAATTTGTCTTTAACACCATTTATAGTTTTAGAACTAAATTTTTTAACCGTTTTTTCTGTAATACTATCTTTTTCCTTTTCAGATATTCGACCATGGACCGCTATAAAGCCAGCGTTGTTTAATTCATTAGTTATTCTGTCAATATCAATGGTATTAGTATGTTCACGCGTTACACGCTGCTCGTCCCAACGGAATCCTTGATTGTTTAAATAGGTAATAGACCCTTCACTCTGTTGTGTAAAAGTAATATCTTTAAGAAAAGCATCCTTATTACGAGAGGCATCACTTGATGAAGTAATCGCAATATGAATAGTCCGAAGATAAGCTTTTTTTATATTGTTTTTTTCGGTTAAAAAACCAAGTGCAAACATTTTCTAATTTTATTATATTTCCATAAGGTAGTGTGAACACCCAGCGAATTTTTTAACGATGTATATTGAAAACTATAAATAGCACCTAGAAATTTACCAACAAGGAAATTTTCAGCATAGTCACTAAATTTGTTCGGAATACGAGCTAGCTCGTTATTCATGAGCTTATTAAAATCACGTCTATTTTCGGTAGTATCGGGTAAGCTGCGAAAGATTAACTCTTCAATTATTTCTTTTTTGCTCATTTTATATAATGCCTTAAAAAAATTAGGTAATATTATTGTTATTTTTTGAATTTTTATATATAAATTCAAAACCATACTATATAATGAAAAAAGTAATCTCTTCTATTTTGTCAAAATAAATGCCATAAAGAGTTTAATGCTTACATACAGTTTATCATTAAAAGATACAGTTACTATATTACCACTAAAAAATAGTGTCGGCGCAGTTTGCTAAATTTTTTTGGGATTCACCCTTTAAATCTGAAGAGTTAAGCAATATACTAGAAGATATAGAGAGAAAGTGGGAAGTTAGGCTAGCCAATCATCGTGAAAAAACCATCAATGCTTCAGGCACTTTTATAGAGAAAAATAAACTACCTTCGCTTTTTAAAACTATTTTAAAAAAAAGCATTTTTTCACTCTATGAAGCCTATCGCCAGATGCTATTATGGAAAATAACGTACGATTCAGATAATGAAATTGATTTGCTGAAAGAAGGCGGGCTTTATGCGCCCGATTATTTTACTGTCGATGGGGAATTTAATGATCTTGCATGGACAAAACGCTTTGTGCTTGATCCAAACTATTGCATAGTAGATCGTTTTTATCTAGCTTGTTTCTATTGGTTCGAAAATGAAACCGTAGCGCTTTGGGCAGAGCTTAAAAGATCAAATTTTGCTCCTTTTGGAGGTAATTTAGATGATATTCAGGAACGAATGGAGCCACTCATTACATTCGGAATTTTTCAGCTGGAAAATCAACTACAAGCACTTGCACAAGACCGGCGATATGCAGGTAATTTCTGGGAGGTGGGGTTAAAATACTCTGCTGAAAAAGGATATGAGCATGCAACTTATTATTTCTGGCAAGAAATAGCTGAATCTAAAAAAATAAGTATCATCGAAAATGATAGTTTTTTTGAATTAATGAGTGGCGCCATAGATCACCCCGATGATAAAGTGAGCTATTTCTTATATTCACAACTATCAAAAGAACGAAAAGAGAACTTATTAGATTGGACTATTGAGCATAATAAACCAGAGAAATGGCTTACTCTATTACTTTCTCCCTATACTCAAATAATACGCTCTGAAATAATTGAATTTGTTTATCAACTACCCATTAAACTGTATTCCGATCTACTTCAATCCTTAGCACATAGAATAAAACAACTTAAACTCCCTTTTGACATGGAAATGTTTCAGGTATTGTGGAGTAATCTTTCTCCAGAAGAAAAACACGATACTTTAGAAGAAGGAACATTAATTATACAACGTTTGGTTCAGGCAAAATCATTTTACAACCTAGGCTACATTATAAAAGGCTTATCGCTTGAACAAAAAGAAAACTGTTTATTTAATGGATGGTACGGAGCAGGTAATAGTCTTGATTTTATTTGCAAAAAAGGCGAATTTGATTTACTATAAAACTATTTGTCCTTTTTCTTGATCGAAATAGATCCACTTACTCAAAAAGAAACCCTGCGAAAAGACGCTAGTTCATTTCTAAAAAAATTTGTTGAATCTCTTGATTTTAGGAGATGGTATCAACAAGAAGTCAAAGAACGAATAGATACACTTCAGACAAATTTAACTTTACTTGATGAACTTTGCGAGAAAGTATGCAAAGAAGTCAATCTACCACGATCTTCAACAAGCGCTTCTTTTTTTAAAGTTAATTCTAAAATAAATGAAGAAACAGAACTGACTTTCTCTTCTTCATCAAGTCAAAAACGTAAATGCGAAGAAGAAGAAACTAAATATGCTAAACTTCAAAAAAAGTAATTACTTCATACAATTGTGTCGAGAATATTATATTTAACTGCTTTTATAGCTTACATACCTGCTGGCTTGGGCCAAAAGTGTGTAGCGCTATTATTTGATTCTAAAGAGCTAACAAGTTCCGGATTGTCCAAACACTGTCGTAAGCATTTAGCTAATTCCTGAACATGGGGTTCTTGAAACATCGTG
>CAYQIE010000047.1:0-439 GCA_964417505.1 Rickettsiella sp. | reverse complement strand
CTATTAACAGGATTATTGGCTTATTATTAAATCTTCTATCACTAGAAATTTAAAGCCCATTTTGTAGCATTAATTATAAATATTCGAGAAACTTCTGGCCTATTTAAATAGGCTTGTAAAAGATATTTAAATTTTAATGCTTTAGGATTAGGCATGGATGTTTCTGTCAAACGGGTTGTTTAAAAAAGTAATACCAGCCTGTACACAACACCTGCATAAAAACAACTTATCCACCCATAATGGTGGTTTAAAATACCGCCGAGTGCGATACTCAATCCAGGCATAATGGAAAGAGCTAATATGAGATAGGCTATTTTTTGATTGGCGACTTTAGGCACAAAAGATTCATTGACTAAGGAGTGCCGTCAATTAAGTTATTGTATTCTATAAGGGTTGTTGAGAAAAGAATAAAAATGAAACGACATGAGTTAAGTGAAGA
>CAYQIE010000046.1:0-15198 GCA_964417505.1 Rickettsiella sp. | reverse complement strand
AACAGGATTATTGGCTTATTATTAAATCTTCTATCACTAGAAATTTAAAGCCCATTTTGTAGCATTAATTATAAATATTCGAGAAACTTTTGTATAAGTCTAGATTAGCCCATTCACAATTTTTTTCTGAGGTAGGTTCGAGTAACATAGGAAATAAATCCGCAGGCAATGGACTTCGAGATAGCGTATTCTTTAGTCAATCCTTAGAACCAGCAGTCGATGAAACAGAAAGACAAAAAGATAAGCAACGCTGTCGAGAAAGCCGTTTAACTAAACTTTAATTAAAGGGGTGTCTTTTCACGTTAGTATAGACTTTAAAAGTTAATTGCGTAATTTGAATTCAGTGTTTGACGTATTTCTTTATAGTCTACATCCTATATAGTTATATGCTAATATAACTATCAGCACTTTAATAATGAAGTTGAAAGGTGTAAAAATAACCTATCCGCTTTTTAAGCGGTACCTACTGATTAAAGTAGGAGGGATGGCTGAGCGGTTGAAAGCAACGGTCTTGAAATCCGTCAAGGGGGCAACTCCTTCCAGGGTTCGAATCCCTGTCCCTCCGCCAAAAAAATGAAATAGACAAGAGGAGTTGGCGTTCTATGAGTAACGTCGTTATCGTTGACGATCATGCCTTAGTACGTTTAGGTATGAAGCGCTTGTTAGAGGATGTTAGTGATATTAAGGTTGTCGGTGAAGCTGAAAGTGGTGAAGCCGCTATTAATTTAGTGAAGGAAACCAAACCAGACGTGGTGTTGATGGATCTAAAAATGCCGGGTATCGGTGGATTAGATGCGACTCGTCGTTTAATTCGCGTCAATCCCAAACTTAAGATTATCGTCGTGACGGTATTTAGTGAAGGACCTTTTCCGGATCGCTTGGTGCGTGCGGGTGCAGCCGGCTATATCACTAAAAATACCAATGCTGAAGAATTGATTACTGCCATTCGTAAAGTGGTTGCGGGTCAAATTTACATTACCTTAGAAATTGCCCAAAAAATGGCTTTACGCCAGGTTTCTGATGCATCCAAATCACCCTTTGCACAACTTTCTGAACGTGAATTACAAGTCATGTATATGGTGACTCATGGTACTAAGGTCAATGGCATTGCCAAAAAACTTTGTTTAAGCCCTAAAACCGTGAATACCTATCGCTATCGTTTGTATGAAAAATTAGGTGTCCATAATGATGTCGAATTAACCCATCTGGCTTTGCGTTATGGTTTATTGGAAGAAGAAGGGTATGCGGATAAAGCGACGGATGCAACACCGGAGGAATAATTTCCCTCCGGTTAATGTTATTTTTATGAATCAGCACTGATTTAATCCTTGCTAAGGTTTAAGTTTGAGTATTAAAGGCGCTGTTTCTGAAGCTTTTGTTTGTTCTTGATTGTTTAAGTTACTCGTACCCTTTGCATGAAATAATTTTGCCAAATTTTGCCGACTTCTCGTATCTGAATGACTAGCGACCGTGATAGTGGAATAATCGTGGGGCGTGTATGTTGGCGTAGCGGCAATAGTCGGAAAGAATTGATTGGGTTTTTGGCTGTTAATCCCTAATGCTTTTGTCTTATCTAAATCGGCTTGATATTGACTCACTAAACTAATATATTCATGGCTGTGTCCTTCAGAAACGAGTTGTGTTACCAGATTTTTCAGTAAACCATCGGTTTTAAATATTCCATTTTCATAGGAAGTCATTAATCTAAAATTTTCGGAGACCTGAAAATGGCATTCTCCAGAGGTTTGTTTTTACCAATTCCAGGTTCTTTCAGTGGTATTATCAATATCTTGTTTAATTTTTTGGATATGGAGTTCATTACTATTTGAAATTAGGTTGACGCCTTGATTTTTTTCTATTAAAAAAGTTAAGACGTTGGCTTGATTGCGCATCCCAGACTATCAATGAGTTCCAAGCGTTTTTTAATAAAGCTATACTTTCTTCAGCAGGAAGAAAGTAAAAAATTTCTTGTAACTTATTAATAAATTCTCTGCTATCAATTTTCCCAAGTTTGTAATCATTAATGTGGCCGATCATCTTCAGATAGTGATAGCTTACCTAAAGCTTGCTATGCCATTCAAAATATAGCCAAGCTTTTGCATAGTCGTAATGTAATTTGGCAAAGTTATCCAGAACGGTATTGACAGATGCAAGTTGATGAATAGTCGACAAATTAAAGATATAAATAAGCTTATCTGGATTATCGGGGGTTGGATTGATTTTGCCGGCTAGCATAGCTTGATCTCCTGATGAGAGAGTAGTTTAAGTATTATGGACGGATGATTAATAAGGGGATATGTTCTTCTGAGCTAGGAGACGATTACGGGTATCGGGGCAAGTCGTGATCCCAAAGCCTCACTGGCTGGGTTTCGCAATTCACTATAAAAATTATTTTTCGAAATAATGTCCAGCGCTAATTTTTTTGTTATGGCGTTGCTATTTTCATAAGGATTGATGAGTAATATCGCTTCTTTAGTTTTATTTTGTGACGTTAAATAAGCCAATAATTGTGTGAGCAAGCCAGAATCTGATTGAGGGATAAACAACTTAGTTAAAAACCCTGAAGGTTGTTCTACTAAGGTATGGTAAAAATAAGATAAGCAAAGATAGAGGTTGCCGATAGATGGACTTTGGGATGTCTCCGTGATAGCGAGTGGCAGGGCATCCACCGGCTCGGGTAAGTTTTCTAGTAATGAGCCTTCTTGATAAGAATGTTTTTTAAAAAGATCCAGAACTTTTTGAGCATGTAATTCATTGGTTTTACCAATCAAATAAATCGATTTGCCTTGCTCAGTCAGTTTAATGAGCGCTTGGAATACATTGAGTGATTCTTTATCAAACTCAAGCAAAGAATTCCAAGCAGTTTCAAAATCCTCTGCTTTATCGCGGGTTAACTTTAATAAACTCAATGCTTCTGAAATAAATTCCTGTTTACCTTTATTTCCCTAGATTAAAATCCGTGATAATTTGCGAAAACAAAATTTTTTTCAATAATTTTTCACAGAATTCTTCATGTTCTTCTAATCTTTCTTCCTATCTAACAGCTCATCAAAAGATTGTCCGTATAAATTAGCCAATCTTTCTCCAGCGATCTTTTTATTAAATCGTATGAAGCTAGCTAAAGGGATGATTAAGATATTTTTTTGTTGGAAGGGATACAGCATAAAAATCCTTTGCTATTTTTTTAAGAAAAGGTCTTTATTTTATGGTTTTTCTTAAAAAATAACAAGAATTAAAAAGAGCAAAATTTATTTTTTTTATCGATTAGATAATGTTTTTTTAGCTAAAGAATAGGGATTACAAAATCAAAAAAATAAAAATTAAAGATTAATTCATGAGTCAAAAATTTCACAATTGCACATTAATCTAGCTAAAAATTTCACTTCAAAAGTGAATATTTAGCATAAGTCTAGGCTTTAGACTATGCTTCGTTAGCTTGGTATCGAAATAAAGGGTACTGACTCATTGTTAGGTCTCAAGCAGGTTGCGAGGCGAATGCTAAGCCTGTGCGTGGCTATTCCATATTTATGTCAAAGGGAGGTTTTTTTCAGATGTCTTACTAAAACCCGTCGCATTGTTCTTTTTATTGGTTTTCTCTACCAGTCCAGTCTGGGCAGACGATTGCTGTGCAAAATTACGTCATGAAGTACAAATGATTAAAGATCAGCTCAAAATGCAACAAAACCAACAAGTAAACGCTTCTAAAGAATTGAATCAACAACAGGCTATCACCAAAAACCGGTTTTAAAGGTGTAGGCGTGTTAGTGGATGCGTTGGCGACTCAATTTCCTAATTTACCGGCTTTAAAAACCGTAAAACAAATATTTGATAACTTAAATAAATAAAATATACTGATAGCTTCTCAAGGTGCGTAAAAGCGCATCTTGAGAGTTATCTCTTTATTTATTAGGTGATTGGGTGAGTGATGAGCGTTTAAAGCAGCAACTTGCTTTTATGAGTCAAAGCGCCGGTGTTTATATATTCTTTAACGCTGAGCAAGTCTTATATGTAGGAAAAGCACGGAATTTAAAAAAGCGATTAACGAGCTATTTCCGCGGTCAGCAAAGCCGTCGGGTCGCCTTGTTGATGCGGCAGGTTACGGCTATCGAAACTACCAGTACTGAAACTGAAAATCAAGCGTTGTTGCTTGAAAATAATCTGATTAAACAATTAAAGCCACGTTATAATATTTTATTGCGTGATGATAAAAGTTATCCGTATATTATTTTAAGCAAGCATCAAAGTTATCCCCGTTTAGCTTTTTATCGGGGTGCTCGCATCGAGGATTATCGTTATTTTGGACCGTTTCCAAGTATCTTTGCTGTTAGAGAAACCTTAAATTTATTACAGAAATTATTTAGAATTCGTTCCTGTCAAGATAGTTTTTTTCGAAATCGAACCCGACCTTGTTTACAGTACCAAATCAAACGATGTACCGCGCCTTGTTTGGGATTGATTACGCCTGAAAATTATCAGCGAGATGTCAATAATACCGTATTATTTTTACAAGCAAAAAATCAAACGGTTATTGACGATATTGTTAAACAAATGGAAAACGCCGCGCAGGCATTAGATTATGAAACGGCAGCGCGTTTGCGCGATCAAATTGCATCGCTGCGTGAAACTCAACAAAAACAAGTGATCACTACCGGTCAGGGAAATCTGGATATTATCGGTTTAGCGCAGCAAGCGGCGCATTATGTATTGTATGTGATGAATGTACGTCATGGTCGATTATTAGGCGGTAAAGCCTATTTTCCTGATGTCCCCGCCGAACATAAAACGGCGGAAGTGTTATCCGCTTTTATAGGACAATTTTATTTTCAAAATGAAATTCCACATACCATTCCTGAGCAGATTATTTTACCGTTAAAGATAGCAGAGCAAGCCTGGTTTATGGCCACCTTAGCGGAGCGTTCAGGAGGACATAAAGTTAAATTATCGAATAAACCGAGCGGTGAAAAACTGCACTGGTTGACATTGGCTAATGAAAATGCGCAGCAAGCCTTAACCGCTCATCTTTCTGATAAATTGACTTTTTATAAGCAACTTGAATGTTTGCAAACGACATTGCAGCTGGGTAATTTACCGCAGCGCTTAGAATGTTTTGATATCAGCCACACCCAAGGTGAGGCAACGGTAGCGGTCTGTGTGGTATTTGACGAGCAAGGACCCCGAAAAATGGATTATCGTCGTTTTAATATCGATGATATTACACCTGGTGATGATTATGCCGCGTTGCGTCAAGCCCTCTTGCGTCGTTATAAGCATTTGAAAAATGAAGAAAAGAATTTACCGGATGTGCTGTTAATCGATGGTGGTAAAGGTCAATTACGCCAAGCTGAACAAGTCTTAGAGGAGTTACGGATTAGCGGTATTTTAATTATTGGTGTCGCAAAGGGACCCGGGCGACGATCCGGGTTAGAAAGTTTATATCTTTCCTCGCGATCACAAGCGATCACCTTACCCGCCGATTCATTGGCCTTACACGCTATTCTAACCCTACGGGATGAAGCCCACCGATTTGCTATCACAGGTCATCGCGGCCGACGGGCAAAAAAAAGACGCTCTTCCGCGTTGGAAGATATTCCTGGCATTGGTGCAAAACGCCGACGTGAATTATTACGCCAATTTGGTGGATTGCAAGCCTTGCAAAATGCCAGCGCCACCGATCTGGCTAAGGTCCGGGGTATTAGTAAACGTTTAGCCGAACAGATTTATTTAGCTTTAAAAGCATAAACTAACCGGTTACACTAAATACGTTAAACCTTTGATTTTGTTGGCGACTGGTAACACCCTATGGGTATTCCTAATATATTAACCTTTCTACGTATTATTCTAATCCCCGTTTTTATTTTATTATTTTATTTACCCTTTTGTGGAAGTCATGTTTTGGCAGCGATCATTTTTATTTTTGCTGCGATGACGGATTGGTTAGACGGGTATTTAGCACGCAGTTTGGGTCAAGTTTCTAAGCTAGGTACCTTTCTCGATCCGGTAGCGGATAAATTAATTGTCGTAACAGCATTGATATTATTAGTCGGTGATCGTGCTTTACCTTATTTAGCCATTCCTGCAATCGTTATTATTTGTCGTGAAATTATGGTATCCGCATTACGTGAATGGATGGCAGAGATTGGCCAACGTAAGCGGTTGGCAGTGACGTTGTTAGGGAAAATAAAAACAACATTACAAATGTTGGCGATCATCCTTTTGTTACTTTACAAACCGGGTGCGTGGAAAGGCTTTGCTTGGTCAGGTTATGTTTTACTTTATCTTGCGGTATTTTTAACATTATGGAGTATGTGTTTATATTTAAAAGTCGCTTGGCGTGATTTATCTTCTTGACAGTATTTTTCTTGTAGTTACAATATCACCGTTTTGCGGGAATAGCTCAGTTGGTAGAGCGCAACCTTGCCAAGGTTGAGGTCGCGAGTTCGAGCCTCGTTTCCCGCTCCAAGGTTTTTATTTTTAGATATTAAAGACTCGGAGACTAAAGTATTTTTGTTAAGTTCAAGTGAATTAACGAAGAGTAGCAACAAAAAGACGAAACTTTTTTATGAGTTAGGCATAATAAATTAACAGAGGCTGAAGTATTTTTGTTAAGTTCGAGGCAGAAGGTTGTTGAGGAGCGGAGTGTACTGCGAAGTACATGAGCACCGGAAACAAGCGTCCAACAAAGGAATTAACAAAAAGACAAAGCCATTAATTAAAGAGATTGGCTGGGTGGCAGAGTGGTCATGCAGCGGCCTGCAAAGCTGCGTACGTCGGTTCGATTCCGGCCCTAGCCTCCAGATAGAAGTACAAGCCCGGGTGGCGAAATTGGTAGACGCAAGGGACTTAAAATCCCTCGGTGGTAACACTGTGCCGGTTCGAGTCCGGCCCCGGGCACCAGATTTGAATTCACGCTCATTTTAAAGTAAACCAATGACATTTTTAGTCACTGAAAAATGTATTCGATGTAAATATACAGACTGCGTTGAAGTATGCCCCGTCGATTGTTTTTACGAAGGGCCGAATATGTTAGTCATTGATCCTGACGAATGTATTGACTGCGGTCTCTGTGAACCCGAATGTCCGGTGAAGGCTATTTACGTTGAAGATGATTTGCCGGAAGAGTACCAAAAATTTTTAGCGTTGAATAAAGAACTCGCAAAACAATGGCCGAATATTACGCAGCGCAAGGATCCACCTGCCGATGCTGATGAATGGAAAGATAAAGAAGATAAATTACAATATCTTGAAAAATAATGATTCGCAGCCTCTCTCATTGTCGATCACGACACGTTATAAATTAAACAACCCAGCACATCAATTTTTATGGATGAAAATTATAAAAAGCATGAGGCTTCAAGTGCAGATCGTTTGCCATCTCTCCACACACTAGCTTACTGCAACTCGTTCAGAAAAATAAATTTATTCCCAATTTTTTAAATAATTTAACAACGGATGATCCGAACGTGTATTGTTTAAAAAAGGCAATTACTAAAGGAAATTTTCGATCGCACATTTGGAATAATCGCGATTGTAATGTGTATCTTATTTATCTCATCCAAAACCAACGCATTCCTTTTGAGCAAGGGATTATCGCTTACATTTATCTCATTGCCAAAATGCAATTTACACCGACACAAGATTTGCGTCATGAAGATCAAGATGTCAAATTGAGTTATCAAGTTGAGGTGATTCCTTTAGTCAAATCGGGAAAAATAACGACGCTGGGTCATCAATATTTGTTAGGGGTGATACAGGATTTAAAGAATATCCATACCGATGTTAATCACCATCACTTAATGGAATATGTTTTAAGATTGCCCCGTATCGAACAGTGGCTAATCAAAACGGAGTATAATCATCATTTTCAATCGGCGCTGGGCGAATTTCCTAATGATGCTAACCGTTTAGTATGGGTGTTGATAGAGAGTTTAGTCTTGATGCAAAAGCTATCGACGAGTTGTTATGAAGATGCCACCACCCAGTAGTTAATACCTTCTTCATTGTTGATCAATTATGTGTTGCGAGCATTGAATGAAAAGCCAGTGAGCATGTGTCCCGTTTTAGGTAGTTTAGGTCTAGAAACCTTAACTAAATGGCACAGTCAAGGTTTTCATCCTGTGTCATTGTATGCACCGAAAATACTCTCGAATCCTAAGGACGCGGATGATTTTCGTTGTGGTCCTTTTCCAATGTGGTTGCATGATATTGGCCATAGTTTTTGGGGTAGTATGTTAACAAAGGCCCAGCGAGACGCTATTTTCGCGACTTATGTTCCAGCATTACATCACTTGAAGGAGATTGCCGAAGCGTATTTGGATGATCGGACGATTGAATTTCTCAAAGAAGCTGAAATAAAGGCCTGCGATTTTGATTTAACCGCCACCACGTATTACGCAGAGCTCGAAACGCGTTATGATCATTATTTAGCCCATACCATTGGCAAAAATCCATCTACAAGATGTGTGTATACAATGGATTCTATGAATATGAAGCGATCGGCCCCAAGCCAAAGGCAATCGGCTTTATTTTCTACTTCATCATGCTATGTATGCCACTCAAAAACACCCCAGCCTTTTAAAGAGGTTTATCGATCCTTGATAAGCTTTATCACCACTGGAAAAGGTTTTAGAGAACAACGTAGTATCAACGCTTTGCAAAGATTAGCTAAACAAGCCGCCATTGATTCAGATGTTTTATTTACTCAGGGTCCTTCGTTAGGGAATTGGAATAACATGACTTGGCAGAGATTGTTGAACTCCGATCGAGTCAGTGCAGAGCTCTGGTTTAGCTTGCAGGTGATGCTGATCTTGCCGAGCAACTTTTGCAGATGATCGAACAAGGATTGAATTTTTTTCATCATTATCTCCCCATGACGGCATCTAAAAGGTTAGCATTGCTTGATTATTTTGGAAAAAAACCCTCAAATGGTACAAAAATTAGCAAAGATCACTGTAAAAATGCTAATATCGCCAGTAAGTTTCAACCCCAGTTTTTTAGTGTCCTTAATAATGAAACAGGTGAAGTAACTGACGTTGCCGCTAATGATGATTGCGAAGCATTAAAATACAACTCATAAAATATATGTCACTTAAGTTATTAGCGATTGATACCAGTACCGAAGCCTGCTCCGCAGCCTTGATGGTCCAAGAGCAGATTCTCGAACGTTATCAATGTGTGCCGCGTGCACATACACAGCTGATCCTACCGATGATGCAAGCCTTGTTAGATGAAGCGGGGCTTAAACTCCACGATCTTGATGCGCTCGCTTTTACGTGCGGTCCAGGTAGTTTCACAGGAATACGCATTGCAGCCAGTATTGTTCAAGCCTGCGCCTTTGCAGCGGATTTACCCGTAGTACTCGTATCCAGTTTGCAGTGTTTAGCACAAACCACTTATCGAGAGTGGCAGGCAGAGCAGGTATGGGTTGCCATTGACGCGCACCTTAGGGAAGTTTTTTCAGCAGCTTATCGGTTGCAGGCAGAAACGGGATTGATGCAAGCTTGCAGTGCTGAACAATTAGGTTTACCACAACACTGTCTAGCCAGCGGTTTAACGAATTTCGTCGGTGTTGGCAGTGGTTGGGATCGTTATTTTGATTTATTTGAAATTCAATTCAAGAATCAGTTGCAGCAATGGTTTCCGCAACGTTATCCTAAGGCCTATGACGCAGCGGTCATTGCTGCGGATGGTTTTCAACGGGGTACATCAGTGACGGCCGGAGACGCTTTACCAACTTATTTAAGAGAAACAGTGGCTTTACGACGAGGTTGTGATGGATAAATATTTACTCAGTATTTTAGTGTGCCCATTATGCAAGGCAAGCTTAGTATATGAAAAGTCGGTGCAAGAACTTAT
This sequence comes from Rickettsiella sp., assembly GCA_964417505.1. Taxonomy (GTDB): domain Bacteria; phylum Pseudomonadota; class Gammaproteobacteria; order Diplorickettsiales; family Diplorickettsiaceae; genus Aquirickettsiella. The sequence continues at coordinate 5,346 of CAYQIE010000046.1, read as the reverse complement.
CTGTCGCTTTGATCGTTTGGCTTATCCGATTCGTGATGAAATTCCTATCATGTTGGAGTCGGAAGCGAGAAGAATTACCTTAGAAGAATATGATCGTTTGAGTTAATCCGGTCTTCTCCGATAGCTTAATAAGCTCATCGTTGCATCTCGTTAAACGCTTAGATGACCGATATTTTCTATCGATGTCTATATTATGAATATGCTAGACTTACCTGATTTAAACGAGTCAGATCGCAATTTGATTCAAGAAATAAAAAGGTCCTGTTCATGACATATGATTTGCAACAAATTATTGAGCAAGCGGCACAATCGATTGCCGAAGCGAAACGTTCTTTCGATTTAGAGCAATTACGTAGCACGTTATTAGGTAAAAAAAGTGTATTAAATGATTATCTGAAGAAATTAGCGCAATTACCTGCGGCTGAGAAACCTAAATTAGGTCAAGCGGTTAATCAAGCCAAGCAACACATTGAAGCCTTACTCAAAGCACAGATTGAGTTATTAGTTAATCAAGAAATCAATGCACAATTGGCGCGTGAAAAGGTCGATATTACCTTAGTCGGTCGTGGTCAAACGACCGGTAGTTTACATCCCGTCACGCGTACCCATCACCGCATTCAGAACTTTTTTACGAATGTCGGTTTTAATGTAGAACAAGGTCCTGAAATCGAGGATGATTATCATAATTTTGAGGCCTTAAACATTTCGAGCAATCATCCTGCCCGGGCTTTACACGACACGTTTTATTTTGCGAATGGTTTACTATTACGGACACACACTTCACCGGTACAAATCCGGGCCATGCGCAATGCTAAACCACCTATAAAAATGATTTCACCGGGTCGTGTTTATCGTTGCGATTCCGATGTCACACACACACCGATGTTTCATCAGGTCGAAGGCCTGTTAATCGATGAATCGGCCAATTTTTCTGAGTTGAAAGGGTTATTAACCCAATTTTTACAGCATTTTTTCGAAAGAAACGATCTACCAATTCGTTTTCGTGCGGCGTATTTTCCCTTTACCGAACCTTCGGCTGAAGTCGATATCCAATGTGTGATGTGTGATGGCGTGGGCTGCCGGGTGTGCAGTCAAACCGGATGGTTAGAAATTTTAGGTTGTGGCATGGTCCATCCTAATGTATTAGAAAAAGTCGGTTTCACACCCGATAAATATCAAGGTTACGCGTTTGGCATGGGGATTGATCGTCTGGCTTTATTACGTTATCGAATTCCCGATTTACGCTTGATGTTTGAAAATGATTATCGTTTTTTAGAGCAGTTTTGATATGAAATTGAGTGAACAATGGTTACGCGAGTGGTTTAATCCTGATTTAACGGTCAAGCAACTGGCTGAGCAAATGACCTTAGCCGGTTTAGAGGTGGCAACCCTCCATCCAGTGGCAGGACCTTTTAATAAAGTGGTAGTGGGTGAAGTACTGAGTGTGATTGTTCATCCTGATGCATCCCGTTTACAAGTCTGCCGGGTGGATATTGGCATTGAACCGCCTCTTCAGATCGTCTGTGGTGCGAAGAATTGTCGAGTCGGTTTAAAGGTTGCCGTTGCCCAAGTGGGTGCACAATTACCTAAGATAGTGATTAAAGAAGCCAAACTACGCGGTGTTGTATCACAGGGAATGTTATGTTCTAGCCATGAATTAGGATTGGCTGAAACCAGCCAATCGTCCGGAATCTTGGAGTTACCTTTAGATGCTCCTTTGGGTAAGGATCTTCGTGAGTATTTGCAATTAAATGATCATTGTTTAGATGTTCATCTCACACCGAATCGGGGCGATTGTTTGAGTATCAAAGGTTCAGCACGGGATATTGCGGCGATAACTCAAAAAACGTTGAGCGAACCGACGATGGTAAAACAGCCGGCGGTTATAGAAGATAAAATTAAGATTAACGTCGCTGCGACTGAAGCGTGTCCGCTTTATGTCGGTCGAATTATCCGTAATATTAATACGCAGGCAAAAACACCACTCTGGATGCAAGAGCGCTTACGTCGTAGTGGTGTGCGTGGCATTCATCCGGTCGTGGATGTCACTAATTATGTGATGTTAGAACTTGGTCAGCCTTTGCATGCCTTTGATCTTAAGCATTTAAATCATAAAGTGTGTGTTCGTTACGCCAAAGCCCAAGAACGCATCACGCTGTTAGACGGTAAAAACGTTGAATTAGATTCAACAACCTTAGTGATTGCCGATAAAAATAAAGTGCTTGCGATAGCGGGCGTAATGGGCGGTGTCGATTCATCAGTCACGCCAGACACTCAGAATGTATTTTTGGAAAGTGCTTTTTTTACGCCGACTTGCATAGCAGGTCGTGCTAGACAGTATGGATTAACCACCGATTCGGCCTATCGATTTGAACGGGGTGTCGATCCTGCTATGACAGTGCTGGCTTTAGAACGTGCGACACAATTACTGAGCGATATTGTGGACGGTCAAGCAGGACCGGTTGTGCAAGTAGCTGCAACTGTTCAGACTAACCCCCCCATCAGCTTTCGACCGGCACATCTACAAAAATTCTTAGGTTTTTCCTTGGATGATGAAAAAATAACAAGCATTTTTGCAAGCTTAGGCATTGATGTGCAGCATAAAGACACACAGGTTTGGCAAGTCATAGCGCCAACCTGGCGTTTTGATCTCAGCTTAGAAGTGGATCTTATTGAAGAGTTAGCGCGGATTTATGGTTATCAACATATTCCGGTAAGTTTACCGAGTAGTCCTTTGACCTTTGCAGCGCAACCTGAAACACAACTTTCATTAACGCGTTTGCAAGATTTACTGATCGACCGGGGTTATCAAGAGGCGATTAATTATAGTTTTACCGCACCTAAATTACAGCAAACACTGGTTCCAGATTTAACGGCTATTACCTTGTTAAATCCTATTTCCAGTGAACTTTCTGTGATGCGGACGAGTTTGTGGCCGGGTTTATTAAATGCGCTACGTTATAATCAACAACGACAGCAATTACGTTGTCGTTTCTTTGAAATCGGTGTTTGTTTTCAGCTACACGAAGAAAGATTGGAACAGCGAGAATATTTAGCCGCCGTTGCCAGTGGACAGAGTTTATCCGAACAATGGGGGGTTGCTAATACACCTTTAGATTTTTTTACGATGAAATCTGATCTGGAAGCCTTGTTGAGTTTAACCGCAAAATATGACATTCAGTTTATGCCAGGAACACATCCTGCTTTACATCCCGGTCTATCTAGTAATTTACAGCGTGACGGTAACACTATCGGATACCTTGGTGCGTTGCATCCAAAAATCACTGCTGAGTTAGATTTAATGGGCCCCATCTTTTGTTTTGAGATAGAAACGGCTGCGATTAATACCAGGGAACTCCCTCAATTTAAAGCTTATTCTAAATTTCCTATGGTAAGACGAGATATTTCTTTTTGGATAGATAAAAAATATCCGGCACAAGCCATTTTGCAGTGTGTCAATCAGAAAGCAGGGGAGTTATTGCAACATGCTTTTTTCTTTGATGTCTATTTTGCCGAACAAGAACCACAAAAGCGCAGCTTAGCGTTGGCTTTATGTTGGCAGCATCCCACACGAACCTTGGTGGATGCTGAAGTCGATGACTTGATGCAAAAAGTAATCGATCTTCTTCAACAACGTTTTGCTATTCAACTACGGGATTAGCGTATGAGTTCAGTGTTAACCAAAGCTGATTTGATTAACAGCTTAAGACAACAAGAGCCTAGTTTGAGTCGGCCCCTAGCCACAAAATTAGCGGATGCCTTTTTTGAAGAGATTGTATTGGCTTTAGAAAGAGGGGAGGCGGTAAAGATTTCGGGTTTAGGTAGTTTTCGACGACGTAGAAAAAAGGAACGACCGGGTCGAAATCCAAAAACAGGCGTGTCGACGATGGTCAGTTCTCGGAATGTGGTGTTATTTCAAGCCAGTCAGAAATTAAAATCACAATTAAAAGGCCAGAAGAATTGAATTTATTTTTTTGAATTCAAAAAACAGTTCGCAAAGAGAATTTTTCCCATCAGTTTAGTTTTTGGTTGCTTGTTTATTATCAGGACATTACAATGTCCGCTCTTCGGGGCGTAGCGCAGCCTGGTAGCGCACCTGCATGGGGTGTAGGTGGTCGCTGGTTCAAATCCAGTCGCCCCGACCAATCTAGTCACCTGATCGTTCGTCTTTTCCTCGATACATTATTCCTTTAGAATGAATAATGACCAAATCGATTTAAGCTCGCTTGAGTGTAGGGGTTTATCTGTTTATCTGAGTGTGCATAGTGTAGGATAGTGGAAGGAATCAGTTGCATTAAAATAAATTTGTGCTGTACTTTAAACAAATGGAAGGATGTTACGTATAATTTATCTGGAGATAAGTGATGGCTATTTATGAAAATATTTTAGTTGCGATAGATTTGCATCCCACCTGTGATGAAATCATCCTAAAGCGTGCTCATGCCTTAGTTAAAGATTCACACAGTACCTTATCGGTTATCCATGCTGTCGAACATATCAATGCTTATGGCGTGGCGCAAGCCTATCCTGCCGTTATTGATTTAGAAGGTGAAATGTTGGCCGAAGCACAAAAGCAATTAGCCGAAGTATCAAAAAAATTTGATATTTCTACAAAACATCAATTTGTCGAAGTGGGATCGCCTAAAGTCGTGATACTCGATAAAATGAAACAATTAAAAAACGATTTAATTATCATCGGTAGTCATGGTCGACATGGTATTGGTGTCTTGTTTGGTTCCACGGCCAGTGCCGTGATCCATTATATCTCTTGTGATGCTTTAGTGGTAAAGATTCCTGAACTCAAAGCCTAGTCATTTATTTTTAATCTAAGAATTAAATTTTATTGTTACTTTATTGCGTTTAAAATTTTTTTATGAATATTAAATAGGTTTTTTTCCTAATAAAATTTGCGAGATACTTTTAAACAATTTAAAATTAGACTATCACTAATAATAAAAAAAGGTGAAGCCTATGCCTATTACAATGGATGATGTTAATCAACCTTATGATGATAAAGCAACTCAATATAATTTCTCAACGTTCGATCCCAATGAAAGACTCAAATTCAAATTAGCCAAAAATGAAATCTATAGTTTAAGTCAGCATGTGCAAGCCAGAATAGATCCGGTGATGGATGTTGCTAGTCGCACAACATTGGCGGAATTAAATAGGGAATTTCCTAATTTAATTAGCGAAACCAATATCTTGGTTGAACAGGTCAAAAAACTAAGTACTATTAAAAAAATCTCTTTTTAATTGTTTTTTCTAAATAACTTACTTTTTTTGTTAGTTAAAAAGAACACTTTTTTGTTTTATTTTTTTCTACCAGAGTTATGCGTTTCTTGG
>CAYQIE010000045.1:0-5140 GCA_964417505.1 Rickettsiella sp. | reverse complement strand
CTTTTGTATACTTAAATTCGGATACCTTCTTTCCTTTTTAGCCTTTTCTCTTCCCCCTCTAGTTTAAATCCTTATATAGCAGAGCGAAACTCTTGTTTTCTTCCAAATGGCGTAAACGACCCTTATCCGAAGCAGAGATATTTCGTGTAGGAATGCGTACCATCTTCGCTACAACAGCCTCGATTTCATGGATACCAATGACTTGTTTTCTCTTATGGCTAGAGGTCTTAATGCTTGGTATGCACCTGCTTCGTCAACAATATCAATAGCTTTATCGGGTAAGAATCGATCCGGTAAATAACGCGCAGCAAGCTCTACACTGGCGCGTAAGGCTGTCATACGATATTTAACGTGATGATGTTCTTCTAATCGATCGCGCAATCCACGTAAAATAGCGATGGTTCCTTCTAAGTTGGGTTCAGGGACATCAATTTTTTGGAAACGTCTTGCTAAAACCCGATCCTTTTCAAAAATGCTACGATATTTTTGGTAAGTTGTAGCGCCGATGCATTTTAATTCTCCGGTGGTGAGTAATGGTTTGATTAAATTCGAAGCATCCATCACACCTCCCGAGGCAGCGCCAGCACCAATCACGACATGAATCTCATCAATGAAGAGGACTGATTGTGGTTCTTGTTTAAGTTGTGCTAATAAAGCCTTAAATCTTTTTTCAAAATCTCCGCGATATTTAGTTCCAGCCAATAAACTGCCGAGATCTAAAGAATAAATGGTACTATTCGCAAGCACATTAGGAACCTTTTTTCATTAATGGCTTTAGCCAACCCTTCTACAATCGCGGTTTTACCCACACCCGCTTCACCTACTAATAAAGGATTATTTTTTCGACGTCGGCAAAGAATTTGAATGACCCGTGCTAACTCTTCTTCACGACCGATCAGCGGATCAATCTTTCCAAGACGTGCCTTACTATTGAGATTAATTGCATAAAGTTCTAATGGACTATTTCCTGGTCCTTCTATAGTGACTTCTTCTTCAGTGACAAACTGATTTAATTTTGGCTCCAAATTATCTTGTAATTTAGGTAGCCCTTGCGATATATAATTCGATACATCGGTACGCGTGACATTTTCACGACGTAAAAAATAAATGGCTTGACTATCTTGTTCGCTAAAGATGGCCGCTAAGATGTTAATGCCATGTACTTGGGTTTTTCCGCTGGATTGCACTTGAAAGATAGCGCGTTGTAAAACTCGTTGAAAACCTAATGTAGGTTGTATATCGAGATTAGGATCTGCAGAAGGAAACAATGGCGTTGTTGCTGCAATGAAATTACTAATCTCGTTCTTAAGTCTATTTAAATTTGCACCGCATGCTTTTAAAGCGGTAACAGCTGAAGGTTCATCTAAAAGCGCTAGCAATAGATGCTCAACTGTTAAACATTAATAACGTTTTTCACGGACTTGTTTAAATATCGAATTTAAACTAACTTCAAGCTTTTTGCTAAACATGGTAGCCCTCCTATTCGAAGCGTATAAAATCCGTGACTGCTCGCATAAAGGCGAGTTTCACTGTTGTTATACAAGCTGGGTAGTCCATGTTGAAAAAATTATTTCCCTTTATTTTTAGCCTAGTCGAAATTTAAAGATTTGCGAATTTGAGTAATTTTGAGCCTTTTAACTGCAAATAACGGGAAGAGAAGTATTTTTTTTGGTTATTAGTTTGAAAAAAGGGGGCGGATACCAACGTGATAATTTTAAGAGGAAAATTCCAATTTTCCTCTTATTGAGCAAAAGCTTATAAAATGTTCATTTTTTAGACTGAAGTCATGGAAGCTAATGTTTGTTTATTACGCATATGATTGACTATAGCTTGTGCAAAATCAGAGCAACTCACTTCTTTAGCGTCACTCATTAAGCGTGCAAAATCATAAGTAACGGTTTTGGCTTGGATGGTCGCTTCCATCCCTGTAATGATATGATCAGCTGCTTCATTCCAACCTAAGTGCCGTAACATCATTTCTACTGATAGGATGATAGATCCGGGATTTACCTTATTTTGACCCGCGTATTTGGGAGCTGTTCCATGGGTGGCTTCGAACATAGCAACTTGGTCGCTTAGGTTGGCTCCAGGGGCAATGCCGATACCCCCTACCTGAGCAGCTAAAGCATCTGAAATATAATCACCATTCAGATTTAATGTGGCAATCACACTATATTCGGCAGGGCGTAATAGAATTTGTTGTAAGAAAGCATCAGCAATAAAATCTTTGATAATAATTTCTTTTTCAGTTTTTGGATTTTTTAAACGCATCCAGGGCCCACTCTCAAGTAGTTCTGCACCAAATTGTTCCTTCGCTACAGCATAACCCCAATCTTTAAAAGCACCCTCAGTGAATTTCATGATATTACCTTTATGCACTAAGGTTACCGAAGGTAGATCTTGGTCTATGGCGTATTGAATGGCGCGTTTTACTAAGCGTTGAGTACCTTCTTTTGATACAGGTTTAATGCCTATACCACAATGTTCAGGAAATCGAATTTTTTTAACGCCCATGTCATGTTGTAAGAAAGCAATTAATTGTTTAACCTGTTTGCTGTCGGCCGCCCATTCGATACCGGCATAAATATCCTCAGAGTTTTCTCTGAAAATGACCATATTGACCTTTTCGGGTTCACAAACCGGGCTAGAAACACCCTTGAAATAGCGTACTGGGCGTAGACAAACATACAGATCCAGCTGCTGGCGTAATGCCACATTCAAGGAACGAATTCCGCCGCCTACTGGTGTTGTCAGTGGCCCTTTAATAGAAACAACATAATCGCGTATTGCAGTCAGTGTTTCTTCGGGCAACCAAACATCGGATCCGTAAACCTGGGTTGCTTTTTCGCCGGCATAGATTTCCATCCAAGCAATGCGGCGTTGTCCTGCATAAGCTTTGTTAACAGCCGCATCGACAACCAATCGCATCGCTGGTGTGATGTCTATTCCAATACCATCGCCTTCAATAAAGGGAATGATCGGTTGATAGGGTACATTTAAAGAATAATCTGAATTGACCGTTATTTTCTCGCCAGAACTTGGAATCTGAATATGTTGGTAAGTCATGTGTGCTACTCCGCTTATTTGGGATCGAAGGGTATTAAAATTTCGATCCCAATTTTACCGGATTTTAGTCGCTCGAGCGAGTTAAGCCTAAGGACAGACTATTTTTAGATTTTGGTGGTTATTTAAATTTTGCTCCAATGAATAATCTCTAAAAAAATTCTGAACATATCGAGTTGAATAATATGCTGATATTCACGGAATTTTTCCTTTGATAAGGAGATTACGGTTTTTGTTTGATGTTTTTCGGTGTTAATTGGTGAGGAATCTTTAGATTTAGACGGAGTAGGTTGATAAACTTCCAAGTCTATGTTCTTTGGCTTGAATAGCGATATTTTAGATGCCCTCGAGATAACTTTAGGTTTTATGGGGAATTTTTCCGTGTAAATTGAAGTTTTAAATTCATTAATGGTATCAATCAATGTATTCTGGCACTGAATGACTTTTCCTTTCTCGCGTATTAAGCCTGCTTGGTTATAAAAACTAATTGAGTTTTGAAAAGCTCTTTCAGCTTCCTTTTAATAGTCTAATTTTTTAGTGTCATCAAGCTTTTTATTTGTAAAAATTAATTTTTCTATGACATTGTTAGCATATTGGCTTGCTAAACTCGCTTTAAATCTAATCAATTCATGTTGATTAGGTGAAGAACTCGGGAGCTTATAATTTTCTATTGTTATTTCATCAAGTTTTTTAATAGCTGTTCACATTATATTTTCCATCGGAATTTTATTTTTTTATGATACGCGATAGAAGGGTCTGTTTTTTTTAAGTTCAGGATAAGTAGATTCTTCATTAGATTTTCACTTTATTTTCGATGATAGGTTATCCTTTTCATTAATCTTTATTTCTTGTTTTTCTTTTATTGATTGAGCAAGCGAGGATTCATTAACGATTGTCCATTTTGAATCGGAATCAGGAGTTTTTTGGAGATGAATACGCAATTCTTTTAGTGATGCTTCAGGATTTTTTTTATTTAACAAAGATTGTATTTCTTCCTGTGTTTAATCAGCTGATTTCTCTAGTTTTTCTTTTGATAGTATATTCTCTGAAAGTTTCTTTTTAAAGTTCATACTAATAGCTGAACCAGCAGCTATTTTAGCGGCTTCATTATAAGAATTCTTGGATTTTGTAAAATATATTAAGGCTTTATCTAAATTTGAGTCTTCTTCTAAGGTTAAGCCAAAGTTAAAATAAGCATCGGCTAAGAGTTTTATCTTGTTAATTTTTCAAGTATTTTCAAAATTTTGAAAATATTTCAGTAAATCAACGGTACCTTTAACACTTAAATTTAAATTGGATTCTTTTTTTTCAGCGGATAATTTCTTAAAATGAACTTAAACGGCTTGGATTTTTCCAGTTAATTCATTTAACTGGCTTTCTGTTTCTATCTTCACGTTTAAGGCATGCACCTCTGAATAGAGTGTATATATCCAAGCTTCAAGGTAAAGTTTATTAATTAAAGGACTAGAATTTGCTTTTGATTCAATAATAGACTTAATTTGGCTAAAATTTATCCGACAAGTATTAAATTTGTCTATATCAGGATCATTTTTTGAATCATTATATATTTTATCATAATTGTCATTGGCTTGATCCATGAGTTCCTGCAAGTTTTTTCAAACTGTTGCGGGTTATTACTATGAACTGCCTTGTAAAATTTAGATGTATCAATTAAATAAGATTTTTTGACAGGCATGTTATTAATCTCAATATTCAGCTTTTGAACTACTATAAACAACTTTCCTTAACGTAGTACTAAATATAACGTCAGTCTAATTGGGTTAATAAAATTTAATATAAAATGGCCAATTAGTGCGTTAAAATTGCGTTAGAGAGTTGGGATGTTCATGCATAATTGAGCTGTATCTGTTCTTTACAATGAGTATCAATAAATCTTACTAAATGTTTGTAGATATCATCCGAATGGATGCCTGGGTTTTTATATTTTAACAAACATTGGAAATGTTCTTGGAGTATGTTGACTAGGGAGTGTCGTCAATTAAGTTATTGTATTCTATAAGGGTTGTTGAGAAAAGAATAAAAATGAAACGACATGAGTTAAGTGAAGAACAATTTA
>CAYQIE010000044.1:0-5469 GCA_964417505.1 Rickettsiella sp. | reverse complement strand
ATTGTTCTTCACTTAACTCATGTCGTTTCATTTTTATTCTTTTCTCAACAACCCTTATAGAATACAATAACTTAATTGACGGCACTCCTTAGTTTAAATCCTTATATAGCAGCGCGAAACTCCTGGTAAACTCTCGGTTAATAATATCGGCAAAACAAATAGCGTATAATTATTTTCGAATTCTGTTTGTAAGGCTTTTCGAATATCCACCCAATTCATATCTCCACGATAGGTATCCGTTCCTGATGGAACACCTAGACCTTCTTGGTGGGCGATGCGATTAAAATCATGGTAGGTATGAATCTCATAGCCCGTATCACGGAATAAATTATAGTATTGCATTTGCGCTATGGCGGTTTTTTCAATTAAAGATTTGCGTACTAAATAGAGGAGTTCGCTAAAATTTTATACGATATTAAAGGATTCAAGTAGCGTATTGACTCGATCATAGAATCCAACGGAGCAAGAATTTATTCCTTCATAAAGCTTGAGAATAATGGCATTTCTTTCCTGAAGGGGCCCGAGTATCGGATCAAAATCACCGTTTAAACGAAAATAAATTTGTTCTAATCCGTCCTTTAAATGATTTTTAAGTTTATAGGAAGAATCAGCGCCGATATGTTTTTCAAATTTTTTAGAAAATATACCGGTTGTTTCCGCTAAATTTTTAATCAGCATCTCTACAGGTAGATTAGGGACTACAAATATTTCCTTTTTTTCAGGAATTTCAAACAATTTAGGGTTATGATCGATAGTTAAAGGATTAATGATATGAGTGTAATTTGTCTCTTCTTTTATGCCTAGACTTAAATTTTCTCTTTGCTTGATTTGTTTTTTTTCTGGGGACCAAATACCCAGTTTTAGTTTGAGACATTTGAGTGGAATGAGCAATGGACTTAGAATGACAGTTATAATACTGATTAGCGGAAATTCTGATAGGTAATGTTTCAAAAACTGGTAATAATCTTTCCAGAAATCTTGGATATTTAGGTGTAACTCATCGAGATCGCTACAACTAAAAATATAATCGCGTAGCAAAACTGCTAATTTTAATTTTTCTTTCTGATCGAATAGTGAATTCAATGCGCCTATCGCTGAGATCAATAACTCCTTATCTAGGAGAGTCTTAGAAATATCTATTTTTGAATTGAGTTGTAGGTTACTGTTTCTAAACAGTAATACACCAGTTTCGCAGAGCGTATTTTTAACTTCAGTAATTGGATGGCCACATCGTTTTTGATCATCAATAGTTAATTAAGTTAATAATAACTAAATATTAACTATTTATTAATACATATGTAACTATTTTTTTTTCCGTGGAATTTTTAATATTAATACTAAAGTGATCGCCGCAAAAAAGGCCGCGGCAAACATGGTGAGGCTAAACGCCGTGGTATAAGCAGTGGACGCTGCGGTTTTTAAGAGTTGTAGCTTTTGTTGTGATAGATGACTGACCGCTTGCATGGCGCGCTGTGATTGGACTAATAATCCATCGATTTGATATTCCTGTAGTGAAGATAAAGGCGGAGGACTGTGTATTAAAAAGGATCCCAGTTGCCATTTGTTTAAGCTGCCTAACAAACCACCGAATACCGCTAAACCTATGGAAACACCAAATTGGCGCGAACAATTCATAATGGCGCTGGCAATCCCACGTTGTTCGAGTTTGACCATATTCATGACGGTGACCATAATGCCAGATAACATCAACGGGAAACCAATCCCATAACCCAAAAAACCAGGAAATAGAATGGCATAGGTGTGTTTATGACTAAAAATGCCTATCCAAATAATACTTAAGACGATAAGTAGTGTTCCGCAGGACATAGGGAGTGTAGACCCGTATCGATCTCTTAAATATCCACCCACCGGGGCCATAACGATAACAGGTACCATGACCGGTAAGAGCAGGATACCGGCTTGTAAAGGAGCGAAATGCAAAATATTTTGTAAAAAAATGGCCCAAAATACGAACATTATTCCGACAGCTTGAATAATCAAGAGTACACAAAATAATATTGAAAAGGTTAGATTTTTAAACAGATCGAGTTCAATTAAAGGATAGCGGGTTTTATTTTCCCATAAAATAAAAGCACCGAGACTCATAACGCTAAAAATTAATAAACTAATAATACGGATTGAAATCCAACCCCAATTCGATCCTTCCATAAAACTTAGTACAAAGCCACTAATAAAAATGACCGAGATAAGGAATCCTAACCAATCAATATTCAATCTTTCAGTACGTTGCCATCCCGGAACTGAAAAAAAGGCTAAGTAGATACTGATGAATGCAATAGGAAAATTGATCCAAAACACTGCTCGCCAGCTAAAGGCTTGGGTTAAGATCCCTCCTAACAAGGGGCCTAAAGCCAAAAAGATAGCGGCCAGTGCGACATAAATTCCTAAGGCTTTTCCACGTTCTTTATCTGGAAAGGCATTGGTGACTAAGGCGTTCGTCGAGGGCATCATAAACGCACCCCCCACACCTTGAAGCGCACGCATGATAATCAGCCAGCTACCTGACTTTGCCAAAGCGCACAATACTGATGACGCCATAAAAACAATGACGCCAAACAAAAAGGCCCGTTTATGACCGAGTCGATCGCCGATCTTTCCACCCAATAAAATGATGGCACTAAGCGCTAATAGATAAGCGTTGATCACCCATTGTGTAAGACTATTAGTGAGATTAAGTTCGCGTTGTATGGCGGGTAGGGCCACGGCTAAGGCGGTTTGGTCAATAAATACCAGAGCCAGGGCGCTTGACATGGCCAGGAGAATCCACCACTTACGATTTTTTTCTGAAAATTTCAGCATGCTATTTCTTCTTAGCCCTTTAAAAATAGACTATCATTTTAGTAAGAGTAACGCTTTCTTAAAAAAGCGAAAATACCGCTTTCCGAAGCGGAAGGAGCAATTATGCGTATACTCATAATATTTAGTTTATTGATTGCATTATTAGTTGTGTTCTTAGTGATGCATGGTGATAGCTTCGCGGCACGGGGTTGGTTGTTACAAAGTTTATGTAATGATCCTTGTTTATATTGTTTAGTCGTAGCGAAAGGGGAAATTTGGTATACCTTATTTCCGAATCCACAACACCGCGAACTGGTCCAGCGTATTAACTGCATGAATACCGCTTTATGGCTGGGAATGCGGACGCCGCACCACGGAATCTCGATGCCACAAATTGGACGGAGTATACACCATTTTCTCCATATAGAGCACCTTCGGGTAGAAAAATGATTATCTATTCCCCAGCATTGAATGCATGGGCGGCTTATGGTCCTGCGGGTAATATTATTCGTTGGGGGCCAGCATCCAGTGGACAAAATTGGTGTCCCGATTTAGGTAGACCGTGTCATACTCCGTCAGGGAATTTCAAGATCTATGAAAAGCGGGGACCAGGTTGTATTTCAACTAAGTTTCCTAAACCGTATGGGGTGCGCCGATGCCGTATTGTATGTTATTTAAAGGCGGCTTTGCTATGCATGGTTCTCGCGGTGTTCCGGATTATAATGCCAGTCATGGTTGTGTGCGGATGTTTGTTGACGATGCGCAGTGGCTAAATAAAGACTTTGCTGATGTTGGTACACAGGTTATTATTTTACCGTATCCCTCGACGCGTCATTATACTCAGGTCAGCGACGATGATGATGACGACAACGATGATATTATCGGCAATAATAAGGATTTCGATCCATTCGACAATCAAATAGCGGACAACCAATTGGGAATAACCAACGCCTGTATGAGCAAGTAGCTGCAAGCCAGGATGATAAGAATTAAGCTGAATTGAAAAAGATCGAAGATGCGATCTCACCCACCATGCTTGATTAAGTGTCTTAAGAATGGTTTAAGTAAGATGAGAACACGTTGTTGTATCTATTGGACTGACAGGAAAAACGATCGTTTTTCCTGTCAGTTCACGATCAGCGACCTATTTAGAAGCGTGCAAACAATTTTATTTTACTGAATATTTATGTCCTTACCTGCTTTGGATCATTTTCTACCTTGGCTCAATCATTACGGAGGTCTAGCCATTTTTGTTTGGTTTGCTTTAGGGATTTTCGCATTACCGATACCCGAAGAATCGTTACTGCTAGTATTGAGTTTTTTAATGGCAAAAGGACAGCTGCCGATTATTCCAAGCTTATTTGCCACTTATGCAGGGAGTTGTTGCGGGATTACCGTCAGTTATGGTCTGGGTCGCGCGACAGGTCATTATCTGAGTCAAAGTTGGGGACGGTATATCGGACTCACAGAAAAGCGCTACCAGGCAGCGCACAATTGGTTTGAACGTTTCGGGAAATGGGCATTGGTGATCGGTTATTTTATTCCAGGTGTGCGGCATCTAACCGGTTATGTGGCGGGTGCCTTAAAATTACCCTTCCATTATTTTGCTGTGTTTGCTTATTCAGGCGCTATTTTTTGGGTAAGCTTGTTTATTGGTATCGGTTATCTTTTCCATAACCATTGGCATAGTGCTGCTGAGGCGTTACATACACAGATTAGCTTATTAATTAAATAGTCCAGCATGCCTAATCAAAATGAACGCAGTATAGCTTCGAAGCCTAGCACTCCGTGCAGGTTAATCGAGTGGTTGTTTCATCCGGTACTGAATCAGTAACATCCTTTACTGAATGAGTAAAATGCTCTTTTAGATTCTGTAAATGCTAGCTAGCCTGTAAAAATTGCTCTTGCAACTCGTTAATAGTTTGATGGCTAGCAGTAGAGCAATCGGATGTAGGAAAAAATAGCTTCATAAACTACCGATAAATCAGCATGCATAGCTTAGTTAAAAGGCGATAACGTAGCTCATCAATAAGGAGCTGATGGCCTTTTTTCCATTGTTCAAAAATATTATTAATAGAAGCAGTATCAATTTGTGTTATAGGAATATTTTTCAAATGATTGATTAATTGATGAACATATTTTTGTTTGGTTTTTCCAGATTTTAAAAAAAGTGGGGGCGCGTAAAATTGTTTTTCAAGTCGTTGTACTTTCGTTATAAACCAATTCAAATTCATTACAGCATCTTGGAAATTAAAAACAATATCTTTAGTTTTAGAATCTTCTTTTAGTTTCTTTAATTAAGGTAATTCTGGTGCAAAAGAATTGTTTAGAAATTCTTTGAGTAAATAACAGGCATCCCACAATGAATAGTTAGCCGTATTATTTTCAGAACCCGACGTTGTAGAGGTAGCTTCAAATAAAAGGAGTATTTTTTTGGTAGAAATTAATCGATCAAGCGCTTCATCAATTTTAGTTGGATTGATTTCGTCGGGGGCTGGAAAGTTCTTTAATCTTTATTCTAAGGTTAGCGTCAAGATTCGACTATTTTTCAAGGTTGTCTAACTCAGTATAACCAAGAGTTTCGCTCTGCTATATAAGGATTTAAACTAGAGGGGGAAGAGAAAAGGCTAAAAAGGAAAGAAGGTATCCGAATTTAAGTATACAAAAGAG
>CAYQIE010000043.1:0-7218 GCA_964417505.1 Rickettsiella sp. | reverse complement strand
TCTATTAACAGGATTATTGGCTTATTATTAAATCTTCTATCACTAGAAATTTAAAGCCCATTTTGTAGCATTAATTATAAATATTCGAGAAACTTTTGACTGATAGAAAGGCAATTAACAATTGAGAGGTTTTAACATGGGAGTGCTTTTATTGCAACCAACTATTATAGCTCAATGGCAGTTTTTGGTGAAGGATGCAGAATCTAGCAGCAACTTAAGATTAAACTAAGAATTAGAAAGTTACTTAGTTTTTTTATTGGGGTATTATAACCATCGACCGGATATTGCCAGTTCGGTTTTAGCAAAAGAATTTCTTACCGGCATGGCTGAAAAATGCTCAAAAAAACGAGAATGTTTGCGTGAGGTGGGAGATAAATGTTTATTATTTGCTGGTTTTTTCCTGAGCAGGCTGAAAAAAACATGTCAAAATTAAGTATTTTGTTGAACTTGGACAATCTGCTTATATCCAAGTAGTCAGTTTGTCAAAAGCTGCTTCTGCTTCACTTTATAATACTTTAAGTTATAATTTTATTAGCTTGATGGAAGTCTTACATGCCATTAGGGGCTTTAGCGATCCAGCAAATGATTTAACTCCTTTGCAAGTCTTTGAATTATGGACTGATGCTAAAAGTCAGTATGCTTTTAATTTGTTACGCAAACATACACCTTATCCTACTTTTACGGGTTCTCAACTTAAACAATAGATTCTATCTTATTTAACTCATACAATTTTTTTATTAAAATACCCCAAAATCCGGGTTAAAAGTTTTAATTGATTTCCTATCTAAATTTCTTGGTAATTTAGATTCATAAACAGATTTGAAATTTTGTGAATTATTAATAGAATAGGTCATTTTCTTGCTCAAAATCTGTAAGCTAGTTAAGATAGTACAATTAGAATAATAATCCTATATGCCAGATTCTTCATTGAGCAGTAAAATACATGAAACATTGACTACAGATTTTGGTTATCAAAGTATTCCCGTGGGTGAAAAAAATAGCCGAGTGGCTGAAGTTTTTCAGTCGGTAGCGGGTAAATATGATCTTATGAATGATCTTATGTCATTTGGCTTGCATCGATTATGGAAAAAATTTACGGTGGAATTAGCTCAACTTCGTCATGGGGATAGTGTACTTGATGTGGCGGGCGGAACCGGGGACTTAATAAAAGCATTTATTAAGAAAATTGGACATGAGGGAAATGCTATTTTGTTAGATATAAATGCTGCAATGCTAAATGTTGGTCGGGATCGTCTTTTAAATAATGGGTTAACCGAAGTAAAAATTATCCAAGCAAACGCCGAATATTTACCCTTTGCCGAATCAAGTTTTGACTGTTTAAGTATCGCTTTTGGATTACGGAATGTAACCAATAAAAAGATTGCACTCCAGGCTATGTATCGAGTTTTAAAACCCGGCGGTCGATTACTTGTTTTAGAATTTTCGAAACCGATATTGGGTTCTTTAGAAACTTTATATGAACGTTATTCGTTCGATCTTTTACCTAAATTAGGAGCATGGATAGCCAATGACGAAGCGAGTTATCGTTATCTAGTTGAATCTATACGCCGTCATCCCGACCAAAAATCGCTTCAGAAGCTTATTTTGAATGCAGGTTTTGATGAATGTGAATACTATAATCTTAGCGGAGGAATAGTTACCTTACATAAAGCGTGGAAATTTTGATTGGCTCCAATATAATAATAGCAGCTCAAGAAGCGATACTTAATCGTTATCTAAGTCTTGATCCAGAATCTAAAGAACATTTGCGCCGATTATCTGGAAAAGTAATAAGGATAGAATTGGGCCCTCTTACCTATTATTGGCTTTTTAAGTCTGATTTAATTTATTTAAATAAAGATTATAACGGACCTGCGGATTTGATATTACGCGGTTCAACTTTTGATTTTTTACACATGGCTTTTATAAAGAAAGATGAGGCGCATACAAACATACCGCTACAAGTAGTGGGTGATATGGAGTTTGGGAAGCAATTTAAAGAGTTTTTTTTAAATCTAGAAATTGATTACGAAGAGCAATTATCAAAAATTGTGGGTGATACTTTAGCTTATCCAATGGTTCAAGCACTTAAAACAATAAAACTTTGGGCTAGACAAAATATAGAAAATTTTGGTCAAAATTTGATAAATTATATTCAAACAGAAATGAATTGGTTGGTCACAGACGAAGAATTACAACTTTTTTTTTCCGATGTTGATGATCTGCGCGACGATTGTGCTCGATTAGAAACTCGATTAGAAATTTTACAAAAAGGATGAGAAGAATGAAAACTATCTCTCGTCTGGTACGTTTAATGCAGATTAGTTGTATTCTTTTTCGATATAATTTAGACGAATTAGTCTATTTACTTGATCTATTCAGACCTTTACGTTTTTTTGTATTCCTAAATCCATGTCGAAAATTTAGTAAAAAATTGTCTCAGGGAGAGAGAATTCGTCTTGCCTTAGAAGATTTGGGCCCCATATTTGTTAAATTTGGTCAAACGTTATCAACCCGCCGCGATTTTATTACTATTGATATTGCTGATGAATTAGCAAGATTGCAGGATCGCGTGCTTCCTTTCCCAGGAGAAGAAGCGAAATCTATTGTTGAAGCGTGTATTAGAAAACCCATCACTAAAGTATTTTCTGAATTTGATATTAAGCCTTTGGCATCGGCTTCAATTGCACAGGTCCATAGCGCAAAGCTATTGACAACAGGCCAAGAAGTAGTTGTTAAAGTTTTGCGACCAGGTATTTATAAAAAAATAAATCGCGATGTTGATTTATTGTATGCTTTAGCAGATTTGGCTTTACGTTATTGGCGGCCCGCTAAGCAACTGAGGCCCCGGGAAATTGTTGCAGAATTCGAAGCTTGTTTAAAGGATGAATTAGATTTGCTACGAGAAGGTGCTAATGCATCCCAATTGAGACGTAATTTTTCTAATTCTGATTTGCTTTATATTCCAGAGGTCTATTGGCCATATACCTCTCATAAAGTGCTTGTCATGGAACGTATTTATGGTATCTCAATTTCTGATATCCCTGCTCTAAAAAAACAAGGAATTAATTTAAAAAAATTAGCTGAAAGAGGCGTTGAAATTTTTTTTACACAAGTTTTTCGTGATTGTTTTTTTCATGCCGATATGCATCCCGGTAATATTTTTGTTTCAACTAAAAATAAAGAAAATCCCCAATATTTGGGCGTTGATTTCGGTATTATGGGAAGCTTGAGTCCAGAGGATCAGCGCTATCTCGCTGAAAATTTAATGGCATTTTTTAACAGAGACTACCGTCGTGTAGCTCAATTACATATTGAATCGGGTTGGGTTGCAGAAAACACAAGAATTAATGAATTTGAAGCAGCCATTCGTACGGTATGTGAGCCTATTTTTGAAAGACCTTTAAAAGAAATTTCTTTTGGTCAATTACTTTTAAGGTTATTTCAAACGGCTAGAAGATTTAATATGGAAGTACAGCCGCAATTAGTACTATTACAAAAAACTTTGTTTAACATAGAAGGTTTAGGGCGGCAGTTATATCCAGACTTAGATTTATGGAATACGGCTAAACCTTTCTTAGAACATTGGTTACGAAAGCAAATTGGGCCTCGTGCCTTTATACGAAAAATTCGAGAATATGCCCCCTACTGGGCAGAAAAAATTCCTGAAATTCCGGATTTAATCTATCATGTGATGCTCGAGTTACGTCATTTAAAAAAACAATCCGAATGCATTTCTTATTCAAACAAAAAAGAAAAGGAAAAAATAAATAAAAAATCTTTTTGGTTTATAGGGCTGGGAATAGCCAGCGCATGTCTAGTTTGGGTTTTGTTAGTGCTAAGCTTTAAAAGCGTTATGCATTTAGCTTCTCCCTATTTATGGATTTTAGGTTTGGGTGGTTTGGGATTGTTTTTTGGTGCGATGATTAATTTACGAAAATTAAATTAATTTTAATTTAAACACACGGAGTGTTTATGGGATTTTATGGACTCAATCTAATATCCTTCTTTTTCATATTTCTGATCGCATTATTTTTATTTAGCCCCAGATATTTACATATAATTTTAAAAGATTTGAGTAGTTCATGGTATAACTGCATTAAGATTTTATTAAAATTTTTTAATGAAAAATCAAATGATAATAAACCTGAATCCGAAACAGATATTACTAGTGGATGATGATGAATTGAGTTTGAAAATATTAAGTCAATATTTAGATGAAGGGCAATATTCGTACATAGCTTGCAAAAATGGCCAGCTTGCTTGGGACTATTTACAACAGAATCCCGATAAATTTTTTGTAGTTTTAAGCGATAGAATCATGCCTAATCTTTATGGCTTACAGTTATTGGCACAAATGCAGAAAAAAGCATTAAATATTCCATTAATATTATTTCCAGGCGTAGCGAATAAAGAAGAAAGATGTGAGGCAATAGCTCAAGGGGTCTATGATTTTTTTATAAACCAATATCTAAGGAATTACTTTTTGCTTTGTTGAATAAAAGAGAAACAATTATTATAGTTTAATTTTAATTAATTAAAGGAGCATTACTAAGCTTAAATAAGAAAAAACTAACTGCCTTACAAGAGGCTTATGATAACAAACAAAGATTTTAAGAGAGATTACTAAATATGTAATTCAGAAAAATTCAGTGAAAAATATTATCTAAATTAAAAATCTTAATAAAATAGATACAGAAGAGGAACAGAAACTGAAATTACTTATTAATGATTTTATAAAACATTTAAGAAAAAACTATTTAGATCGAAATATTTTTATACAATTTTCAGCTAAGCATAATGAAAGAGCCAAAGCATTAATTATTGCGGCGCGTCACTGTAATTCGGTTAACGAATTTAAGGATTTATTAAATAACCAACTTAATTTATTTAATAACGCGCCTAAACGATCTTTACTCAAGGGATTAATTGCTGAACGATGGTCTGAAATTATTAAGAATAAACCCATTAATGTTAATAAATCACAGTTTTATAAAACCTTAAATATTTTTGTTATCGACAAGTTTAGTAATAATAATGGAAACGTTAGAAATGTTCTTTCATTATCGCTAGATTTCTTTGAAAACTTGAGTAAAAGCCTTAAGCTGAATTTTTGACCTATATAAAAACTTGCAATTTTTTTGCACACCTCTAAACTAGACGCTTAAATCTAAGAGCTGTGCTATGAAAATTATTTTAGCTAATCCCCGAGGTTTCTGCGCCGGTGTTGATCGTGCCATAGAGATTGTTAAAAGAGCCTTAGAGCTGTTTGGTGTACCTATCTATGTGCGCCATGAAGTCGTTCATAATCGAATTGTTGTTGCCGATTTAAAACAAAAAGGGGTAATTTTTGTTGAACATATCAGTGAGATTCCTCAAGGAGCCACCGCTATTTTCAGTGCCCATGGTGTTTCTCAAGCTGTTCGAGAAGCGGCCAAACAACGTAATTTAAAAGTTTTTGATGCGACATGCCCTCTAGTAACTAAAGTTCATATGGAGGTAGCCCGTTATAATCGTTTAGGTCATGAGTGTATCTTGATTGGCCATGCCGATCATCCCGAAGTTGAGGGAAGTCTAGGGCATTATGATAATCCAGCTGGAGGAATCTATTTAGTAGAAAATATTCAAGACGTTGCTTCGTTAAAGGTTAAAAATCCTTTTTTATTAAGCTATGTTACACAAACGACTTTGTCACTCGATGATACTAAAACTATTATTCAGGCATTGAAGCAGCGTTTTCCAAAAATTGCTACGCCTAAGAAAGAGGATATTTGTTATGCAACTCAAAATCGCCAGATTGCCGTTAAAGAATTAGCAAAACAGTGTGATATGGTATTAGTTTTAGGGTCCGTGAATAGTTCTAATTCTAATAGATTGAAGGAGTTAGCAGAACGTTTAAATAAGCCGGCGTATTTAATTGATAGTGCTAAAGATATCGAAGCGAATTGGGTAATCGGTAAAGAATCCATAGGTATTACTGCCGGTGCATCTGCTCCAGAATTTTTAGTTCAAGAGGTTATAAAGTATATCAAAACATTTTCTAATTGGCAGGGATGTTTAGTTTCTGAGTTAATGGGAGTAGAAGAAAAGGTTGCTTTTGCTCTCCCACGTGAATTACGGCTGTCGTTATCACCCACGGTGGATTAAGAAAATTGAAGAGTAAAAATTATTTAAGGAATTTGCTCAATTTTTTTACCATCAACAGACTATTTTTATTTTTCACAAATATATCTAAATAAACCTCCACCCAGTAAAGGAGCGAGCCCAAATAGCCAAAGCTGATGTATCGCCCATCCACCTACGAACAATGCCGGGCCTGTGCTTCTGGCAGGATTAACAGAGGTATTTGTAACTGGAATACTAATTAAATGAATTAAGGTCAAAGCTAAGCCAATAGCTAAGGGAGCAAAATGACTGGGTAATTGCGGATTAGTTACTCCTGCAATAACGATTAAAAATAAAAAACTCATACTTACTCCACAGATAAAACATGCGAGCAGTGAATAATGTCCTGGAGAATGAAGTTCATAGCCATTGCTTGCAAAGCCATTTTGTAAATCAAATCCTGATTGTCCACTTGCAATCAGATATAAGACTGTAGTGGCTAGTACTCCACCAATTACTTGAGCAATAGTAGCTAGGAACCTCTTTAAAGCTAAACCTACCAGCCGCCCAAAGACCTATAAAAACGGGGGGATTTAAATGACAACCAGAGATAGGGGCAAAAACACAACACATGGTTAATAAACTTAACCCAAAAGCTATACCTAGAAAACCTACACCAAATTGAGGGAATTTTGCTGCTAACACAGCACTACTGCATCCACCTAATACTAATCAAAAAGTGCCTAATGCTAAAAGTTTTCTTAGCATATTAAATCTCCTTGAAATTTAGAAGAAGTATAGCTGTAGGAAAACATTTTTCATCATTATCATAATTTGATTATCAAAGAAACTTAATCTCTTACCAGCATTTTTTTGAACCGTTACCCGCATTAGTCATTTCTCCTAAATGATTTAGCATAAAAAGATGACATTCTGGATCGGGAAATTTAGCCTCAGCGAATAGTTGATAACTTATAACAGTACTTTTTATAGTTAAGTGATAAAAATTCTTTTCAACAAAAGTTTCTCGAATATTTATAATTAATGCTACAAAATGGGCTTTAAATTTCTAGTGATAGAAGATTTAATAATAAGCCAATAATCCTGTTAATA
>CAYQIE010000042.1:0-314 GCA_964417505.1 Rickettsiella sp. | reverse complement strand
CTGTTAATAGAAAGAAATTTCATATTGAAGCCGTCGACGATATTTCTCAAACCAAGAGGAAATAGCCATAAAAATATGATTTCTTTGCGCTCGACCGGTGCGGGCCTGACAGCGTTCAATACCCCAAGTTTGTTTTAATTCCCGATGATAAACCTCAATAGACCATCGTGCTTTCATAACACATGCAACTTGCTCTCGAGTGGGGTTATCACGGTTGGTCGCGATATAATCAATGCAGCCGTTTTTAGCTACAAACTTGAATACGTTTACCCAACCATAACCACGCAAATGGACTTTTAAGCCTTGATTAGGAA
>CAYQIE010000041.1:0-4214 GCA_964417505.1 Rickettsiella sp. | reverse complement strand
AACAGGATTATTGGCTTATTATTAAATCTTCTATCACTAGAAATTTAAAGCCCATTTTGTAGCATTAATTATAAATATTCGAGAAACTTTTGTTAAATACAGATTATCTATTGACCTCGATTGATCTAGCATTGGCTAAAGGTTATCGCGTAAAACCTATCTTACTTGGACCCTTAAGTTATCTGTGGTTAGGAAAAACCAAGGAAATTGAATTCAACAAATTAAATTTATTAGAAAATTTATTAGCTGTTTACAATCAAATCTTCATTGAGTTTAGTAAAAGAAAGATAGAATGGTTCCAATGTGATGAGCCTATTTTAGTATTAGATTTACCATCAACTTGGCAACAAGCTTATCTCGATGCTTATCAACAATTGAATTTTAATAATAACCACTGCTTATTAACCACCTATTTTAGTTCGATCTATGATCAGTTATCCATTATAAAGGAATTACCCGTTAATGGCTTACACATTGATTGTTGCACGGCACCTGAACAATTAACCAGCTGCGTAGAACATTTATCAAAGGATAAGATTCTTTCAGTAGGATTTATCAATGGTCGAAATATTTGGCATGCCGATTTAAATCAAATATTAACAATCTTACGTCCTATGAGCGACGTTTATGGTGATAAATTATGGATTGGCAGCAGTTGTTCATTATTGCATAGTCCAGTGGATTTAGATAACGAAACGAAATTTAGATAAATAAATAAAGTCTTGGCTTGCTTTTGCCAAACAAAAATTAAGCGAAATTTCCCTACTTTCCCACGCTTTAAATGTTGAGGAAGCAATTATTTTAAGGAATTATTACAGGAGAATTTCAAGGCATTGCAAACCCGTAAAAATTCGCAACGCATCCATAATCCCTTAGTACAAAATCGCATTAAAGCAGTCACTAATGAACTGGCTCAACGTAACACTGATTACGCTGCTTGCGCCAAACAACAAAAATCGACTTTACAATTGCCGTTATTACCTATCACAACGCTCGGATCCTTCCCGCAAACCTCTGATATCAGAAAGATTCGTCAAGAATATAAATCAGGAAAAATTACGCATGAAATCTATCAACAAAGAATAAAACAACAGATCGCCGACGTGATAGCTCAACAAGAAGCCTTAGATTTAGATGTTCTCGTTCATGGTGAAGCCGAACGCAATGATATGTTCGAATATTTTGGCGAACTTATTAATATGGATTTGCTTTTACCAAAAACGGCTGGGTACAAAGTTATGGATCTCGCTGTGTCAAACCCCCTATTATTTATGGTGACGTCAGTCGTCTACAAGCAATGACCGTTTTGAATGGTCTGGTGTGTGTTATGCCAAACCTTAAGTAAACGTCCAGTCAAAGGCATGTTAACCGGTCCAGTGACTATATTAGCGTGGTTCTTTGTCCGCGATGATCAATCTCATCAAGCGACTGCCTTACAAATTGCCTTAGCATTATGCGATGAAGTCATTGTTCTCGAAAAAGCCGGTATCTCCATTATCCAAATTGATGAGCCTGCGTTTCGCGAAACCTTACCACTACGTCGTAAATATTGGCAAAGCTATTTAGATTGGGCGGTTTTTTCATTCCGCATCGCATCCTGTGGTGTCAAAGATAGTACGCAGATTCATACCCATATGTGCTAATCTGAATTCAATGATGTGATCGGCGCGATTGCTGCACTCGATGCCGATGTCATTACGCTAGAAAGTTCACGTTCAAAAATGGAACTTTTACAAGCCTTTGAAAATTTTTCCTATCCCAATGAAATTGCCCCCAGGATTTATGACATCCATTCACCGCGTATTCCCTCACAAGGTAAAATAATCCAACAACTGAAACATGCACTACGTTATATTCCTATTGAGCGTCTACGGGTTAATCCCGATTGTGTCTTAAAAACCCGAAACTGGGCGGAAGTCACCGCAACATTACGCAATATGGTTGACGCCGCTAAATTACTTCGTGAAGAAACTTCGCTTGTTACCCAACGTTTAGCTAACAAGGAGTCTTCGCATGCCACTTTTTCAAAAATTTAATGTGAGTTTTGAGGTTTTCCCACCTAAAACTCAGAAAGGTTTAGACGATCTCAATCAAACGCGAGATGAATTATGTGAACTTAAACCTAAATATTTTTCAGTGACCCTTGGTGCGGGTGGATCCTTGCAATAAAGATCATTGGATGTGGTACGAACAATTTGTCGCTGCTGGGATTAGCGCAACGCCCATATTTCTTGTGTCAATATGACCCAACACCGTTTAGAAATGTTACTCCAGGAATATCAGCAATTAGACATTAGACAATTATTAGTTATTCAAGGCGATTAACCGGTCGATATACCCCCATTAGACATTGATTTCCATTATGCCAATGAATTAATTATAGCGATCCGTAAAGCAACTGGCAATTATTTTCATATTATTGTAGCCACCTATCCTGAATTTCATCCTCGCGCCATCAACCCAATGACGGATATTGAAAATTTCAAACGCAAGATTGAAGCCGGCGCTAATAGCGCCATTACCCAATTCTTTTTTAATAGCGATGCTTATTTTTGCTTTTTAGAAGCTTGCGATAAATTTGCTATCCATATCCCGATAATTCCAGGCATTACACTAATTATGAATTATCAAAAGCTCATGCAATTTTCCAAGGCCTGCGGTGCTGAAATTCCTTTATTGTTACATAAACATCTGAAAACTTCTTGTAATGATCCTAGTTACTTACAAGAAGTCGGTATCGAATTTGTCACAAAACTTTGTCATAGCTTATTGCAAAACGGCGTCAAAGAATTCCATTTTTATACCTTAAACCACGCTGAACCGACACAAAGTATTATTCGAAATCTATTCAATTAGCAAAGCTAATTTATCAACGACATCAAGCTATTTCCTTAACAGTGATATCGATCATTGACGCCAATTTATGGGTCTTTTCAATGGTAATTTGCAAAACCCCTCGTTTCAATACCGCATTCATTTTTTGAATATTAGCATTTTCTGGCAAAGCCACATGATAAGAGAAATAATACTGATTTAATGGGTTTTGTTTAGATTGAGCAGGGGCATGCTTCACTTGCACAGATAATATCCCTTGTGAGACCGATACCCGAATCTTATTTGGGTCAACACCCGGTAGATCAAACGAAATTAAAAACTGTTTAGGATTCTCTTCGAATCTAGAATAATTGAAGTACAGTTTATTACCAAAAAACTGTTGAGTCATCGCCGAATCTAATTGCAAAAAGGTATTCATCCCTTGCTGAATATAAGCCCAAGCATCAATAGGAATGGATTCTTGAGTTTCGTTATTATTCTTTGTTTGAGCTACCGGTTCAACATTAGAAGTAATGGATTTTGTTAAAGCCAAAGCTGGCTGAACAAATAAAACTAAACTCATGGTAAGCAAGGTTGAAAGCTTTACGAGAGGTTTTGACATAGCATCACTCCTTAAACATTTTTTGGATATAAGCTTATACTCACTCTTACCAGAGAAGCTCAAAAAAAACAACGGCTAGTGGCTATGCAACCGTTAAGCTGTGGCTAGGAATAAGGATCATCTAACATAATAGATTTAACATTTTATTAAGATTAACACTTTAATATTTATGAGTTTATAATGAATGGATCAAAATTATTCATTCAAGTTCACAACCCTTCCCTATTACTTTTTGTATTATGCCCTAGCCGCCTTTAAAAATTTTAAGATTTTAGGTTGTTCAAACTACAGAAGGAGGTGTGCTTCTATTTGGACAAGCGGATGATAGTTATGTTACAAGAGTTAGCGTGTTAATTAATCCGGCAGAGAGTTGCTGGCTACTTCTAATCTTCCAATGCAAACAGATATTGCTTTAAACACTCTAAAAAAAATTGACTCCAATCCAACTCAAACAAATGATTCATCTTTCTTTCATAACTTACCTAAAGCATTCGAGTATACAATTGAACCACTTAATTTGATAAAACACGATAAGCCTTTGAATTTAAGTATAACTCCCTGCTTTAAATAATTATTTTCTAACGCTTGCCTAAGCGAACTCGGGAGACCTTATGCGCTGCTGAGGTTAATTTTTAAAGATCGACTAGAGACTTACTTAGGTATAAGACTGGGTATATTTACTCCTTGGCCTTAAATTCACGTTTAATATCTTCACCATAAAGTCTTTCATTGTGCAAACCTTTATTTTTTATTGATTCTTCAAGCTTCTTTAAATTGA
>CAYQIE010000040.1:0-13384 GCA_964417505.1 Rickettsiella sp. | reverse complement strand
ACCCGATATTGTAAACGGGGAAAGTATTTTTTGGAGGCCGTTAAATTCGCTTCTTCCATTATATTGATGACTTAATTGACGACACTCCCTAGTTTAAAAGTAGAAGATTTCGGTGCGCAGTATGAGATTTTTGGTATATTTGGTCTTCTTAATTACCCTCTTTATTATATAGTAAAGAAGTTTTTTTCTAATCGATCCTATGAAAGTTTTTCTTTACGAATAGTCGCAGCCTTACTTTGTTTGTTTTTAACTTTAAACAAATATTGGCCAAAAAAACTTCAAATATGGTTGCCGACTTATTGGTATGTAACCTTATTGTTTCGCCTCCCTTTCTTCTTTTTAGCTTTATGCTTTTAAAAACCATGCTGTTGATGTATGGCTTATGAGTACCACTATCGTGCTGGTTTTACTGATGCTCTTGGTCGATTGACTTATTAGCTTTATAATTCTTCTCACATTGGGAGTTTCTCTGACTTGGTTAAGCTATCACTTTACTTCAGTCGTCCATTTTAAAAATGATAATTTTATTGGTCTAATGTCTCAATATTTAGGTTCCTTAGCAGTTGTATTTCTTTTTGCTAGAAATAAAGAAATACAAGCCAAGAACGTTTAAATGCAATGTCTTCTGTGGCTACCAGCGTTGCTCATGAACTCCGAACTCCCTTAGCTACACTTAATATAGGTGGACCAAAGCTTAATTTTACGATTAATAGAAGTAAATAAACTTAACAGCCATCTTCCAAAAGGGTTGCTGCCAATAACGGATGATCTCAAGTTGGAGTTGATCCGGAGTTAGACCAAATAACCGAATTGTATCAAGGCTATTTTCCTCGTGAGTCCATAAAGGCTTGTCCACTGTGATGGGAGAATCTATCTTAATAAAGCTAACCCATTGAGGACCCCATCCCCAATATATTCCTTCAAAAGGTTCTTTAGCTATTATATAGGTTAGATCTTTCTATAATCTATTTTGCATTCCTTGCCTCCGTTGATTTTAGTTCAATGCCATGGGAAAACACGGGTGCTGGGTCCAGGCTCATCTAAATCCATTTCTTCAAAATTTTGTCTTTTGGTATTATTGTTTGAAAAGAAATTTTTTAAATATCCATCTTCGTTATTAAAAGTTTTTTTTGTCGGTTGGTGCTCATTTTTAATTTCTCTCCCTAGTGAGTGTGTGTCCCTATCCATAGCTTTTTTTAATAAATCTAGTCTATTAGTTAATTTATAATGCAATTCGGATCCTCGTAACCAGCCCGAATCTGCATGCTCTGAAATAGCGATTACTTCATCCAATGTACTTTGCGCATTGGATACCGACTCTACTGTTACTTCTCCATCATTATGAAATAGTATGAGACTTTTACCTACTCTCCAATAGATCTCGATAAACTCTCGTTCCCTTTGCTTAGAAGGATTTGCTAACTCAAACCTTTCTCTCAATCGATTCAGTAAACGTTCAAAACCACTCAACTTATAAGAGTAGATTATTTTTTCTAATCTTCTGGTATAGTTTATAAGAGAGTATGCCAGTTCAACCATTATTCTTTGGGATTTTGGGTAATTTTTTAAAACTTCTTGCGCCAGAGTGATTAAGGTTTGACGAGAATAAATATGGTCTAAAATAACCTTTTTAAAGTCGGCATTTTCATAGATCTGCATTAATAAAGGTTTTTCTCCAGCGTGCTGTTCAAACAAATTAGCGGTCCCATTATCTAGAAGACAGTTCATCATAAAATGATCATTGTTCTTTAAGGCCTCCTCTAATAAGAAATAACCTAAGGTATTGACCTGATTATCAATAAAACGGTTTAAATTCAATCTAAACAAAGGCAAACGGCCTACAATATATTCTGCATGATCGTAATACACCGCATGATCTTTAGGAATGATTGCCATAGGATTCAATTTAATTTCCTCTCGGACAATGGTATTACCGTCCCTCTTTTTTGGTTCTAATATGAATTTTAATTCTTTTTCAAATTGTATAATCTTATCTTCAACTGTTTCATGCTGTAAGGCACTTTTCACCTTATTGAATAATCGTAAAAATTCATCTTGATTAAATCTTTCCCTATCAAAACGTTGCTGTCCGGTTTCACCCTTAGATAAGTATTCATTAATTTTTTGGAAGATGACCAGTGATTCAGGATCAGTCGGCTCACTGATTTGCAGCTCTTCAATATAATAATTTTTATTAATTAATTCATTTAACGCTTGATAACATTCCAAACTAAGATCAGTATTTTTAAGCTCTAAGACTTTAATTTTAGCGTAATGTAACGATTCGAAAAGTACCATTAGATTATCTTCCAACGCTTCATCATCAGGTAATTCCAATACCAAGGTATGGAACTGGGGTCGTGTAATTAAAAAATGTATCCAGCCCCATGGATGAAACTCAGTATTCCTTATAGTGAGTTGGTGACTAATGTATAAATTGGTAGGTTGAGGTGGCGTAAATCGAGTTAGTAACTCTAATATAAAATTCGAACTCAGTGGATAAGGATTTTCATCTAGTAAAACCGTTACATTATCCAATGCAATAACAGACCATCTCGATGAAAAATAAAATATCTTGTCCAATAGTTTTTCAATTTTCTCATCTCGATAGGCTTGCTCTGAAATATTGAGATTAAAAGTTACATTTTCAAAATGGACTCTATGATCCCAGCCTTTTAGCTTCCCAGTTAGTTGTTTTAAATAATTTATAAAATAGTTTAATACTTCAGTCGTTACGGTGGTATCAATTAACTTGAAGTGACCCGTCTTTATAAATGATTCTAAGATCGTATCCGCATCCGTTTCAGTAAGTGAGATTTGAGGGTTAGGCATCTGAAACTCCTTTTCTTGTAATTGTTTACAATTAGTTATTTTATATTATTTTTTTAAAATAAATTTATTTTATCAAAAATTTACAATTTATTTTTAATTTTTACTCAGAAATAAATTAATAATTTTAAAATCTTTTACCGGAAAAGATTTTTATTCAGAATCAAATTGATTATCTCTAGTTTTAAAGGGAGCTGCGTAATATATTTTCTTGATTGTATTTTGTTTGTGTTAAGATAATTGGTATTACCGACTATAGCTCAAGGATTTCCGTCTCGATTATTTTTAGAAAATACATTAACAATTTGGATATTCATATTATGATGATAAAGAGATTAATTTGCATACTCAGTTCTTTGATACTTATTCAAGGATGTTCTGGATCGTCACCTACTAATTTAGTTAGCTTATCAGCAACACCTGTTACTTGCCCTGTTATACATTCCTGTTTTACTCCAGGACAAGATTGTACCCACCAAATTACTGATCAAATTACTAAAGCAGAACATTCTATTCTTGTTCAAGCTTATGGTTTTTCTTCAAAAGACATAACAACTGCAACTGTTAATTAGGAAAATAGAAAAAAACAATCTATTTTCTATCAATAATTTTGGTAACACTGAATTTTATTTAATATATTTTTTAATTGTTTTTATATCATTTTCTGTAAAAGGTTTTTTAAGTATATAATCAATGCCTATTTCTAGATATTTCTCTTTAATTTTATCTTCCATATGCGCAGTTAAAACGAAGATTGGAAGATGGGGTTTGTTATTTTCTTGTTCCCATTGACGATAAATTCTTGCGACCCCTGTTCCCTCCATATCAGGTAACCCAATATCCAGCAATACCCAATCAAAGGATTGGCTTTGTAAAGCTTTTAAGGCTACTTTTCCTTTAGTAACGGTAGTTACTTCATAACCTAAATTTTTAGGCACGTTTTCTCTGCAAAGAGTATTAAACTATTATCATCAACAACTAACACAGAGTTCATTTTCTTATCTATTTTAAGGCGCATTGGTGATTGACGTGAGGCAGATGTTGCTTGTTTTATAGCTTCTTCTGCTAAAGGAAAATTAAATTCTAAAGTAAAACAGCTTCCTTTTCCTTCATCACTCGAAACTTTTATTTCACCTCTTAAAAGTTCCAAAGCTTGTTTGACTAAAAACAAACCGATACCATAACCTGTGTATTCTGCTTTATAAGATGGGTGTGCGCTATAAAAACGGCCAAATATTTTATCAATTTTATTCTCAGGAATACCAATCCCGGTGTCAGTTATACGAATTTCTATTTTGGCATGTTCGTTGGTAATAGATAATAAATTTATTTATAAATTGATATTTCCAATTTTGGTAAATTTGATGGCGTTAGAAAGAAGATTAAGAAGAATTGTTTTTAATTTAATTTTATCACTGACAATAATAGGAAGATAAGGATCGAATTTTAACTGGAATGTTAATTTTTTGCTTTAGATAGTTGGCTGCATTAAAGATTCTAATTCTTCAGCGAGTTTCACTAAATCAATCTTCTCTTGTTTAATTCGATCCAAGGGATGTTCAGCGGCAGTTACTTCTATTACTGAATTAAGCAACTCTAAAGCTGATCTCCTGCATCGTAAACCCATTCCCCTAATTTTCTATCTTCTTCGCCAGTCCCTTCCTTAGCCTGTATGCTAGAAAGGCCAAGAATGCCAGATAAAGGCGTACGGAGATCATGACTCATATTCATGATGAATTCAGTTTTTGCTTTGTTGGCCGCTTCAGCAGCTATTTTCGCTTGAATAATAATTTTTTCATCTTTTTTCTTTTCAGTGATATCTATATAAACACCTAAAATACCAACAATTTTCTCATTGTCATCATAAAGTAGGGCTTTACTAACAGATAAGCATCTTTCTTTATTTAAAATAGATTGTCCTGTACTCAGGATAAATCTATCTTCCTCTTGATAAAGTGCGGCTAAACTTTTATCCCATGGCAATTCATAGTCACTTTTGTCCACAGGATTCCCGGCTACTGCCTGGACAAAATTTTGGTTACATAATTTATAAATTAAATCTAAACTTTCACAAAAATATAATTTGGTAAATATTGGATAATACGTTCCAATAACTGGCTGTTTATTTTCATATTTTTGTTATCCTTTTAATAGATATATATTAATTGTTTGAAAATTAGAAATAATTTGGGTGGGCACAGAAAAAAAACGCGACATATGATTATTTCTTGTAAAAGTTTTACAAATTGTGTTTCGTATTATTTTGCTACTAATAGTTTGTGAAACTTTATTAGCTTGCTTTGCTACTGTAGCCAAATCAGTTGTCATTAAATATTTGCTGCGAGTTAATTCACCTATCGCAAATAATCTAGGATTAAGCTGTTTTTGTGAATTAAATACTTGTAAAGTTTCAGGCTTAACATCAATTCCTCCTAAGGGATGTTGGCGTATCAAACCTTGATTTAACATATTAGTAAATAGTGGCTGATGTCTGACATTATAACCAGGGCCAGTAGCATTGAAGAGATAATTTGTTTTAACGGCCTCTTGTCCTTGTAAAGTAAATTTTTCATCTTGATGTTTAATAAATTGCAGGCCTCCTAATACCTTTAATTGGCCTGATTCAAGTAAATTTTTAACTTTGTAAGCATTTTCTAGGGAAAAGCTGCTAAATAAGTCATAAATAGAGAATTATACTTCAATATAAATTTTCTTTGATTCTCACTATCCATTCTTTGCCAAATATCTGGGGCCATAGGATAAAAAGAAAATATGACTTGTTGCCATGGTTTAGTATTTTGTTTAGCTTGTGTAATTTCTTTATTCATCCAGTTCAAGGGTTTAATATCTTTATAGGATTTTGGAATAGTATGAAGGCTGCAAGATTTATTTAAAGCTAAGCTAATTTCTTTGAAAAAAATTTTGAGTATGTAAGATAATTGAATTTGGTCTGGTAAAGAATCTAATTTCAAGTATTGCATTTGATAGGGAAGAACTTTTTTTGCTAAAACCATAGGCAATAAACCATTGGGGGAAATCATTGTGATGGGACCACGGTGGTTTTGGTTTATAAGTTTGACCGCAACGTCAATGGCTGTTAATCGAGTACTTAAAATCCCCACCGATTCATTTGGTTGAGTTTCTAAAAAAGAATCATTATTCCATGGATTATGTGAATATCCGGGTTTTCCAATATATTCTCTATAGGTATTAGATGGCATATGTCCAGTACATAAAATAACATAATCTGCTTTCAAATCTCCTGAGTGTTTTTAATAAGAAAGCGATTAGCATCTTTACTTATATTAAATACCTCAGTGGAGGTAATATAAGATACTTTGATGTTCATTTTTGCAGCTTCAAATTGAAATTTTTTAGCAAGATAATTTAAATATTGTCCAAAAAAATAACGAGGTGTAAATTCACTTTTGTCAGCATAATTAGGATAGTTTAAGCATAACCAAGCAGAAAATTCGCTTTTTTTATCCGGAATAGGTTCCATTATATTTTTCGGAAGGTTCAAAATATAAGCTTCTTCCTTTTGAGCGTAAGGTAACCCTAACCCTATTTCTTTATTTTTCTCAAACACAAGGATTTCTAATGCTTTATTTAAAGTTCTAAATTTTATTTCATTAAAGAGCTGCCAACATAAAGAAATTGCAGCAGGTCCCCCACCAATAATGACAATCCGATCGACTTCTTCCTGAGACAATTCTTCATTTAATCTTTTAATAATAATTGATAATTCTTTGATCGTTCTTATAGGTAACGAAGGATTTAAAGAAAGTTTTAACTGTTTATTAATTTCTTCTATCATTTGAACAAATTGTAAAGAAGAACCACCTAAATCACAAAAATTATTCTGAATTCCAATTTCTTCTATTTGAAAAATTTCTTGCCATATTTTTACCAATTCAGCTTCTAAAGGAGTACTCGGGCGTATAATTTCAGGGGTTAATTCTTTGATAATCGTTTGAGAAGCAACCTTCCTATCAAGTTTACCATTTACGGTGAGTGCTATTTTTTTTACCGCAAAAAATTTTGTAGGTAGGTACAATCAAATTTAATATGCCCTCATTCAAATATTTTCTTAATTCATTATAGGTAATTTCCTGATCAGATAAATCAACAAAGCAATTTAGTAGAGTTTTATTAGCATGAGTTTCAGGAATAACTAGGGCTTGATTAATTCCTTGATGTTGGTTAAGTAAAGACTCAACAATAGATAATTCTATTCGTTTACCATCATATTTAATATGTAACTGATTTCAACCTAAAAATTCTAAATTTCCATCAGATAAGAATCGTCATTTATCTCCTGTTTTATATATCTTTTGGCCAGAAATATAAGGGTCAGAAAAAAACGCTCAATTGAAATTTGTGGCTGGTTTAAATAACTACCCACTCCGCTACCGCCAATGTATATTTCGCCTTCCACTCCACAAGGTACTTCTTTGCCGTACTCGTCTAACAAATAAATTTTTGCATGGGGAAAAGGCTTACCTGCAGGCACAATCGAAATCGATGGTAATACTACTGAGGAATCTTCTTCAAAGTAGGTACTATCAATCGTTGTTTCACTTAGGCCATATGAATTAATAACCTGAGCATTAGAAGAACAAAGCAACTTTACGCGGCGATATTCATCCATAGACCACTGATCTGAGCCACAAAGAAGCAGTCGAAATGTTTCTAATTTAAACCGCTCTTTTTCTGAAAAATTTAATAAGCCTCTCAGTGTTGCTGGCACAAATTCAGCACAATTAATCTGATGGTCTCTTATTAAGTTATATAACTTTTTTGGCTATAATAAAGTTTTTTTGGAGCAAATAACTAATTGGGCACCTGAACATAAGGCACGGACCCAATCGACTACAAACACATCAAACCCAAGTGCTGCCATCTGGAGATGAACATTGTTTTGAGATAATTGATATACCGACTCCCAAGAATAATAGGTATCTAAAAGATTCTGGTGAGTAATAACAACATATTTAGGATTTCCAGTGGTTCCTGAAGTTAATATTCCGTAAGCTACATCCTGATCACTTTCTTCTATCACAGGCATTAATTTTTTAGAAATACCTGACAAAATAAGGAGAAGATTACTCAAATTAATAATACTCCAGAATAATCTTTAATAATTTAATAAATTAGATTGACTAACAATACATTTTGCTTGAATAGTTTCTAAAATTTGGATAAGGAGACTTTTCTAATTGTTCAGGATTAAAAAGGTAGAAAGCAGCGCCTGTTTTTAATATTGCCAAAATAGCTATAAACGTTTCTATATTTTTTTCTATAAATAAAGGAACTAAATCTCCTAGTTTTATGCCTTGCTCGATCATAATATGGGCAAGCTGATTAACCTTGTCATTTAATTCTTTGTAAGTTATTTCTTTATCCTTATCAATTATTGATATTTTATTTGGATATAACTCAGCTTGTTTTCAAACAATTTATTTATTTTTATAATTTTAGACATAATTTAGTTAAATATTTATTAAGTTTATTAGTTAAAATAAAGCGTGCAAACATTAACATAAACTTATTAATTTCTAATAATTAAATTCTAACATTTTAATAAGAATAATTTCAAGTTTTTATTGACATCCAAATTCTCTAACCTCCCTCTATTTTTATTCTTTAATAATAAAAAATTTTAGTATCGTATTTTATTATTTCCATAGTATAATTAAATTTTATCATTATTTAATTAGAAATATAATTTTCTAGCCGCTAAGCTTCCTAAAAACCCAAATAAATTCATAGCCATAGAAAATACCGCGATAATCGTACCCATCGGAGCACCTTTTGGTATCTCAATCGCTTTACGATTTAACGAGAAAAAAATAAATCCTGTGCTTAAACAAAACAATAAAACATTTACAATCACCCAGAATAGATGCTGGGGTAAATAGATTAATATCCCTAAGCCTAAACTAAAAAAGAGTACTGTTAGCAATATCCCGAACTGGATCATTTTTTCTATAGAGTAGTTCAATAAATTTTTTAGATTTATACCGAGAATAAATAATCCATAAACTAGCATTTGCATAAAGCCTGAATAAGATTGAGTTTTAAATACTCGATTAAGTAAAAACGACTTAGGGGTGCTCACAACACAGCTTTGAAAAAACCTACCGATTAGAAACCAGATGATCGAATGAGTAAAACTACAAAGTACGGTGACAATTACAAAAAGAATACCTCCCTCCAATAGTATTCTTTTACGCCAGTAATGAATCAGATAGCGGCCCTAACAACACTTGGAAAACGGATGGGCCTAGAAACCATAAGGCAATACTTAATTGGGATGTTGCATTGGTTACTTGAAAGGTTTTGGTTATCTGGGATAGAGCTGGTAAAAAAAGATTATTAGATAAATACAAAGGTAATTCATAAAGAATTAAGCTCAATGGAAATAATAGGGTTATTCTTTTATTGAGACTCATGAGTTTTCCTTCACTACCATATAGCCAATGCCACGTATGGTTCGAATTAATAGGGTATTGGCTAATTCTTTCGTATATTATGGACATGGACTTCGAGGGTATTACTATCAATTTCATCTACCCAGCCATAGAGACATTGATTCAGTGTATTACGAGAAACAACATGGAACACATTTTCTAATAATTTTTGTAATAAGCTAAATTCACGACGAGAAAAATTAACAGCCTCTCATTTTAGTGTGACTGTCAATGAGCTGGGATTTAATTCAATATCCTGATGGGTCAAAAGGAGAGAGGTTCGATTATTGGAATATCGTCGTTGTAATGCTCGAATTCTGGCGGATAGTTCATTCAAGTCAATAAATTTAGTTAAGTAATCATCAGCACCACCATCAAAAGTTTGTACTTTATTTTTAGTGGTTGAATAGCTGGTTAAAATAAGCACAGGTATTGTGAAACCTTTAGCACGTATATTACGTAGAATGCTTATTCCTAATGTCGGTGATAAACTTAAGTCAAGTAAAATAACTTCAAATTTTTCTGTTTTTATAAAACTTAATAAGACCTTCCCATCCCTCAGTCGATCCACGGTATAACCATATCGTTTTAACCCTTTTTGTACATCTCCATTCTCATTTAATAGTATGCGCATAATTCCCTCATTTTAATTATTTTTATATTCGTATCTTCTCATAACGGGCTTTTAGAGATTTGAATTTTCTGTTATGACGGCTAAGCGAGATAAGTTATCCCATTGTTATATTCCATAATGGTCAGCAAAACATCGATCAAAATCCAAAGCTGACTATTAGGTATAGGTAAATGAAATAAATCTTGTAATAAATTTATCCGGCCGCCACCCACCGTCTCGCCACTTTTTTTAATTTTTTTTATTGTATGGCGCAATTCCTTTTCGTTTCGCCAACGCTTTAAGCATCCATCAATCGTAATTTTTAAGTCATCGATATCGTACAAGGTTTAGTTAAAGCCGCATCTGCCTCCCAGCTTAAATACATAGCCTCGTTTTTTTATTGACAAATGCGCTCCATACGATTATTACCGTATCTTCATTTTTATTTTCGCGAATAAGGGGGATAACTCCCTCTCCAGAAAGTCCCTTATTCCTTACATCGGATATAATTAAATCGTATAGTTTATTATCTTGCGCCATTTTTACGGCTTTTAGGCCCTCATCCGCTAAATCCATCTTATAGTTAAGTTTTTGTAAAGAATGAGTCATGATTTTTTGACAGGGCTTATCAGCTTCTATTAATAATGCATACTTAGGATTAGTTTTTTTTGATTCCATTTTTTTACCCTTTTTCAATTAAAAAAATAAGTTAAAATCTAACTTGGATATTCTATGCTCAAGCTTAGTGAGCAGCGCAGAACTTTTTGTTTCTGGAAAGAAGAGAAAACGATTGTTAACGCATTTATTGACAACAAAAGCAATTCCTAGAGTTGAAATTAGCGCAGCAAGATTAGTTAGTATTCTCTTTACAACCTCGATGTTGTTTTAGTATGGGCCTGGCTTTATCTATAATAGCAAACGCTCGAATTTTGTAATCATTGGGATCAATTAATTTTTTTTCAAAATGCCGGTGGTTCAAATTTCTTATATCATTTTCAACGCCATTAGCTATAATGCCTTATGAGTAATAGCCGCAGCGATATAAATCGTCGGCTTTTTTGGACAACTTATCTAATCTTATTTCTATGTTGACATGATCTAGAAGATTAGGGTCAATTTGTGACTCATAACTTGGGAAAGTGAAATTTTCCAACTCATAATTATTCAAGAAAAATAATTCAGTTTCTCTAAACTCTTTAACCGAATTTAAATCATCTACAAAATTAAATTGTTTAATTAAGTTACTTAATTTACTCGTTGCTTTATTGAGTAATTCTAATTGATCTTTTGGGTCATAGGGAGTTATCTTATCGTCGATAAAGATATAAGATTTACTGGTAGCGATCTTTTGTTTTCGATGTTCTAATTTAACTAGAAGTTCACCTAAAGATTTTTTTATTGTTTCAGTTTTTTTATTATTTTCAACAGTCATAATATTTTTACTCTAGAGGGTGAATTTAGAACATTAATAGATACATTTTCTACCTTCTTTATCTAAGATATCCTCTCCATATAAGAATCGAAGAATAATGTTTTTAGATAGATCAAATTTTTCCAGTTTTGAAGATTTTTCTTTAGGCGCCGCAAGATAAATTTCAGTCCTTTTATTTTTACCCATTTTGATATAAGTTAATATTTGATACAATTTATGAAAAACAAGATCAATATCTAAATAAATAGCCTGATATTTTTAAAAATATAAATGGATAAGAAATGAAGCTAAATTTTTTAGTGAATAAACTGAAGATGCAAACTGTTTATTGGCAATATCAGTGAATATTTTTATAAACTCACCACTGAAAAAAACATTAATATATCCTCTTTCATGTTATATAAAACATCTGATTCAGGCTGTTTTATCGTTTTATTTTTTTTCATGATGGCGTCATGATTAATTATGTTTTTATGCAAATTCCATTTCAGGTTCGTGAGTTTTGTTGATTCTTTTAGGAAAATTTTTCTTCTTTGGATGAAGAAGAAAATCAACATTATTTAGATTTTATATTCTCGCTTGACTTGCCTTGTAAACGACATGTGGAATATTTTTAGCATTTAATTTTCGAGAAATTTTTGCACGCATTTTAATTGTGCTATCTTCCTTAACTTCAAGTACTTCATCTATTTCTTCAGCTTCAAATCCCCATGATGTTAAAATAAGACAACTTATCTTGTGGTGAAATTTCAGGAAAAAAGTAGAATTTCTAATAAACCGATGAGATAAAAAAAGTGCTTCTATTCGTAATTGAAAAAAATTAGGGTTCTTTATATTTTTATTCGCTATAGATACTTCTGCTAAAGCTCTAAAGTAATCTTTTTCTCGTACATTAGTTTGATGCCAAGCAACATCTAGAATTCTCTTACTGATGACCATATCAACTCCCTTGTATTAGAGAGTTATAAAAAATAGAGCAGACACAAACATCACACATCCTATTTTTGTTTTGGATGGGCTTATTCTGAATATATAAAAATTTAAATGTAATTCCAGACAGATGGACTCCAGGTAAATGGACTCCAGATAATAGATAGATTTTGTTGGGATTAATTTGCTTCGATCGAACGATCGAGATAAGCTGTGCGTAACCATGATTCAATCGTCGAATTGGTTGTGGCCAGGCACCGATAGAGTGTTTCCGCGCTTCATCAGTGTCTCCTTAACAGGGTTTGGCAGTTAGGATTAGTTTTTTGTTTCGTTGTTCAATAAATTCTTGACACGCTCTTCCACATTGGAGAGGCGTTGTCTCTTCATCTAAAACAAAAGCTTTATCAAGCTCTACAAACCCTTCTTTGATGAAAGTTGCAATACCTTGTAACTTTTCCAATTCATTTAACGTTAAATCCTCCATGTTATTTTTATTAAAAAATTTCAGTATCTTGGTATGATCAACACCGCGTTTTCTATACCATGCAAAAGCTTTACTGCGGTGGGTGCTTAAGGTTTTTTGATCACCAACGGCATATTTCACCGCTTTTTCATACACTCTATCGATGAGTGCTTTAGGGATAACTTTGAAAATTGCATTTCTTAGAGCAATTGAGCTTGCTGCATTCCCGGTTAGGGTTTGTATGTCATGGCTGTAAGTTGCACCTGTTGACGTCACAATACTTCGTTTGACTTGACTGCTAATGCGAACATTTCTTTCTAAATCCCAAGCAACACCTTTAGCAGTTATCGCTTTACCATCATTTTCAACAATACGACTCGCAGCATGCAGATTTCCCCGGCTAGCTGCAGCTATTTCAGCTAAACGAATCGAACCCCCTTTAATCTGAACCTAGATAATAGTAAAGTAATGTTTAATATACTTAATCTACGTCATTAATTGGGCCAAATACTTGGCTTTAAAAATTATGCTCAAAAAAGTTTAGCTTCACCAAAAGTTTCGCTCTGCTATATAAGGATTTAAACTAGAGGGGGAAGAGAAAAGGCTAAAAAGGAAAGAAGGTATCCGAATTTAAGTATACAAAA
>CAYQIE010000039.1:0-557 GCA_964417505.1 Rickettsiella sp. | reverse complement strand
ACTCCTTGGCCTTAAATTCACGTTTAATATCTTCACCATAAAGTCTTTCATTGTGCAAACCTTTATTTTTTATTGATTCTTCAAGCTTCTTTAAATTGATCTTGATTTTTCATTAGAAAATCCCCATAAAAATGATAGAGATAATTTAAAACCTAGCCAAAAAGGAGGCTTAATATGACTAATTTAGCACGTTATGAATATAAAGTACCTTCCATATTTGATTATATGAATCGAGTATTAGGTGGAAACTCATCTGATATATCATCTATAAACGATGATTCGTTTGTAGAAACAAGTAGTTGGAAGCCCTACGTTGATATAAAGGAAGAAACCAATCAATTCTTAATTAAGGCCGATATTCCTGGAGTAGATCCCAAAGATATCGAGATAAATATGGAAGATAGTATTCTCAATATAAAAGGTGAACGAAATACCTTCAATAAAGAGCAAAGAGAGGGATATACTCGATTAGAGAGATTACAGGGTCAGTTTTATAGACGTTTTACCTTGCCCGATACAGCGGATGCTACTAAAATAAAAGCACGAAGTAAAAATGG
>CAYQIE010000038.1:0-6067 GCA_964417505.1 Rickettsiella sp. | reverse complement strand
AGCAAGTTTTTTATTACCTATTAACCGAATGGCTTGTTCAACATTAATCAGAGCAATATCTTGTAAAGTATTATTAATTGTTATTGGTGTAGGAAGCGAGGGTGAAATAAATACATTCAACATTTCGCTAGCTTTTTCTGGGGTTAATGGCTTGGTATAAACAGCATTCATCCCATTGGCCAGGCAACTTTGTTTCTTCTCAATTTCTATATGTGCTGTTAAGCCTACAATTGGAACTGACTTATGCTGCCTCTGCTTTAATCGAATACGCCGAGTGACCTCACTACCATCCATATCTGGTAATCCAACATCCATTAAAATAAGATCGTAGTGATTTTTTTCTACACACAACAATGCCTCTTTCCCATCTTTTGCGCTATCAATTCGACAATTCAGATTTGATAATACATTCTGGGCTAACTTGGCAGCAATTAGATTGTCTTCTACCAAAAGCACACGACTCCCTGTTGCTCTAACGGTTTCTTGTGTAGAGGACGTTTTTGCTACCTTTTTATCG
This sequence comes from Rickettsiella sp., assembly GCA_964417505.1. Classification (GTDB taxonomy): domain Bacteria; phylum Pseudomonadota; class Gammaproteobacteria; order Diplorickettsiales; family Diplorickettsiaceae; genus Aquirickettsiella. Next base: position 5,550 of record CAYQIE010000038.1, on the reverse strand, counting down.
GCCAAACAAATATCCATAGCAAATGCTGGAATTTCTTCTACCTCATTCCTATTTTTTGTTAACAACGATTCCTGAAAAGGAATCAAACAAGTAAAAGTAGAACCTTGATTTAGTTTACTATCCAGTTGAATTTCGCCGTCTAGATCATCTATAAATTGTTTAACTACTGAAAGGCCTAAGCCAGTTCCAGGATAAATGCCTTGATAGGAAGAAGTGAGTCTTTTAAAACGGGTATACACTTCATTTTGCTGCTCCAGTGGAATTCCTATTCCCGTATCGCGGACACTCAATTTAACAATTATTTGTCCTGATTGGGTTTTAGTTTTCATCAGCCTGGCCCCGACTTTGATTTCACCTTTATCCGTAAATTTTAAGGCATTGGTCAACAGTTCTAAAATAATTCGTTGCACACGAACTGGATCGCCTAACAAATAAACAGGAATAGTTTCGTCATAATCGAGCTGTAAATTTAAACGTTTTACCTTCGCTTGCGGTTTATTTAACTGTACTATCTGCTCAAGTACTCGACGAAGATTAAATCTTTTCTTTAAAAGGGAGATTTCTCCACTGGCTACTTGAATACTTTCTAAAACTTTATTAAGCAATGCTAATAAAGCATCGCTGGATTGAATCAAATCATCCGCATACTCTGCTACTTTTTTAGGATTATTAGCTTGCATTTGGATCAACTGCGCACAACCGACTATTCCACTCAACGGTGTACGAATATCATGGCGCATGTTTTCGAGAAATTCTGTTTTTGCTTGACTAGCTAACTCAGCCTTTTCTTTTGCAATTTTGAGTGTTTGTTCAGCTTGTTTCCGAACGGTAATATCGGTTGATATACCTAAAATTTCAATAACGTTACTTTGTTTATCAAACAATGGAACTCGACTGGTTACATAATAAAATAAATTACCATGTACATCTGATATTGGTGGTTCTTCTTTATTTAATATAGTAATGCCTGTATTTATTACTTGTAGATCATCTTCCTTAAAAGATTTAGCCTGTCCTTCTGTCCAACCAGCAAGTTTAGCAGCTCTTTCATAAGTCATCCCAATAAATTCATCCACAGAATTTAATCCAAGGAATTTCAATGTATTATAATTACAACCTAGAGCTCTACCATCCTTACCCCACCAAAAAACATTATTAGGCATAGCGGTAATCATCGCGTGATTGGCTATTTCAGCTCTTTCTTTAGCTAACTTCAATCTTTCTTCAGTTTGCTTTCTATCAGTAATATCAGTTGATATGCCTAGAACCCCAACAATATCACCTTGTCTATCAAACAAAGGAACCAAACTAGTTACAAAATAAAACGAATTACCTTGTACATCAGAAATAGGTGGATCTTCTTGATTTACTATAGGAAGTCCGGTGCTCATTACTTCCAAGTAATCTTTTTTAAATGATTTAATTCTTTCTCCTGTTAAACCAAGAAGCTGAGCAACATCCTCATGGGTCATCCCAATAAATTCATCTATAGAATTTAATCCAAGAAATTTCAGAAGATTCTCATTATAACCTAAAGCTTTGCCTTCTTTATCCAACCAAAAAACATAATTGGGCATAGATGTAATTAAATTACGATAATAAAAATCTACGTCTTCGATGGTATTAAATTTGGAAATAATTAAATTTTTTTTAGATTTTTTCATATAAAAAAGCACCGCTTAATGTTACTATACTGCCTATACACATAACTTATTTTCAAGTAAGATTTTTAAATAAAAATTGGTTATGATTATAATCGCTTAACAAAAATAAAATATTTTAACCTAAATTAAACCCAATAAAAAAATGAATTGTTATATTATCGGTGAAACCAATTTAACACTCCAATGTGCCCAATGGCTAGTTAGGCAAGGCTATGACCTTTTAGGTATTGTTTCCTCGTCATCAAAAATCCGTGATTGGGCTACAAAATCACAGATTAACCATTTCTATAATCTACCAGCAAGTAAAAGCGTACTGCTTTCAAATCAATTCGATTATCTCTTTAGTATAGCCAATCCTACTATTTTAAAATCCGAATTACTAGATAAACCAAGTATTGCTGCCATTAACTATCACGATGCTCTGCTCCCTTATTATGCCGGCGTTCATGCTACTTCATGGGCTATTTGGCGGGAAGAAAAAGAGCATGGGATCACATGGCACATGATGGAAGATAAAGTTGATGCGGGTCCCATTCTTATTCAAAAAAAAGTCCCGATCAATAGTCAAGAAACAGCCGTGAGTCTTAACCTTAAGTGCCATGAAATTGCTTATAGCGGCTTCCGAGAATTAATTAAGAAACTAACCCTTATACAAAATAAGGAACAGCTCCACACAATAGCTATTCCCCAAGATCATAATCAAGGCAGTTATTATGGTTTAGGTGACAAACCTCCAGGCAATGCTTGGATTAACTGGAACCAGCCCGGAAAAGACATAGAACGTCTCTTTAGAGCAACAAAATTTGGTAATTATACTAATCGTTTTACAACGCCTAAATTAGTTCATCAGGAAGAAACGTATTTAATCGCTGAGCTCAGTTGGTCAGAAACTAAAACAGACTTACCCGCCGGAACGGTCATCGCTGCAAATGATGGTGCCTTAGAAGTAGCCACACAAGACCAAACGATTATTACCATCAAACAATTAAAAACCTTAACAGGAGGTGACTGTACCTTACAGAGTATTTATAACAAAGGAAATATTACACCTGGAACAAAGCTTACTATCCCTGAAGATAATGTTTGGGAATCTTACAAAAAACAGAGTGAAACACTTTCTAGATATGAAGCATTTTGGGTAAAAGAGTGGAAACATTTTAAACCCGCTGTTTTTCCTTTTTTAGAAACAGTCCATCAAGTGACTGAAGGATACACAGAGCATAACCTGGCAGCAACATTTAACCTTTCAGATAGCTTAAAACAAAAATTACAACTAGCGTTTCCCGAAACTAAGGAGTGTGATTTACTATTATCACTTCTCATGCTGTACTTATATCGACTAGGGAACGATGAAGCTTTAGGTGTTGCACTACATCAACCTTCTACTTACCCTTTTTCCAATACTTATCCATCTTTAGTGGCAAATAGTGTCCCTTTTAACATAGCGTTAGACTATGAGATGGACTTCGATAAGGTTTTAAAATTAACACAAAGTCAGCTAGAAAAATTAAATCAGAAAAAAACCTATCTATGTGATATCTTTAGCCGCTATCCTGCCATAAAATCAGTATCGCACCCTGTGATTGCTATTAGTTTAGAACCAGAAGAAAAAATATCACCTATAATAGATTTTCCACTTATTATCTGTATTCATAGGAAGGAAATTCGCTTTCTAATTGCTCAGAAAGCAACTAATGTAAATTTGCAGTCTATTTTTTCTAATATAGTGGGACATCTACAAACCTTGTTGGAAAACATAATTCAAAATCCCACAGAAAAATCTATTACTCATTTACCATTATTAACAACAAAGGAACGTAATAGATTATTGTTGGAGTGGAATGATACACAAACAGATTACCCGCACAATAAGACTATTCATCAACTCTTTGAAGAACAAGTAGAAAAAACACCCAATAATATAGCATTAATCTATAAAGAGCAGTTTTATACTTACACGCAGCTTAATGAAAAAGCCAACCAAATTGCCTATTACTTACAAAAAAATGGTGTAACTGTAGAAACGTTGGTTGCAATTTGTTTAGGACGTAGCCTAGAAATGGTCATAAGCATGTTGGCTATTCTAAAAGCAGGAGGTACATATATTTGTATTGCTTCTGACTCCACAAAAAAAAGAATAGAATATATCGTACAAAATATAAAACCCAAAATAACAATTTTGCAAACCAAACTGGGTTTAAGTTGCAGTGAATTAGAAATCAGCACCCTTTTAAAAAATAAAAATACTTATATTAAAACCGATTCTATTATTAGTTTTTCGCATGCTGATAATATGGCTTGTATTATTTATACATCTGGATCCACTGGATCACCTAAAGGAGTAAAAATTACTCATAAAGGCGTGGCCCGCTTAGTAAAAAACACTAACTACATTAATTTAAACGAAAAAGATACGATAGCCCAGACATCCTATGAAGCGTTTGATGCAACGTTTTTTGAAATATGGGGTGCGCTGACAAATGGATCCAAATTAGTAATATGTGATAAAAATGATTTACTTAATGTAAAGACTTTTTACAAAATATTACAAGAAAATTCGATTAATACTTTATGGTTAACATCTGCTCTATTCAATCAGCTCATTGATATCCAACCCAACCTTTTTTGCTATCTAGAAAACCTCATTATAGGTGGAGAACCCTTAAATCCGCATTCAATCGCTCGTCTTTTTAACCAAAAAACAAGACCTAAAAAAATATTAAACGGATATGGCCCGACAGAAAATACTACCTTCACAACTTACTATCTTGTCAAAGAAACTTCATTAGCATTAAATTCTATTCCAATAGGCCGTCCTATAGCGAATACACAAGTCTATGTATTAGATCAATATAAACAATTAGTACCAATAGGTATTCCAGGTGAACTGTATATCGGAGGAGATGGATTAGCTCATGGTTATTTGAACCAGCCTATATTGACTAAAGAAAAATTCATTCCTAACCCATTTTATCAAAGAACAGATACAGATATACCCCAGAACAATACGGAACCCCGTCTCTATAAAACCGGTGACCGCGCTCGTTGGTTACCGGATGGTAATTTAGAATATCTCGGTCGATTGGACAACCAAGTAAAAATCCGTGGTTTCCGAATTGAAATTGAAGAAATTGAAGGAAAACTTAACCAACATCCTTTGATAGAACAAGCCGTTGTAGTAGTTAATATTACCGAAAACCAAGATAAACGATTAATCGCTTTTATCGTTGAAAAAGTTGCAGAAACACCGTTAATAAAGTCCCTAACGAGTGAAACACTACAGTCCTTTTTAAAAAATTATTTACCTTACTATATGATCCCTTCTCTGTTTTATAAAACAGAAACACTTCCTATTACTCCGAATGGTAAAATTGACAGAAAAAAACTGACCCAATTAGATTGGACATACACGCATTTATCTATTTCAAATAGTGAAAACGTATTTCCTGAAACACCTATACAAAAACAATTACTTACGCTATGGCAAAAGCTATTAGCAAATAAAAACTTCGGTATTCATGATAACTTTTTTTCTTTAGGGGGTGATTCCATTGTGGCGATGCGGTTGGTTGGTGAAGCTCAAGCACAAGGTTTACTTTTTACCGTACAAGATATCTTTGAAGGCTCAACCATTGTTCAACTAGCCAATAGAGTTAAAAAAATTACGGCTACTAACGATGAGCAAGCCGTAGAACAGACAGAAAATAATGTCCTCTTTCCATTAACCTCCATACAACATTGGTTTTTTGAGCAAAATTTTTCCCATCCAGAACAATTTAGCCAAGCATGTTTAATACGTATCAATACTGGGCAAAATACCAACGCCCTAGAAAAACTTAAAGCGGTTTTGCAACACTGTTTCGACCATTATTCTATTTTTCGGCTA
>CAYQIE010000037.1:0-22535 GCA_964417505.1 Rickettsiella sp. | reverse complement strand
TATTAACAGGATTATTGGCTTATTATTAAATCTTCTATCACTAGAAATTTAAAGCCCATTTTGTAGCATTAATTATAAATATTCGAGAAACTTCTGTATGCTTTAAGCAAACTTAATACTAGCCCGTAATTGACCAACGGTTGATTTATTACCCGTACCTCTGCATAAGCAGTAGTTCCTACCGCAGGTGAAGCAGGTACAGGTGTAGTTGTAGCTATGCTACGACGTATGGCACCTTCACCAACGTTGTAATCTCTGTCTTGGAATATTGCTATACCGAGATCAAACCATTTAGCTAAGTTAACCATATAGTCCGCATAAATACGACGTTGTGGTAAGAAGGTCGCTAAATGCGTGGTTTTTTGATATCCAATTGCTATTCGTGATTGATGGACTGCCACTGGGAATGTTAAGCCGGTTTCTAAACCCCATACTAAGGGCTTACCTAAATTTCTAGGTGGATTTACTATTATTGGAAAACCTGGACTTGAGTTACCGATTAAAAAAATTGGATTTGCTAAACGACGTGTTGTTCTAACAACATGCCCATTGGTATCAAATGGTCCGAAGGTCACGTCAGCATTTACATTCCATGCAGGTATTTTAGTATTTGGTAAGCCTGGTACGGTCGTCCCTTCAACAATAGAATTAAGATATCTTGAAGATAAAAAGTTTGAATCTGCTATATTCGCTATATAACCCGCATTTAAGTTAAATTTACTATTAAACCATCCCCATCCTAAATCTGCGCCGCCGTTTTGAATGCGACGGGTTGAACCTCCATCGGAGATCTTAGGATTACCTGCAAAGGTATATAACGAACCATAAAGACCGTTCGGTACAATAAATCCTAATTGGGCAGCGGTTGCAGTAATTTCAGTGAATAACTAAGTTGGATTTTCTTACGTGACAAATCCATAGGGGTCATAGGCACCAAATGGGATGTATTCTTTACCCACTCTAAAATAGATAGGTGAAGCTTGGAAATTACCAATGGTCGCATAAGCCGTATCTATTGCTGTTCGATTCAACGGGTGATACACAAACAATGAATTAGCAATATTATAAGGTCCTGTCGAACCTGCAAGACCTGCTAATGAAGTATATACTACCGACATATTTCCCGTCACCTAGTTATTAACTCGAGCGCCTACAAATAAATTTGCATTATTCAGTAACAAATAACTAGCACGGCCTGAGGTTGGTATTGTTAATGAATTCGGTGGTACCGAAGCAAGATTTACTGGCGCAAGTGGATTAAACGCGGAATTAGGTGCCCAGAAAAGTGGTGGTTTATTGGTTAAATAAGCATCGGTATTTATCCAACCACGATGTTGATACGACACGTCCAACCACAAGGTTGATCAGATCTACCGGGTTGATTTCGGTCAAGAATCATATCAAGCTTATTGACTTGATAACGCATCACATCCATCTTAGTAAGATGTATCCATCATATACGACCGCATCGCCAGTACAGGCCCGCTAAGCCCTAATGTCACAAGTGAAGCAACAATCGCTTTGAGTTTCATACTCATCCATCTCCTTAATAGGTTGTTAACTCAATTTTATATTGTTTGAAAGCTAGATTTTTTTGCTCTTTCATCGACAAACTGATTTGTCAATCAAACAAAAAATTAGTTTTAAAAAAATCTATTACTTCATTTCATGCCCGCGACACACCGATAAAGGTTAGAATATGCTTCGAGCATAAAAATAATTCAAAAAAACAAATTTACTTATATTTATCCCTTGTTATTTCCTATCAAGGCTGTTTAATTTCCATTCCTGCTTTATAAAAGCGATATCGGCGAAAATTAAACAATCCTGGTCTTGGCACCGCTGTAAATTTATAACTTACAGTTTCGCAAACTCTAAACGGAGACTTGCTTAGCGGTTTACCAGAACCGTTGTGTAGACACTTTATGTTTGTTTTTTTAAGTTTTCAGCGATTTGGAAGGTATAAGACTTTGTTATTAGTGCTGAAAATAGCTTTTCTTAAAAGATCAAATAGCTATTGCATTTTATAGCTAATACCATGACTTATGTCAATGGTTTCGTTATAAAATGCACCCTACTTTACCCCTACTATAAAGAAAACTTCCAATTGAAAGGAAAATAGGTGCTAAATCAATTTAAATCAAGTTTCTGATAATTTTTTTTGTAGCTCCCCCGATTTATAAAGCTGCTCGATAATATCACATCCACCTATTAATTCCCTTTGGTAATAAAGTTGGGGGAAAGTTGGCCACTTAGAATTGCGTAACTCCTGGCGTATATCATTATTTTCAAGCACATTCACATGTGCAAATTTTATACCGCAAATCTTTAGAATTTGCACTACTTTCGCCGAAAACCCACAGCAGGGTTGTTCGGGAGTTCCTTTCATATAGAGAACCACTGGATATTTAGCAATTTGATGTTCAATGACATCTCTAGTATTCATCTCAGCAGTAATAGACATTTTTTGCCTCACTTAAACTATTTTACTCATTTTTTATAATTAAATGCATTTAATTATTTTCAGGTTTACATAGGAAGAACTCTTAATTATACCCAAATTTGCGATTAACCGCATTTAAATGCTTGCCTTATCATTATCTGGATTTTAAACTAGTACCCGTAATTTTAGCAAATTGATAAAAATAGGATACTTCCATGAAACATGAGTTACCTCCATTACCCTACGCTTTAGATGCCTTAGCCCCCATTCTTTCAAAAGAAACCTTGGAATACCATTATGGCAAACACCATAAAGCCTATGTCGACAAACTGAATGAATTAATTCCAGGCACAGAATTTGAATCATTATCTCTAGAAGAGATTATCAAAAAAGCACCTGCTGGCCCTATTTTTAATAATGCTGCTCAAGTATGGAATCATACCTTTTATTGGCATTGCATGACGCCTGAAGCGGCAAAAAACAAGTTGAAAGGGTCTTTATTAGACGCCATAAACGAATCCTTTGGCTCTGTCGATAAATTTAAAGAAAACTTTGTTAAGGCAGCCATTGGTCAATTTGGTTCCGGGTGGGCCTGGCTTATCAAAGATGCCCAGGGGCTCGCAATTAAAACAACCAGTAATGCACACATCCCCCCTCAGGATAACCAATCTTGTCTTTTTACTTGTGATGTTTGGGAGCATGCCTACTATATAGATTACCGCAATGCTCGCCCCAAATATCTGGAAAAATTTTGGGATGTAGTGAATTGGGGCTTTGTCACAGAAAAGTTCAAAAAATAATAAGTTAATAGAGAAAAAGATATGACATCCGCTTTGATGCCAATTTACCCAAATCGATTACCTATAGCCTTTGAAAAAGGCTCAGGAATGTGGTTGGCAGACACTCAAGGAGAAGAATATTTAGATGCTTTAGCTGGGATGGCAGTATGCGGTTTAGGTCATGTCCATCCAGCAATCACTGAAACTATTTGCAAACAAGCTGCGAAACTAATCCACACCTCGAATACTTATCATATTCCAGAACAAGAAATATTAGCCTCAAAATTGGCACAACTATCTGGAATGGATCAAGTTTTTTTCTCTAATTCCGGTGCAGAATCTAACGAAGCGGCTATCAAAATGACGCGACTTTATGCCCAAAAAAAAGAAATCGAGCACCCCATCATTATTGCCATGAAAAATGCTTTTCATGGCAGAACCATGGCAACACTCAGTCTATCTGGCAGTGAGCGTTTACAAATGGGTTTTGAACCATTATTAGAACGTTTTATTCATATCCCATTTAATGACGTTGATGCCTTGGAAGATGTAATAAAAAAACATAAAAAAAATATTATTGCAATTATGCTAGAACCCATCCAAGGAGATGGTGGGATTAGAATAGCCGCCCCTGATTTTTTAAAAATTATTCGAAATTATTGCGATCAATACGATTGGTTGATGGTACTTGATGAAATACAAACCGGCCTTTGTCGTACTGGGCCTTGGTTCGCCTACCAAGCAACTAATATTTTGCCTGATATAATTACTATTGCAAAAACCTTAGGTAATGGCTTTCCTATTGGAGCCTATTGCACACGGGGAAAAGCAAATAATATTTTTCCCATTGGAAAACATGGCTCGACATTTGCGGGTAGCGCGCTAGCCTGTGCTGTTGCTATTACTGTTATTGATACCTTAGAAAAAGAAAACTTGCCCGCACACGTGAAAAAAATTGGGGCTTATTTGTTAACAAAATTGCAAAATAGTTTTGCTAACCATCCACATATTGTCGCTATAAAAGGGCGTGGACTTATGCTAGGTATTGAGCTGGATACTGAATGTCGTAATATTCCTAGAGTCGGATTAAAACATCGTTTACTTTTTAATGTTGTTTCTAATAATACCATCCGTCTTTTACCGGCATTCATTCTGCAAGAAGATGAAGCCGATGAAATTTGCGTACGTTTAGTTAAAACTGTAAACGAATTTTATTCATCCTTATGAAAACTAGTGATAAAAATTAGATTTCACTACTCGTTGCATACATGCTGGACAAATACCTGATCCGACCACCTATGCATTAATTACACCCATTTATGCAACATCTACTTACGCTCAAAAAATCCCAGGTATACATCAAGGCTTTGAGTACTCCAGAACCCAAAATCCTACGCGATTTGCTTATGAACGATGTATTGCCGATTTAGAAAATGGCCGCGCTGGATTTGCTTTTGCCTCTGGAATGGCAGCAATTAATACATTGCTGGAATTATTAAATCCCGGCGATCATATCATTGGTATGGATGACTTATACGGCGGCACTGTCCGTTTATTTAATCAAATTAAGCAACGTTCATCAGATTTAAGTTTTTCATATGTAGGTATGAGTGATTTAAATAATTTAAGTACATAGATCAAACCTGAAACTAAATTATTATGGATGGAATCTCCAACTAATCCATTATTAAAATTGGTTGATATAGAACAAGCAGTAAAAATTGCGCATCAGCATAAACTAATCACTGTACTCGATAATACATTTGCAACTCCTTGGATTCAACAACTCTTAACCTTAGGTTGCAATCTTATTATACATTCTGCCACTAAATATTTAAATAGGCACTCTGACATGGTCGGTGGAATCGTAGTTGTAGGAAACAATGCGAGTTAAATGAGAAAATAGCCTATTTACAAAACGCAATGGGTGCCATACAAAGTCCCTTTGATAGTTTTCTTGCCTTACGAGGTTTACATACTTTGGCATTACGTATGCAAAGACATTGTGAAAACGCATTAAAAATAGCTCAGTTTTTAGAGCAGCATAACAAGGTTGAAAAAGTTTTTTATCCTGGCTTAACGAGTCATCCTCAACATAACTTAGCAAAAAAACAAATGCGAAACGGTTTTGGAGGAATTGTAAGCTTTGTTTTGCAAGAAGATTTAGAAACACAACCTTTCGTTTTTTGGAGCGTTGTCGTTTATTTACATTGGCGAAAAGCCTTGGTTGTGTGGAAAGTCTTATTGATCATTCCGCCATGATAACCCATGCTGCTTTACTTTTAGAAACTCGTAAACGTCTTGGTATTACAGATAATTTGTTACGTTTATCTGTAGGAATCGAAGCAGTCCAAGATCTGATTGATGATCTTAAACAAGTTTTAAATTAATTTCTTTAGCGAAAAAACTGCTCATAAAACTAAAATCTGTTAAAATTATTTGAATAAAATATAATATTGTTTTGCCATGAAAAAAATATATTTTTAATTTTCTTATCTATATTAATTTCCGCTTTTATTTATCTCCTGATGCATTAGAAACTTCGAACAAACCAAAGGATCCCTTTAAAAAAAATCCTTATACAGATCTACCCATACTTCCTCCCGGTTTTGGCCCTGCAGAGGACTTCAATAGCTCTCCGCGATGGCAAATATCCAGCAGATTATTTTAGGACTCCACCCTCATCTTATAATTCTTTTAATTTTAAAAAAGGCTAAGCTTAAAGATAAATTGAGCAATAATAACCAAGCACTTTCAAGTGAGAAATATTCTGAGATTATTATTTAAGACTGTTAAAATTAGTTAAATTAATACTTAAGGTGCTTAAAATGAAAAAAAATGGATTTTTATTAATTTTTTTTCAATATTTTTAGCCTCCTGTCAAACAAATTTAACTTCGGATAGTTTATTATCAAATAGTACTGATTCCTTCACCTTTAAAATTACACCAGGAAAAGCTAAAACACCTTCAAGTATAATGCCAGCTGGATTCGGTCCCATCAGAGGGCCTTCTACTTCTTCACCAGATGTAGAAAGTTCGTTTAGTAATGATTTAATGAAATGTCGAAAAAATTTATTAAATCAACAATTACATTTTATGTTTAGTTTTTGACTGGATCGATTATGAAAAAAGCAGTTGCTCTTATTTCTGGCGGCTTAGATTCTATGCTTGCCGTCCGTGTTATTCAAAAACAAGGGATTTACGTTGAAGGCATTAATTTTCATACTGGATTTTGCGTGGAAGGGCACACGCAAGCCATGTGTAATTCTCAAAATAGCAAACTCAGGCGTAACAATGCCTTATAGACTGAACAACTTGGAATTAAATTACACATTATAGATATTATTCAAGATTATAAAAATAGTCTTGAACCCTAAACATGGCTATGGTTCTCATCTCAACCCTTGTCTCGATTGTAAAATTTTTATGGTGAGTCGCGCCAAGCAATGGATGGAAAAAAATCAATTTGATTTTATCATCACAGGTGAAGTCATTGGTCAACGCCCAAAGTCCCAACTTAAGAGAAATATGCCTATAGTAGCACACGAATCTAAAGCAGATGATATTTTGCTTCGACCACTTTGTGCGAAGCTATTAGCACCCACTCTGGTAGAGCGTGAAGGGTGGGTAGATCATGAGAAACTTCATAGGTTTTCCGGTCGGAGTCGTGGGCCTCAATTCTATTTAGCAAAAAAATTTGATTTTCAAGACTATGCCCAGCCGGCGGGAGGCTGTTGTTTTTTAACTAACGGACATTATTCAAAAAAACTGAAGGATCTTTGGAAACACTGAGGAAAAAAAGATTATGAATTTGATGATATTATCTTGTTAAAGGTAGGTCGACATATTCGACCTAATCCGGATTTTAAGCTCATCATTGGCCGAGATGAGGGGGAAAATTATTTCTTTGAATCCTATCAACATCAATATACCTCGATAAAGCCCATTAGCCATTTAGGTCCTTTAAGCCTAATTGATGGTAAAATTAACCCAGAATACATCCATTATGCCGCAAAAATTGTGGCTCGCTTTACCGATGCAAAATCCAATGATAACGTAACTTTCGAAATTAGCCCATTGAATGGTTCAGTACAAACGGTAAAAGTTTTTCCTTTTACCGCAGATCAAATCCCCAAAGAGTGGTATATTTCGGGTTAACCGGTATTTTTTAAATAAAAAAATATCCTTATTTGAATTAATCAATCTTTATAAGTTAAAACTAGATTGCTTATAGAAAACCAATGATTATGACTCATCATTTAGATGCTCGGCGCCTACTTTGTCCATTGCCCATTATAAAGATACAAGAACGTGTGAAAAAATTAAATCCAGGTGATATTTTAAAGATTGTATGCACTGACAAAGAGAACCTTTCTGACATTACAGCCTGGTGTCGAATTCATGGTCATTATTTATTATCAAGTAGCATAAAAAATCGAGAAATTTTCATGACAATCCAAATAGGTATTTGTTAAATGGAAACTTCTCGCTATCAACAAACACGTTTTATTACGTTATGGGGTGGGTTAAAAAACATCTTACTAGCGGGTTTAAAAATAATTTTTGGAGTTATTGGCCATTCACATGGTTTATTAGCAGATGGAGTTCATTCCCTATCTGATCTAATTGTTGATAGTGTCGTAATTGTTGCCTCAAAATTCGGTAATAAAGCAGCTGATGAAGACCATCCATATGGACATGGTCGTATTGAAACAGCGGCTACCGTTTTTTTAGCACTAATTTTAGCGATTGCAGCTTTTGCTATTATTATAAATGCCTTTATTACTATCGCAGCTGTTCATATCAATACCGTGCCTACTCAAATTGTTTTATGGATTGCACTTAGCTCAATTGTTCTCAATGAGTTACTTTATTTTTGGACCAAACATGTAGCTAATCAAATTAAATCTAGATTGTTAATGACCAACGCTTGGCATCATCTTAGCGATTCTTTCTCTTCTATAGCCGTTGCTTTAGGCGTAATTGGAACTTGGTTCGGTTTCCCTAAATTGGATGCTGTGGCTGCTATTATTGTAGGCTTAATGATTTTAAAAATGGCTTGGGATTTTGGTTGGCATAGTATTCTTGAGTTAGTAGATACTGCTCTCAATATAGAAGAGACTGAAAAAATTAAATTATTTATAAAAGATATTCCCGGTGTAAAGGCCATTCACCAACTACGGACTCGCTCAATTGCTGGATCCATTTTTTGTGATGTCCATGTTTTAGTAGACCCTTCTATTAGTGTTTCAGAGGGACATTACATAGGTCAGGAAGTCGACAAACACTTGATTGCGTCATTTCCAGATATCACCGATGTTACCGTCCACATTGACACTGAAGATGATGAATTAATTAATCCTTCTTATAACCTACCTGGCCGGGCTACCTTACAAAAAATTTTGAAGAAACATTGGCGAAATTTACTACCGGAAACGACTATGGAAACAGCCGTCTTTCATTATTTAGATGGTAAAGTCACTATTGAGCTAAAATTACCTATGGAATTGAGCCATCATCATACTGACCTAGAAACTAAATTAAAAGAAATTACCGCAACAGAAAGTTTTATCACTGACATTAAAATTTTTTATTATAAATGACGAAATTATTTAAAATTGCAACTTGGAATGTTAATTCATTACGCGTAAGATTAGAACATATCCTCGCCTGGCTGACTTCGCATCAACCGCGCCTACTTGCAGTGCAAGAGACTAAAGTTGAAAATCATCATTTCCCAGAAGAAGCATTCAGAAAAGCCGGTTATCATGTCTTATATAATGGCCAAAAAACCTATAATGGTGTTGCGTTTATTAGTCGGATTCCTATGCAAAATGAAATAACTTTTTTGCCTGACTTCGACGATACCCAACGACGTATCTTAGTTGCTAATATAGGCTCTTTACGTATAGTCAATATTTACGTACCTAATGGTTTAACTTTAGATTCCGAAAAATTTAACTATAAATTACGATGGCTAAAACAATTAAAAATTTATTTACAGCAAGAATTAAGTTTACATCCGAATTTAATCGTACTTGGAGATTTTAATATCGCTCCGGAAGATAAAGACGTTCATGACCCCAAAATTTGGCAAGGGAAAGTTCTAGTTAGCCCAGAGGAACGTCAAGCTTTAAATGATATATTGGCATTAGGGCTGAAGGATAGTTTTAGAACATTCCATAATGAACCCGGCCATTACACATGGTGGGATTACCGAGCAGGTGCTTTTCGGCGAAATCATGGTTTACGTATCGATCATATATTAAGTAGCAATGCATTAATTTCTCAATGCATTGCTTGTGAAATTGATAAGGAAATACGGTTATGGGAAAAACCTTCAGATCATGTGCCCGTCATAGCAACTTATCAAAATATCATCTAGGATTTATTTATGATGGAGCCTATAAAAGCACGTTTTGGAATTGGAGAAATTGTTCAACATAGTTTATTTGGCTATCGTGGTGTCATTGTTGATGCTGATGCTGGATTTCAAGGAGATGATGCTTGGTATAGCAAAAATGCTCCGGGAAATCCTCCTAAAAATCAACCTTGGTATCATATTTTAGTTCATGGCTCTGTTCATCATGCTTATGCGGCTGAAATAAATCTGACTAAGGATGGCACACTGGATCCAGTAGAGCATCCAGAGTTAGACTATTTCTTTGATAGCTTTAAAAATGGTGTCTATCATCGCCGTCGATATAGCAATTGAAAGAAAAAAATTAATAGCTAAAAAATGAATTTATGAAAAATTTGACACTTATTCGACATGCCGAAGCAGAACCACAGCAATTTTTTGAAAAGGATAAAGATCGTAGGCTTACTCAAAAAGGGCTTTATCAAATTGATGCTATTGCTAATCAATTAAAAGAAAAAAAATGTTTACCCGATTATCTACTTTGCAGCCCAGCCGAACGCGCTTTACAAACAGCTCAACTTATTTGCAAGAATTTAAAAATTAATTCAAAACTCATTGATCTAAATCCAATACTTTACTCGGGAGATGATGAAGATATTATAAAATTAGTTTCTGCATTAAATTTATTTCAGCACATTTTTATAATTGGCCATAATCCCACATTAAGTTGTTTGGCGAAGAAGCTGTGTCCGATGACAAAATCTATTATCTTGCCTACTGCTGGCATAATCTCATTACATTTCGATATTGCAAGCTGGGATAATTTATTGACTAAACAAGGAAGGTTACTTTTTTTAATCGAGCCATAACATGAATGATAATAATGAGATTGAACGATTTGCTTAAATCGAAAGACCTTCTATTGAAGTATTGTTTCAGCAAGCCTTAGATGCCCATGAATTGGGTAAATTAAAATATGCTAAGGATAGCTATGAGTATATACTTAGCATACAGCCTAATCATGTAGAAACAATACATGATTGGGGATGCTTGCCTCTGAATTAGTACAATGGGAGAGTGCAATCGCTTGGATTCAACGTGCTTTAGCTTTCCAACCCAATTCTGCACGTTTTCACTTTAATTTAGCCAATATCTTTAAAAAAATTAATCAATTTGAAGTTGCATTAACTCATTATCAAAATGCTTTACATTTAAATCCTAATTATGCTAAAGCTTATAATAATTTAGTCGGTTTATTTTTTTATAAGCAAAATCAATTAAATACTGCACAATAAAATTATATACAAGCCATCAATTTAAAACCTGATTATCTGGAAACACATTTTAATTTAGGCCTAATATTTCTAGCTCAACAAGAAAAAAATGCAGCGATAACACAATTTCAAAATGTAATTAGCTTGCATCCAGATTATATACAAGGACATTGGCAACTCGCCAATATTTATTGGCAGAATCAGGATTTAGAAAAAGTCCATTATCATTATCAAAAAATACTGGATTTAGATCCAAATTCAGTAGAATTATTAAATAATTTCGCAGCTCTTATGTTAAAAAAAGGATAAAATAATGCAACTATAGATTATTTAAAACGTGCCCTTGCTCTCGATCCCAAGCATAAAACTTCAAGAAATAATCTAGCCACTATTTTACTGCAAAACAATCAATTAGAAGAAGCTATCTGGCATTATTCTTTATATCTAAATCTAGAACCTCTAGATTTAGAGGCTCTTTTTAATCGTGCACACAGCTTAATGTTGACAGGCCATTTACATGAAGCAAAAAGATGATTTAAAACAAATTCTAATTATCGATGATACCCAAATAGATGCTCATTGTAATCTTGCGGATATTTATCTCAAGCTCAAGGAGTATGCTTCTGCATTAAGGCATTATCAATCCATTTTAAATTTAAACGATAAACACTCCATCGCCAATTATATGGTCAGTGCACTTACTCAACAAAATATCCCGGATAATGCACCATTAGAATATATTAAAAATTTATTTGATAACTATGCTTTTCAATTTGACGAGCACTTACAAAATATTTTATTCTATAAAATCCCTCAATTAATTCGTAAACAACTCGATCCTTTTTTGGAGAAAAAGAAATATAATCTTCTTGATTTAGGATGTGGTACTGGTCTTAGTGGCGAATGTTTTATTTATATTTCCAAAAAAAATAACCGGTATAGATATTTCGCGGAATATGCTTTATAAAGCCAAAGAAAAAGCCTGTTATGATATTTTAATAGAAAAAGATATCGTGAAGGGCATTATGGAGTTAGATGAGAAGTTTGATCTGATTGCATGTATCGATGTCTTAGTTTATTTTGGTGATCTTAATGAATTTTTTAATAAAGTCACACGCTGTCTGCCTATAAATGGTTTATTATGCATCTCCATTGAAGTGTCTGACCAAGATTTTTCTCCATACATTTTACAATCTAACGGCCGCTATCAACATACTAAAAAGTATATCATTGAATTAGCTCAAAATAATCAATTGACTCTATTAAATTATAAAAGTGTAGTGGGGCGTCATCGAGAAAATCAGGGAATTCAAACTGGTTTATTTATTTTTAAGAAAATAAAATAATCTACAGAAATATTACTTAATTTTAATAAAATATTCTATGAAGTATAAATATATATTGGTATTTTTTTATCTTTCATTTTCCTAATACTTACGTTTTTGATGGATTTAAAGAATTGCGAAAATACTTTTTATCTACTTCAACACCCTCATCTTGTGCTACCCTGTGCTGAAAAAATATTACCTGTTCCCTTTTCTCAATTAAATTATCTAGGCAAAGAAAAAACAGCTCAATACACGCAATTTAGTATAGCTTTGAACCGATCGCTTGGCCAAAAATTTTTCAGACGAAGATCTCAGATGTCATTAAACCTAATACTTGGAAACATGAGATAGATATATTCATCCCTAAAGAAAACTCAAATGTTGATACTCCTGCTCTTTATATTACCGGTAGATATATCAATTCTAAAATAACAATAAACACTCCTGATAAAATTATTAGCCAACTCATCCAACACAATATTATTGTAGTACTTAAAGACGACCCCAATCAATACTTAACTATTAATAATAAACAATTAAAAGAAGGCAAAATTATTGCCTTTACCTGGAATCGCTATATTCATAATCCAAAATTATCTTATTATCCTTTACATATTCCTATGGCAATTGCAGAACAACAAGCAATGACCCTAACACAAAACCTCCTACGGAAGCATCACATAAACATCAATCATTTTGTAGTTATAGGGGCTTCAAAGCGCGGATGGGCATCCTAGATGGTTGCTTTGCTTGATTTTAGAGTCATTGCATCATCCCTATTGTAAATGATGTATTGAATGTAGATAAATAAATATTATATATTTATAATGTTTACGCTAAGCATTGGCCTATAGCATTCAAAGATTATTATATTCAACATATACCCGAATATTCTAATCATAAAAATCCTTTTTATCCAAATTATATAAAATTATTACAAATTGAAGATCCCTTTACTTACCTTCATCTATTGCCCTATCAAAAAAAATTAGCCGAAATGTCTAAATATATTGTTAACGCAAGTGGGGATGATTTTCCCTCCTGATAGCTCTAAAAATTACTATGATAATCTTTCAGGAAAAAAATTATTATTTTATTTACCGAATTCTCCCCCATTATATTGAATATTTACCCTCTATCTCGCAATTAGCCCTATCCATATCGGCTTTTTACCAAAGAATTGTTTCTCATAAAAGATTACCGATTGTTACTTGGAATAAGATAACTACAGGTGAATTAAAAATTCGTTATTCTGAAAAACCAGCAAAAATAATTTTATGGTTTGCGGAGAATCCAATTAGTCAAGATTTTCGTTATTCCTGTGCAATACATTATCATCCAACGGATTTAAGAATAGATGAGCACGAAACCAAATTAATTATTCCAAGCACTAAACAAGGTTAGAATGCTTTCTATGTTGAATTAGATTTCAATGATGGCCTAAAAGCAAGCACACCTATTTTTATATCGCCAGATACTTATCCAAAAAAGGACCAAATTATGCCGCCGCAAGGAATGTGCCTACTAATAACACCTAATCCGGAAACATCAACGCAAAATTGATTAAATGTATAAACCCGAAATATAATTCGATACTGCAATAATTTCAGCGTCACTCATTTTTTTACTAATTATAAGCATCATCTGAAATTTATCATTATTACACTTAGCCATGCGAAAGGCTTTTAATTGAGAAGCAATATATCGGGCATGCTGCCCACTTAAACGTGGAAACCCTGCAGATAGATTCCCTAAGCCGGCTGGCCCGTGACAGGCTAAACAAGCTGGCAATCCTTTATTCAAATCTCCACCACGGTAAATTCTTTGTCCTAAAGAAAGTAAATCGGATTTTGCAGTATCAATAGTCACAAATAAATTTGCATAATAATTTGCGACTTTGACTTTTTCTTCCTTGGACAACGCATTGATCAACGAATTCATTATTGGTATCGCGTTTATGCTTGGCATTGGGTTGAAAATCTTGCATTTGTCTTATTAAATAATTCGTATTTTACCCAGCCAACTTTGGCCAATTGTCATTGATGGTAGAATTACCTTTATTGCCATGACACAACTCGTACCCTCGATAATTTCATTAAATAATTTTTTAACCCTATTGGCCTCACTCGGTGAGGTCCCTAATAAAAAATAGAATATAATGAAAAAAATAAATTTCTTATAATTAAGCATTAAAATTTTTAACATTTTAAAAATTGTGATATTGCTAAACATTACTATTTAGTTTATAGTTTTCCTAGGCTTTGACAAGCTATAAAAACAATACTAAGCCCGGGGAATTTTTGTTTTTTAATTAAGCGGAAGATAACCTTGAGTTTCCATGTCTTTCCTCTTCCCATTTTCTTCTTAAAAAGTGCAGCTCAATTAAGTCAATTGCCTAAAGATCAAGGTGCAGAGGTTGCGTTTATTGGTCGATCCAATTCTGGAAAATCTACAGCGATTAATTCAATTACTGGGAAAAAAAGGCTAGCCAAAACCAGTAAAACTCCGGGACGCACCCAATTATTGAATTTTTTTCAAATTGATGAGCATATACGTTTAGTCGACCTTCCTGGCTACGGTTTTGCTAATGTCCCAAATGATATCCAGGCTAATTGGGAGAAAACCATAGCTAATTATTTAAAAACAAGAAAATCTTTAAAAGGTCTAGTTATTACTATGGATATCCGCCATCCACTTAAAAGTCAAGATCAAGCTATGTTAGCTTGGGTCTCTCATTATCAAATACCTGTTTATATTCTTCTAACTAAAGCCGATAAGCTAACGCGTAACCAGGCTGCAAATACCTTGAAATTAACCCTACAACAATTGGCTATTCTTAATTGTCCTTATGAGATACAGATCTTTTCTGCGACAAAATCGATAGGTATTGAAAGTGCCCGACTTAGGATATTAACTTGGCTAAACTCATAATAAATAAGGATTCTTCTCAACAATTTCCTAAAAACTCCTCCCTAATTACTTACATCAATTTTTTGACCTCTACTGCACAATATGATAAATAAAAAGATTATTAATAAAAAATTCGGATTCCATGTCATCACAACCCTCTGAAATAAGTTTCCGTGCTATTCTATTAGCCATTCTACTCGCGGTCATTTTAGCTGCTGCAAACGCCTATTTAGGCCTAAAAGTCGGTTTAACTATTTCTGCATCTATACCTGCAGCTATTCTTTCTATGGGTATCCTACGCTTTTTTAAAAACTCTTCGATACTAGAAAGTAACATTGTCCAAACAGGAGCATCAGCTGGAGAAGCACTCGTTGCAGGGACCGCATTTATACTCCCTGCCTTAATAATTCTTCACTATTGGCAACATTTTGATTATTGGCAAACAGTTATAATTTCGCTAACCGGGGGAATCTTAGGGATCTTATTCTCCATTCCTTTACGACGCGTTTTATTAGCGGATCCGACCTTACGCTTTCCAGAAGGTACAGCGATAGGTCAAGTTTTAAAAATAAGCCAAGAAGCAAAAGGAAATCTTAAAGAATTAATTCAGGGGGAACTTTTAGGTGCTTTTGTGGCGCTTTTCCAGTCGGGTTTCCAAATTATAGCGGATAATTTTCCATTATGGTTTAAAGCGAATAAATTTATCTTTGGGTTTACATTTGGCTTTGAACCTGCATTATTGGCTGCTGGCTATATAGTAGGTATTGGTGTGGCATTAAGTACATTACTCGGAGTAGCAATCGGATGGATAATTGGGATTCCAATTTTTAGTTATTTACACCCGATATCAATGGCTACCAGTCAATCCGCAAGCAGCCTAGCCATTAGTATTTGGCAAACCAGTATACGCCCAATTGGCGTAGGCACCATGCTAGTAGGTGGTTTATGGACGATGGTTCTGCTTATTAAACCTATTATTAAGGGAGTACACTCCTCTTTTGTTTCATTTAGAACCATTAAAGAAAGTGGCTATACATCCTTACCTAAGCATGAACGTGATATTCCTATTCACTATGCTTTAGCTTTATTAGGTATTTTAATATTACCATTAGGGTATATTCTATTTTACTTTATAAGTCACCCTGCATTGGGATTAACCAGTGGTATTCAAGTAATTACCTTAGCTATCGGTATTATTTTTATTTTAATCACTGGCTTCTTTTTTTCCTCACTCTGCGGATATTTCGCAGGACTTATAGGAAGTAGCCAAAGTCCCATTTCAGGTATTTCTCTTTCTGTACTACTGTTTGCGTCTCTTACTTTACTTGCTATTTTTAGTTGGGCTCCCGGTTTTACTCACGATACTAAACATTTGCTTGAAGGAGAAGGTTTAGCAATCATCATAGGAACATTGGTAAGTAGCAGCTGCGCCATTACCAACGATACCATTCAAGATCTGAAAGCCGGTCAAATTGTAGGGGCAACTCCCTGGAAACAGCAAATTATATTAATTTTAGGTGTCGTAGTTTCTGCTTTAATTTTAGCACCCACATTAGAATTATTATTTAATGCTTACGGAATTGGTGGTATTTCTCCTCCCGGACGACATATGGATCCTGCTCAAATGTTATCTGCACCGCAAGCTACGCTTATGGCAAGTTTAGTGGCTGGTGCATTTAAACATAACTTACCTTGGAATTTAATTAGCATTGGCTTTGCCGTAGCTATTTTTTGTATTATCGTTGACCGAATATTGCAAAAACGTGGTATGCGCCTACCTGTATTAGCGGTTGGTATAGGCATTTATCTTCCTTTGGATACCTCATCAGGATTAATCTTAGGTGGACTCGTCTCCTATTTTGTAGAGCATGCCTTGATTAAACGTCATTCCATACAGACTGAAAAATCAGCTGATAATACCGCCAGACAACGTGGACTCACTCTAGCCTGCGGCTTGGTAGCTGGGGCTTGTTTAATGGGTGTCGTGCTAGCAATCCCTTTTACTTTAGCGCAATCGACTGATGTGTTACGACTTATGCCCGAACACTTCACTTTGTTAACTAGCTTACTTGGTGTGCTATCAACACTCGGTATTTTGGGATGGATTTATCGGACAGTCTGTAAAAAATAATCTTTTTATTTTAACTATTGACAAAATAAAAAAATGGATCTAGGCTCCCGTTAAATTTTAGGGGGTAAATATATGCCTCCCTTAGTTTGACATTTTCGCTATAGAATTTTAACTGCTAACAGTCAAAATTTTTGAAAAATATATAAACTAGTGGGGTCAAATATATACCTCCCCAAACTTGTGGGGGTAGGTCCATGTCAACTTTCTATAATCGATTTTCTTTTAGAAACCCATTTAAAATTCTTCCCAATGGCTGGGATTTAATTGCCTTTATTTTTGTGTTAGGGATGCTTGCAGCATTTGTTTGGGCAGGCAAACAAATGTCAGCACCCTATCAAGTGGGACAAACCTTAGCTTTGTCTTTAGATCCCCACCAGTTACCTAAATATGCTTTGTTTACCGTATTACGTTTATTTACGGCCATGGCATTTTCTTTATTATTTACCTTTATAGTGGGAACTCTAGCCGCTAAAAGTAAACGCGCTGCTAGCATTATCATCCCCTGCATTGATATTCTACAGTCCGTCCCAGTTATCGGTCTGTTATCAATCACCATAGTTGGGTTTATTAATTTATTTCATGGGAGTCGGCTAGGCCCTGAGGCAGCAGCTATTTTTGCGGTTTTTACCGCGCAAGTTTGGAATATCACACTTAGTTTCTATCAAAGCTTACGCTCGATACCTACTGAATTAAAAGAAGCCGCAGATATGTTTCACCTATCTGCCTGGCAACGCTTTTGGCGTCTTGATGTTCCTTTTAGTATGCCTGGACTTTTATGGAATATTATGATGTCTATGTCAGGCAGCTGGATTTTCTTAATTGCATCTGAAAGTATTTCTGTCAATAATCAAACAATAGTATTACCAGGTGTGGGTTCTTACCTAGGACTTGCTATCAGCCAAGCAAGTATTTCGGGTGTAATTTACACTATTCTTACCATGCTCATTGTCATTTTGCTATATGACCAACTCCTTTTTAGACCTTTATTAAATTGGTCAAAAAAATTTACATTTGAACAGGTTAGTCAAGAATATGTTTCTCGTTCCTGGATTAATATACTTTTACAACAAACTTATATATTAAAATATTTAGGTCGTTTTTTTGGAAAGTTAGGCGATGCGATTGTCAATATTTCTTTTTCAAAGGATATAAAACCAAAAGTATTAACCAAAAAAACTAGCTTTAATAAATCGATAGAAATGATTTGGTACGCTAGTATTACACTCATGGTATCTATATCACTTTGGTTATTATTACATTTTATTTTAAAACATCTTTCACCACATGAAATAATTCATGTGCTTTTTTTAGGCTGCATAACAGCTTTAAGAGTCATCACCATTATTTTAATAGCCAGTATCGTTTGGATACCTATTGGAGTCTTCATAGGATTAAATCGTCGTATTGCAGAGTGGGTACAACCCATTGCGCAATTTTTAGCAGCCTTTCCAGCAAACGTTCTATTCCCCGTTGCGGTTATTTTAATTTTAAAAGACCACTTAAATATTGAGATATGGTCTACCCCTTTATTGTTACTAGGCACACAATGGTACATTTTATTTAATATTATCGCGGGAACAACCGCTCTTCCCGAAGATTTAAAAGAAGCGAGTAGCAACTTTGGTGTTAAAAGCTGGCAATGGTGGCATCGTTTAGTTTTACCTGGAATTTTTCCTCATTGGATAACAGGTACAATTACCGCAATTGGTGGGGCTTGGAATATGACAATCTTAACTGAAGTAATCAGCTGGGGCTCAACAACACTGACTGCAACAGGCTTAGGTGCTTATATTGCAAAATCAACTGATGCGGGTGATTTTCCTAGGGTTGCACTGGGTATGGCGATGATGAGTTTATTTGTCTTAGTCATGAATCATTTAGTTTGGCGTCCACTATACAATTTAGCTCAATCACGGTATCGATTGGATTAAAGAAGGGAAATAACATGAATAAAAAGCCCATTTTTACTGTAAAAGATATTAGCAAATCGTTTAAAAAAGCTGAGCAACAGGAATTACTAGTCCTAGATAAGGTTAATTTTCAACTTTATGAAGATGAGATTGTCGCACTTTTAGGGAAATCAGGTTCAGGAAAATCTACATTACTAAGGATTATTTCAGGTCTTTCTGAGCCAAGCAGCGGCACCGTTACTTATAGAGACCAAATTGTAAATGGCCCTGTGCAAGGTATGGCGATGGTTTTTCAAAACTTTGCTCTCTTACCTTGGCTAACCGTTTTAGAAAATGTTGAATTAGGCCTAGAAGCTCTTCGGGTCCCTCGAGACGAACGCAGAACAAGAGCTTTAAAAGCTATCGATATTATTGGTCTAGACGGATTTGAATCCGCTTATCCAAAAGAATTATCAGGCGGTATGCGCCAACGTGTGGGTTTTGCACGTGCTCTCGTGATTAACCCTGATGTTTTATTAATGGATGAACCTTTTTCAGCCTTAGATGTACTCACTGCAGATAACCTTAAAAGTGATCTTCTGGATTTATGGGAAGCTAAACAAACAGGTACTCGGGGAATTTTATTTGTAACACACAACATTGAAGAAGCTGTTTTGCTCGCAAATCGCGTCATTGTTTTTGATAGCGATCCAGGCAGCATACGAGCAGAATTACTTATTGATTTACCTTACCCTCGTAATGAGCAAAATTCTGAATTTCGAAAATATGTCGATAAAATATATTCCTTAATTACCCGTCAAATGGATGAACGTAAAAAATTGTTACTTAAAGAACAATTACCTCGTATCACAGATATAGGTTATCGTCTTCCCGATGCTGATATTTCAGAACTGACAGGTTTACTTGAAACGTTAGATCAAGCTGAATACCAAGGACATGTGAGTTTACCTGAGCTTACTGAATCATTACATTTAGATGTGGATGATTTATTTCCATTAACCGAGGTATTGGATATTTTAGGTTTTGCTCATGTCAATAATGGCGAATTAATCCTAACCGAAGCTGGGAAATTATTTGCAAATGCCGATATCTTAGAGCGAAAGAAAATTTTTGCTGCTCACTTATTACGTTATGTACCCTTAGCAAAGCATATTCGACAAGTTCTAGAAGAAAGACGCACAACGGATCAACGTGCTTCACGAGAACGTTTCTTAAATGAATTAGAAGATTATTTGAGCGAAAAAGAAGCTGAACGTGTTCTACGTACCGTGATTGACTGGGGTCGTTACGCAGAGCTTTTCGCCTATACAAATAATACGGGAATGCTAAGCTTAGAGAATCCGAATTAAGCTAATACAATATTAGCATCAAAATAAAGTTTAAATGAGAATTTAATTCATTCATTAGAAATTCGAAGTTTTCTTGAGAAAAATGGGGTTCGTAGACTTTCGTTTAACAAAAAAACAAACGTTCAGGATTGCAAATAAACTATTCTAATTTTCTTTATGGTTAAAATTAAAACCTATGCATACTAAAAATTTTTCCGAGTCCGCTCGAAAGGTAATTGAGATAGAAGGAAAAGCCATTTTGAGTTTATTAAATCAAATTGACTCGAATTTTGATCAAGCTTGTGAACTACTTTTGGATTGTCAAGGCCATATCGTTGTCATCGGTATTGGGAAATCAGGTCATATTGGTAATAAAATTGCCGCCACCCTAGCCAGTACAGGAAGTCCTGCCTTTTTTATTCATGCCGCTGAAGCAAATCACGGTGATCTTGGGATGATTAATTCCAAAGATGTTGTCATTGCTATTTCCCATTCTGGGGAAACTGATGAACTTATTAGTATTTTACCAACGCTCAAACTTCTCAATATTCCCTTTATACTTATGACCGGAAATCCTCATTCTACTTTAGCACAACAAGCAACCGTCACTCTTCCTATTGCTATAGAACAAGAAGCATGCCCGTTAGGCTTAGCTCCGACCTCTAGCAGTACAGCTGCATTAGTTTTGGGTGATGCCATCGCAATATCTCTGCTTAATATGCGTAATTTCAGTAGTGATGATTTTGCTAAGGTTCACCCAAAGGGACAGTTGGGTCGACGTTTATTATTAAAAGTTGCCGATATTATGCATACTGGGGCAGCTATTCCAAACGTAAAATCTGGAACTCCTTTAACTCAAACTCTGCTTGAAGTTTCACAAAAAAGACTGGGAATGGCTATAGTCACTGATAAAAATCAACGTGTCTTGGGAATTTTTACTGATGGGGATCTTAGACGAGCGATAGATCAAGGGCTAAATCTTCAAACAACACTTGTCGACCAAGTAATGACCGCTAACTGCAAAACAATCAATAAAGATAAGCTAGCCGCTGAAGCATTACGAATGATGGAAATTAGCAAAATAACGACTTTAATTATTATGGATGAAGAGAAAAAACCTCTCGGAGTTGTGCATATTCATGATATTCTGAGTAAAAGAATCACTTAATTAATACATTTTTCGGCAGGACAAAAAATCAATAAAGCCTAATTCGAGTATTTTAACTAGTGCCATATGTTTTCCAAAACGCTCTTCATTGATCTTATTCTTATTTCACTAATTTTATTAGGTACATGGTATACATGGTTACAGCTGACCAGATCTATTAACTCTAATATTTTTGGAAATCAACCTGATACCTATGCAACTAAAGTCATAATCAACCATATAGACAAATCGGGAAATCTTTACGATCAGCTAAAAACTCCCCTATCAGTTCATTATCCCTTAGATGATAGTATTTCACTCGCTACACCTATTTTTACTTTATTTTTAAAAAATAAAGAATCATGGCAACTTTCATCTCATTATGGCAAATTGAAAGAGGGTAAAGATCTTCTACAGCTTTGGGATAATGTCAAACTCGAACAAAAACAAGGATCAGCGAATAAAACGGTCTCAACACTAACGACATCCACTTTAAATATTTATCTTAAAGAAAAAATTGCTGAAACATCCGCCCCAGTCGTAATAACGCAGGTAAATCAAGAGATACATGCTGTAGGACTCCATGCTAATTTTAATACCAAAACAATTCAACTTTTATCTCAAGTAAAGGGGCAACTCAAACCTGCAATAAAGTAAATGAGGTTTAAGATGTGGGTTCAAAATCACTTAAAAAAACCTTTTAAAATAAATAAAGGCTATTTAATAGCTCTAAGCATAATAATTAGTATCCTTTCGATCACTGCATTTGCTGAGCCAAAAAATCGGGCACAAACTATCTACTTTGAATATAATACCTTGTCTTAATACAAAAGTTTCTCGAATATTTATAATTAATGCTACAAAATGGGCTTTAAATTTCTAGTGATAGAAGATTTAATAATAAGCCAATAATCCTGTTAATA
>CAYQIE010000036.1:0-1176 GCA_964417505.1 Rickettsiella sp. | reverse complement strand
TCTTTTGTATACTTAAATTCGGATACCTTCTTTCCTTTTTAGCCTTTTCTCTTCCCCCTCTAGTTTAAATCCTTATATAGCAGAGCGAAACTCTTGGTGGATACACCTGCATCGCATGAAAAAACTAGCCATATTATAGTTGATGGTTATGGATACAACGCTCGATTGGGCGCTCGAGTGGATATTAATGGAAATAAATGGGGTTATATGTCCTGCTTTATTGGTGGAAGATGGAGAGGCGATTGAAAACGCATAATGTAGATTCCATCATTCACAAACTGTTACATACCATCGGAATAGAGCATGAGCAATTGCAAGCTGAATCACTGGATCTTATTCATTATCTTAATAGTAACCACAAATTGCGTTCGGAGAATTTTTTAGAATATTATGATACCTGGAGTCCTATGCATTATTCACTCAGTTTAATCCGTGTTGTCATCGGAGGAGGAAGCATTCCTTCCAAAAATACCGTTATCCAAAGCCTAACTAAGCAAGCCTATCCAGCAAAATTAGCAGAAGATTATTATCAAGCTTTATTAGGTTTAGATGAAAATAGTTTCAGCTTTGACGCCTTCAATTTTAGTTTTGGTTTACTCACACAACGTGATTTCAATACACTACGAAAAACCGCTTGCATAATTGATGCTAGAATGTGTGAGTTAAAACAAGCTCCTCCTCTTTTTACATTCATTTCTCCGCATAAGATTTCCTATCGCTATCTTCTGCAGTTAACTAAAATTTTTGTTGATCCTTGGTATCAAACACAAAAACTGACAGTTATGGCTGAAACTAAGAAATTAGAAATCCAATCTGATAATTATTATATTGTAAAACTTAAGGATCTTTTTCAGGTTTATCCTAAATAGGATATCCGCTATTCTGTGATAACAACGGTTTTATAAGGCCTGAAGGCAAACCTGCCATTTTTAGATTCAGACTTTCCTAGAAAGGAAACGACAGTTGTACTTTGATGATAGAGAAAGGTTTTCTGAATCTTTGGGACTCATCGCTGCAAAGCCAAGTTACTTTTTATTCCACTACCCTCATTCAGCTAACGCATCCAATACATTGCAATATTACAAAAGTTTCGCTCTGCTATATAAGGATTTAAACTAGAGGGGGAAGAGAAAAGGCTAAAAAGGAAAGAAGGTATCCGAATTTAAGTATACAAAA
>CAYQIE010000035.1:0-10249 GCA_964417505.1 Rickettsiella sp. | reverse complement strand
GTTTACGGGATATATTACTCTTTGCTTTATTATTCATGTAAGATCTCCTAGAATGACTTAAAGGTTTAACAGATTTGTCAACCTAGCTGATGACTTCCATAATCTGAGGTTAATAAAGATATAAATTTATTGGCCATACCTATTACTTGAGTCGGACTAATAAGCCAATCACTGATTGAAAACATCCCGTTTCGGACTTAAATCTATCTCTTCTTGTTGATCCATATCCATAATAGTTTCATGATGTCTCATATCGATGAGATCTAAAACTTCTTCTTTAGAATCAACACATATGCCTAAAGAGCTGGGATTATAATTATGTGATTTGACCAATTCATAATATTCAGGTGGCCAATATTTATAATCTCGAAATATGTTGATTGGATAATTATTTAAAAGGTATAATTTCACGTGCTATTATTTTTTCTCGAGTAGGATTCCAATCAATATTTGTTTTTTTACGATCAATATAACGAACATAGAAATGGCCAGGTATTGACATACTGGCTAACACTGCATTAGCAATTTTCAAATTAGGTGTCGTTTCCCAGGAAAATATTTCAGTTTTATTTTTAAGCGCATTGTTCACAATAACAAATAAATTTTTAAACTCAAATTCAGGTTTAGATAAATTGCCATAATTTTTAGAAACATCGATAGTGTTTTTCTTTTTCAAATCTAAAAAGGTTGCTTCTTTGCTACCTAATTTTTTTTCAACAATGCTTTGTACCCAATTATAAAGTCTTTTTCCATCATTAATCCCGTGATTAATATTCTTAGAAATTTTATTAGTATTTTTGAAAATATAATTAATCGTTTCTAATCTTCCATCGGGTAAAGATTCAGCAAATTCAGAAAAGTTTACTGAAGATAATTCAAACTCTATTTCATCAGGGGTAAAATTTAAAGCCACAAGTAAAGCCGTCATCGCACCTGCAGAACTCCCTACTACCCAATCAAGTAATCCGGGCTTTTCTTTAAGTGCTTTGTAAGCACCTGCATAAGCGATTCCTTTAACACCGCCACCTTCAAATATTAAAGAGGTAATGGGTGGAGGAGGGATATCTTTATAATAATTTTTTCATCTTCCATAATAATTGGCCCCTTAGTAAATAGTACTTTCTTCTGCTCTTCTTTCTGTATAAGTATTATACTCTAAATCAATATAACGTTTAGCATCTCTTGCATAACTTTCGATAAGATCTCAATCGGCTGTGTCTTCAATTAAATCAAATGGAAATTTTCCTTCAACATTCCGTATATTTTTTAATTCAGCTCCCTTTAGCAAAAGGGACCAAATAATACTTAAAGCATTCGTTTTGCTAGTCGTATCTTTTTGCTGCATCCATATTTCTATAGCAATATGTAAAACGGTGTCATTAGTTGTATCTTCTTGAATATTTACTCGTTGCCTATTCATACCCGCTAATAATAAATTTACGCTTCCTCTATCTTGCTCACGTATCGCTTTAAATAAAAGAATGATCTATTATGATAATTCGCTCTGCATCCATGCATGAAAATCATCTTTTTGCTCTAATCCAAACTGTGCAACTAGTTTAGTTACTTGGCTCTGTTTTTTATTTTGAACTTCTATCAATATTTCAGAAAATATAGTTAGTTTTTCTTCAATTAAATAGGCTATCAAAAAATAACCATATAAATATACAACTGAACCTCCTTTGTTCATTGTGACAATTTCTGGCAAGGTTTTAAGAGGTTCCCTAAGAAGTAAGCGCTGCATTTGCATTAACTTATTAATATTAGAAGGTCCTTTATCAAAAAAATCGGCTAGACCTTCCGTAAACACTTCTGCAAGACATTCTGTATAAAAACAACCTAAAATATTATTCATAAATGCGTGAGTTAATTCATGTTTCAGATTTAGAAATCCTTGATCTGTTTAATAGACAAAAGCAGTCGTAGGCTGATTATTTATACTGGGCATACAAATACCTCCTCCGCTACTATCTACATTCCATACGAGATAGCCATAACGTTCAAACTGTTTTTGATCTTTAAACAAATTTAACTGGATACGTATTTCGTCCTGCTGTAAACTTTTTATTTTGTTAAAATTCAAAAATTTTTTTAATTCTGCATAAACTTCATTGATTAAATTTTCCAGATTATAATTTTCTTAGGAAGAAAGCTCAGTATGATTAATTTTTATATAGGTATCTTATAAACTGCCATTTCCCGTAAGCTTATGCAACTTAACCTGAGGCAAAATATCTTTAGAACAAAGAACTTTGTAAAGCCCATTAAAACAATCCCAATATTCTGGTTATAAATATTTAACATAAGCGGTACCAATATCTTCCTGAATTAAATTAATCGAATAATAAGGAAATGATTTTAGAATATCATGAATAGCCATATCACAAAACTTAACTGCATAGTTATCAATAATAGATCGAATTTCCGAATTATTCTTATATATGAACGTGATTCTTTTAAAAATAATAATCCATGTATCAATGTTGCTACTGGATCTTTTTTGTTCCAAACAAGTTATTCAATAAAAAATTCTTGCAAAGCTTGAGTCAAGTGAATTAGTTCAAAAGATTTATTAATTTTATTGTTGAATAAACATACTTTAAAGCAACCTAAAAGTGCAACAATAAATGCTCCCGCATTTTTAGTAGTATTTAGATCCTTTTTTAAGGTTGCCACTTTAATTAAAGGATTTATATAGAGGCGTTACTTTTTAATTCTGAATGTAAATAAAATATTCTTTCCAACATAATTAACATATTTTCTAAAATACTGAGATCAGTATCGTATAAATTAAACAAACAACGATCTTGTTGTAACCTTCTTATCATAATATTATATAACTTTTAGGCTTGAACCTTGGAAAGTTGATTATTAAAACAACTAAAATAATTTCTAAAAACCAAAAAATTTTATTTTTTCATTCAGAAAAATTCCCTTACTAGCCATAAACTCTTCTAATGATTCTTCTAAAATTTGACCGATATTCTGATACAATTCAGGCCAATTTTTATAATCAGTATTTAGTATTAGCGATAAATATTTTAGATTAATCATATTTAAATCTCAATATAATTTATTTATTTAATTATAATAAAATACTTTTTTTATGTTACTGATTAATCCCATGTTCGTTATATAATGTATTTTAGCTTTTAGAATTTTAGAGATACTGAATGCTTCATTAAGTTTTTTGATATTGTTTATAAAATTATTTAATACATATAAATCTATTAATGTTAACTTTGAGATTAGGTTGAATTTAACAGATATTTTTTAAATCATTGGATGATAGGATTATGTATATCAAATTCTTTATATTAAAGAGACATTTCTAACTCTTGAGATTTAAAAGGCAGTTGAAAACTTTTCAAAGGAAAAAAGTTGTGAAAAGATCCGTCCCTCTTTCAATCAAAATAAGTAATAATGATTCTGAAGCGGCAATTTTTGCAGCTAAAAATGCATCGCTTACTACTAATCTGTGTTTTCTTTCTATACCATTTAATTTTAATGCCTCCCTCTGTTAGTGATCGATTATAATCATTATAATATGAAACTAAAACATGCTCGTTGGTATTAATATCTTTGACGGTAATTTTTTTATGATAAGTTAATTTATTTATACCTGATAAACAAATTAACTTATCTTTTGAATAAAGTTCACTACAAAGATAATCTGGAACTTTCTTAAATACACCAATAATAAAATCAAATTTATTAAGTTCCTTAGGCGTTAAATCCAATAAGTTTGAAATTTGTGTATGTTGAATCTTTAGATTTGGCGCAAACTTCGTTAAAAGAAAATTAAGCTTAGATAAAAGACCAATACTTATGTGACTCTGTAATCCCAATCGAAAAATCTTATTAGTTTGTGATAGGTTTATTGGATTTGTATTAATATCCATTAAACTGAGGGTTTGTTTTAAAATTTTTTCAAGTTCTAGTTTAATTAATTGAGCTTTGGGTGTTAGCATTAAAATGCTGCCGCTTCCTTTTTTAACAGCTCGTCCTTAAAAAGTACTCTTAATTGTTTAAGAGCAATGCTGACAGCCAACTGACTAACAAATAATTCGTGGCTAGTCCTTGAAACGCTCCGAGTTTGAAACAATACATATAATGTTTTTAGTAAATTTAAGTTGATGCGACGTAGTTCCATCGAATCCTCTTATAAATAAATTGATTTTATATATCCTTAAATTATAAATAAGTTTATTAAATTTTAGCTTAGGAGATAGCCAGCAACTATACCTTACTTTTTTTTAACAACTTGTTCATTAAAATTAATTTCTTAAAATCTGTCTATATAGATTGCCATTTAAGTTATAAATAGGCTTTAAAGATTTCTAATTTAAATGAATGAACATCTTCAATGCTTCCAAAAAATTTAAGTATCGCCAATTCGCCTAGTATAATTTTATTTTATACTGAAGTATAAATTTAATTAATTTTATTTACTTCCTTCTGGAGTATAAAATCAAAATATAGTAAGAAAACGTTTATTGAGCTATGTTAAATAATTATAAAATTGAGGTCATCATGTAAAATTGAACCGCCATATGTTAGTCATTTCCGTGCCATGGCAGAATCTACTGTTGAAGATGTCAAACACTTTGTTAAAGAATTTAACAATTATTTAGAACCAAATTATCTTCTGAGAACGGATATGTATACAAATTCTTGTTATAATTAAAACACTGTAAAGAAGGTTTTCCTATTAATCGGTATAAGCTTCGCTACAAACAGCTACGCGCGCCTATCTAGATAAAAGAGATAATGAATATGTTGTATTGTGTCTGTTACATGATATCGGTGAAATTTTTTATCCCTATCATCATGATGAAATAATTGCTGAATTATTAAAAAATTATATTTCTGATAAAAATTATTTTATTTTAAAAAATTATAGTACCTTTCAAGGTTCTTATTACTGGGATAAACTAGGTTTAGATAAAAATGCTCGAGATAAATATAAGACAAATCCTTATTATAACGATTCACTTGAATTTGTCGATAAACATGATGATAAGGCTTTTGATCCAAACTATAATAATATGACATTAGAAGATTTTAAACCTATGATGTTAGAATTTTTTAAAGAAAGAAAAAGCAACAATGGATCTTTTATCTAAAACTATTCTAAAGTTTAGTAAAATATAAGTTTTTTTAGATTTTAGAAAATAAATCTTTACATTAAAATTTCAGATAGCTAAAACTGCAAAACCGTAATTTTAAAAATTTTAACCATTACGGTTTTTTATTATATTTATTGAAGTACTAACTCTTTGGAAAATTTAATCAATTTTTTTGCTTTCTAACCAAACAATGATTTTACAGAAAACTGTCTAAAGCATTATCAGAATTATAGCCTTGTGTATTAATATCTTCTATTAGTCTAATGGATATTTAATTTTCAACTTTTGCAAAAAAGACATATCGTACTTATAATTGGTAAAAATTGCACATTTGACAGAATAGCTTAAAAATCAAATTGCTAACAAAGCTCAAATTGACTACAATTCGGCTCTTTATAGAAAAATGCCAACGTAGCTCAGTCGGTAGAGCAACTGATTCGTAATCAGTAGGTCGGACGTTCGATTCGTCTCGTTGGCACCAGTTAAATCAAGGGTTCATAGCAAATATTCTCTGGGTCATTTTTTAATGTGTCGAATATGTGTCGAAACTTGGAGAAAAAAATAGGTCTTTAGCATAGCTCGCTTGAATATTAGATAACCTCTCTTAAATAGATGAAAATCAAATAATCTAAACCTCAATAGCCTCTCTCGTGTTTTAAAATCAATTCCTACAACTCAGACTCTTCGATATCAACCATCTCCATACTAAAATTAAAATTTTTCTTTGGCGCATAATAACCATAAAACTTACTAATTTCAGAAATGCATGTAAGGAATCTTTGATATACAATGAAACAGTCCTTTTATGAATTAATGCGAGGCTATGCAGATGGTAAATTTAAACTAAAGTAGTTTTAAAGATATAAGGGGGAAATAAATGTATGTCATTATTTTCGATTCGTTTAAATAATCAATTAATAAACAAAAAAAGAGCAAAAATTTTAAATATGTCTGAATCTAAATACGTTCGAATAGCTATTGAACATATGAACGAAGAGGTTTTTCAGCGAGAATATAATCAAAAACTCAAAAAAGTAAGTTTGCTAGTTAGAAAAGAAAGCCAATTAGTCAATGATGAATTTAGCCGGATAAAACATGAATAACCCAGAAGCTTAAAAGAGTTGATATATGGTTAGCAAATCTTAACCCAACTAGGGGTACAGAGCCTGGTAAAACTAAACCAGTGTTAATCGTTCAAAATCAAATATTGTTAAACGTAAAACATCTCTCCACTTTAATCATACCTCTTAACTACGCAGTTATTAAAAGAAGATACTGAGCTTTTACACATAAAAATTCCTGCTCAAGGAAAACTACTTAAAGATTCAGCCCTTTTAATTGATCAATTACGCGCTATTGGTAATAAACGTTTATTAGACGGTCCTTTAGTTAAATTGATTCGTTAATGAATAAAATTTATCAAGCATTGGCTATTGTATTAGGTGGTGAGAAAATGACAGCAAAAAATATATTAATATAAAAATAAAAGCCTTCAGAATAACCAGCGATTAGAGAGAATATTATGACTTTAGCACAATAAAACAAGAAGGCTTACAACAAGGCCGAGAAGAGGGGCATCATGAAAAAACTTTAGTTAGAGCTAAAATCTTTTAGCAAAAGGCAAAAGTTTGGTGAGCATCGTAAAGCTAAAGCCGTAGCCAAAAACCTCCTAGCTGAAGGCATTTCCCTGAAGCTGTCCAAAAGGTAAGCGGCTTACGCCTTATAAGGCTAAATATTTAATAAAAATAGGGGTTTCTATAATTCATTTATTTTGAAATCTATCTAAATCTAAGCGCATGCTAGTATTATTATCAAAGATTATATCATCATCAGACTTAAAGCACCGAGGGTTGGTATTTCTATAATCATAAATAATTTTTGTTTTATCAGCATCATTTAGTGATGCTGCACATTTTTTGTATGCAATTTCATAACAAAGTAATGTTTTACTCTCTTGTTCTTCTTTTTTAATAATTTCTAATAATTCATTATTATTTTTTTTATAGGCATCAATGTATCTGAAAATTACTAAAGTTAAATGTTTGATATATTTTTCTAAATCTTTATTTAAAGATATATTTTTGTTATGGTCATTTAGAATCGTTTTCGTTTTTGTTCGAATTAGTTCGCAACATTGATCTTTTATATAAGACGGTGTTTTTTCTATTTTTGATATATTTTCTTTATTATTTAAAAGATTTTTCACGGTTGGAATGTCTCTAGCTGAAAACTTAGCATCAATGTCTTTAATTACTTCTTGTCTATAATCATTTGTATTAAATTTCTCGATATTAACTATGTTATATAGAAGAAGCTTAGTTTTGTTTAAATGTTCATGAATTTGCTGAATTTTTCTTTCTTTTTTTCTTTTGTTCTTCTACAGCAATCTGATACAAAAATTAAGATAGGCAAATAAACACCGGAAACTAAAGTCCACTCTTGAACACCAAAACCCATATTATATTTCTTCCTTATCACACTTGTTATATTAATTAAATAGATGTTTAAGGATTGTACTAAGCTGAGATAATATGTACAAAATTTGTTGCATCATGAATACTTGATAGTTATTTATTTTGATACTTCCTTAGCTCATAGATTTTTTTGAATATTAGTTAAATTAATAACTAAAATACTGCGGAACTTTTGTGGATTGAAGCATGCTATTATATCCCTTTGTGTGTCAATTGTAATGACCTCCACCATTGATAATCTTTATTTTCATTAATTTAGCTTTTAATCGCTTCATTAAGAATTAGGCTCGCGTCAATAAATATAAAAAGGGAGTTTTTAAGGCATCATAGCTTTAACCAAAGTAACGAGTAGTTTATTTGTAGTCGCTTATAAAACATAAGATCTTGCCATGAAATTTATAGAAATTTTCACATGTGGAAAAATATTAGCAATCTACCGATTTATTCCTATCAATTTTTATATTTAATAAAAAATTATTATAATTAATTTACTATGGTTAAATAAAATAAGGAAAAATTTATTATGAAAAAATTTAATGAAATTAAAAGTAAATTTGAAACGGACTTTGACGCTATAAAGGAAAAAAACACCGAAGAACCAGAATATGAAAATATGGGGGCAATTCCCCAAAAAGGCTATAAACCCTATACTATTGAAGAACACATCTTCGTTTACACTAAAAAAGCCGCTTAAACCGCCACAGTCGACACCTCGACAAATGCGTATTTTATCAAGCACTGAATATGAGAATATTGAATTTACAACGCAAAAACCCATCAAAGTTGTAAATACTTTAACTAGGTTCACTCACAAAAAAAATTAAAACACCAAGAACTAAACTGCTTGCAATATTACCCACTATTAATGAAGACTTTGCTAAGCTTAGTTTAGTCTTACCGGAGCCAGAATATGCCAATATTGTTCCGAGAAATCTCGCAACAGAGTATTCCTTACCCGATAATATAAGCCCTCAGTCCAACTTAAGCGAAAAAGCTCTTTACCCTAGCCAAGACTTCAATCAAGCTAATTATGAATATGTGATAGATAATTCTTTGTATGTTGATTTTTTTCAAAGAACAGGACAACCACCAATAGATTTTCCTATGAGGTTAAATCATTAGGTGCTTCTACATTGTAAAAAGAAGACGAAGCATTTTCTATAAAAACAAATTTATCTCATAAAAAGTCAACTACCTATTCAATGTCGAATCCTTTTATTTCGAAAAAAATAAAAAAGGTAAATGAAAAACCCACATTAGCTTTACACCCCTTAAAAGAAGGTGAACCCATATTTGCTAATATAACTAAATATAATCCAGATGGCACGATTAAATGGGAAGCTTGGCAGGCTGATGAGAACACACTCATTCAATCTAATTCCCAATCAAAACCTAAACTCTCTAAATTATTTCCAAAAAATTTGAACTTTTGGTCAAAACCATCAAAAAAAATCAGGAAACTTTAGAAGAAACCAATGTTTTAGTGGTAAAAAAACCATTTTCCTCTCTGTGACGAGATACCCAAAAAATACTCAGGATAACTAATTAAATTTAAAATTAGACATTAAGTTTTATGCTGAATAGAGTATAAATTCACTTTTTCTTTGAAGAAATTCATCCTACAGTTTTGCTGCTGAGTTAACAATTCTGGCCTGCGGTTAACAACTGCACAAATTGATGCTGGTCAATACTCGTCGTCACACGACTAGCTCAATAATCCTTATCATGTCCTTAATCACCAAAATAAATAGCGTGCACTTATAAAAGCGCTATTTTAATGTAAGTTAACATTTTCTAATGTACCCACAGGTGTAACAGTATTGTTTGTATAGACAGTACCTACCTTATTTTTTCCAAAATTGTCATAGAAATAACCTAATGTTAACCAAAAATCATCCTTGACTTGATAATCTATTCCTGCCCCAACGTTGTAACTAAAGTCGCTGGTGAGATTAGTAGAGCCTCCAAGCTGATTTCCAAACATTGCAGAATTTATAAAAAGTTGGGAAATTCTATTAAAAGAAGCACCTAAACCTAAAGCAATATAAGGCATCAATCTTTTCCATTTATAAATATCTGCTTTGCTCATAAGCAACCAACTTTCCTGCTGTAATCGATAGTTATAACTGGTGGGTGTTGGATTTACACTAGGAGTCAGTGATACTCCAAACACATTAATTGGTGAAGTATAACGGTGTTGCAGTCCCATATTTACACTAGGAAACCATGGATTGCTAACCTGTGCCCATCGATAACCTATTCCCACAAAGAAAAACGGTGTGCTATAAGAATTTCCTTTTTGAAAATTTCCTAATACATTCCCATTTGAACCAATTAAAAAAACCATGAGTACTTCCATAATTGTAAGCTTTACCTACGCTAGATCTAAATATAAACGATGCAAATGTTGACAATCTGTTCTTGAATAAGAAGTTGAAGTCCCATAAAGGATATTTGAGGATAAACAAAGTATTGAGATTAAGCCTGCAATAACTCTTGAAAAATTCATTCAACCCTCCTTGTCTATGTATTCTTAATAAATTTAATTTAGGGAGTGTCGTCAATTAAGTCATCAATATAATGGAAGAAGCGAATTTAACGGCCTCCAAAAAATACTTTCCCCGTTTACAATATCGGGTAGCAATG
>CAYQIE010000034.1:0-14649 GCA_964417505.1 Rickettsiella sp. | reverse complement strand
AGACCTCACTCTGGTTTAAATGGAAAAACACCTTATGAAGTTTTAAAACATAAAATTTCAAGTTAGTGTTACCTTGTCAACCAATGTGATAACACACACTCAAGTGACCTTAGAATTAACCTTTCAAATTTTGCAATCGTTAACGCTTTTTGTTTCATTTGGCATCGTACTTTGGCAGATGGGCAGTCTTACCATTCCGCTAGGGCATCTTCTTATCCCAATAGCGGGGTATTTATTTTGGGCGGCTTGTTTATTCGGTGGTCTAGGAATATGGCTAACCCATCGCATCGGTAAAAAATTAATTAACTACAATTACCATCAGCAACGTTATAATACCAATTTCCGTTTTGCATTAATAAAATTTCGTGAATCCAGCGACGAGATTGCTTTACAACAGGGAGAGTCAGCCGAATCCAATCAATTTAATAATTTATTTAAGAAGATTTATTATAATTTTATCCATATCATTCAATTAAGAAAACGTTTAACGTTTATATCCAATGGTTTTAATTTTGCCAGTATTCCAGTTGCAACATTGATTGCTATTCCACTGTTTTTAAGTAAAAAGATCCAATTTGGTGGATTAACCCAAATTAGTGTGGGATTCGGTAGTGTAGTGGGTTCATTTATGACCTTGATGCAAGTATATACTTCGTTAACGGATTGGAATTCGATTATTGTCCATTTAACTGGGATGAACACCGCCATTAAACAAGCCTCTACAGCATTACCGAGTAAATTGCAGATTCAAAAAGATAATCTTCAGGATCAGATTACACTCAATCAGGTCAATTTATTTTTACCAATGGAAAATTGTTAGTGGGTCCGTTGAATTTGTCTTTAGGTTTAACCGAAAATTACTTAATAAAAGGCAGTTCAGGTAGGGGTAAAAGTTCTTTACTTCGTACCTTAGCCGGCATTTGGCCCTTTGCTGAAGGATCGATTGCTTTTCCAAAGGATAAGCATTCCTTTTTTTTTTCACAAAAAACATTTTTCTCTTTGGGAACATTAAAGGAGAGTTTGTTATATCCCACTTAAAATTCATTATCCGATGAAGAATTAAAGCAATTACTTAATGTTTTTGGTTTAGCAAAATTTCAATCCGAACTCAATGCGATTAAACCTTGGCAGCAGATCTGTTCGCCGGGTGAACAGCAGTTAATGGCATTGATTAGAGCAGTTTTAAATAAGCCAGACATCTTATTTCTTGATGAAGCGACTTCTGCTTTAAATGATGTTGCGCAAATGCATGCGTACCAAACTTTACGTTTACTTTTACCGTATACTTGCTTGATTAGTATTGTCCATAGAGCGGATCTAGCACAATTTCATAGCAAGCTCATTGTTTTTTCCAAAAATAAATCGGTGAGCATTATGACGATTGCACCCCGAGAAAACAGGTTGCTGAACCGCTAACGGTATCGGATTAACTCCGTAGGCCAATTTTTTAGATGGCGCATACACAAAAAAATAAATTTTTTATTTCGCAAATCTCCGATAAGTAGGTATAATTCCAGCAATAAATTTGTTGAGCGTGCTTGTGGATTTTCCCTTTAAACGTGCTAGTTTTATTACCATTTTAGTAATTGTTGCTTTACTCGTTATTTTTGTGCCTTTATGGATGAAGGAATATGCGGCCGATAATCTATTCTCGTTTACTATCCCCAGTCCACCCGCTCCACCGAGTGCCGCATTATTACCAATGACTTCAGATAAACCGAGTATGAAAAATTTGCTGAGTTATCCCTTAACACCGGCAAAGGCTTGGGTGCTTGAGTTACCGGATATTAAAGATCCCGTGCAGGCGGAAAATTTAGTAAAAACCTTACGACATAAAGGTTTTAATGCCTATAGTCGTCAATATAACAGTTTGCTAGGTCGATTAACGCGAGTTTTTGTAGGTCCAGAAATTAAACCAGAGCAAATGAAACAAATAGCTGAACAACTCAATACCGAGATGCATCTGACGACGCAAGTAGTTCCATTTGATCCCTTACTCAGTGAATAAATGTCAAAAAAGATTAAAAAATTAAATTTTGCCGAACGGGTGACGCTTTGCTTAAACGCCAGTGCGCAACGTTTGTGTCAATTAATAGCGGATAAACAAACTAATCTGTGTTTATCCGCCGATGTGAGTCATGTCGCTGAATTACTGAATTTGGCGGAGAGTGTAGGAGAAGAAATTTGTCTGTTAAAAACGCATGTTGATATCTTGTCTGATTTCACGGTTGATTTTATTAAGCAACTTAATTGTTTAGCTGAGAAGCATCGCTTTTTAATCTTTGAAGATCGCAAATTTGCAGACATAGGCCATACCGTTAAGCAACAATATGCCGGTGGTCTTTATCATATTGCAGATTGGGCAGATATAGTGAATGCTCATACCGTTCCCGGTCCTGGTATTATTGAAAGTTTACAAGAAGTCGGTTTGGCTAAAAAACGCGGTTTATTATTGCTGGCCGAAATGAGCTCGAAAGGTTCTCTCGCTAAGGCCGCCTACACGCAAGCGAGTGTCGCGATGGCGACAGCTTACCCGGAGTTTGTGATGGGGTTTATATCCCAACATCAACTCACTGAAAATCCAGGTTTAATCCATCTGACACCCGGTGTGCAATCTGAGTCGCCTACGACCGATGGGCTGGGTCAGCAATACATTTCTCCAGAGCAAGCAATTATGCAAAATGGTACCGATATCATTATTGTTGGTCGAGGTATTTATCAAGCCAAGGATCCGGCGACGAGTGCACAACATTACCGAAAATCTGCTTGGAAGGCTTATTTAGCATGTTGTTAAACACCAAAAAAAAATCCTCTTCCATTATTCCGGTCATTAGCATAGATGGGCCAAGTGGCTCTGGTAAAGGGACGATTAGTTACTTATTAGCCCAGGATCTGACGTGGCATTTTCTTGATAGCGGCGCTATTTACCGGATTGCCGCTTGGGTTGCAGCAGAGGCGAAAATCCCTTTTGAAGAAGAGTCATTACTACCGATAATGGCGGATCTAGAGCAGAATATCATCGTTCAAAGTATCGCCAAGCGATTTAGAGTTTTTTGGCAGCAGCAAGATATTACTGAAAGCATTCGGACCGAAGAAATAGGCCAATTGGCTTCAAAATTGGGGACTTATCCTAAGGTTCGGCAGTCTTTATTGGCCTACCAACGCTCATTCCGTCGCGCTCCTGGTTTGGTGGCCGACGGCCGAGATATGGGTAGTGTCGTTTTTCCAAATGCTAAGCTTAAAATCTTCCTCGATGCCAGCCTCGAAGAGCGAGCCAAACGGCGTTATTTACAGTTGAAGGCGAAGGGGAAGCATGTTAGCCTTAGTAGTGCTGTGCGAGCAGAGCTTGAGCGGCGTGATCATCAAGATAGACAGCGCCCAGTAGCGCCCCTCATAGTGCCTACAGGGGCTATTATTATTGATACAACGCACTTAAGTATTCAGGAGGTACTGCAGCTTATTAAAAGTAAGTTGTCTTCAGATTAAACAAGGGGATATTAGGCTACTTTCCGAAGATTTTGCCTAATGCGGGGGTCGTTTTTTTTAAAGGATGGACGATGCCCATTAAAATTAACCGCGCAATTTGCGCCTTAACCATAGTTCTCTAAAAAAGAACAAGTGATATAATTATATGAGTGAGAGTTTTGCACAGTTACTGGAAGAGAATTTCTCTGAACATATCTTTTACCCTGGGATGATTATCCCTGGAACCGTTGTCCGTATCGAAAAAGACCGAATCGTTGTTAATGCGGATTTAAAATCAGAAGGCTTGATTCCTATTGAGCAATTTTACAATGAAGCAGGTGAATTAGAAATTGCCGTTGGCGATCAAGTCGATGTCTGTATCG
Organism: Rickettsiella sp.; assembly: GCA_964417505.1. GTDB lineage: Bacteria > Pseudomonadota > Gammaproteobacteria > Diplorickettsiales > Diplorickettsiaceae > Aquirickettsiella. Next base: position 10,801 of record CAYQIE010000034.1, on the reverse strand, counting down.
AATCCTTAGAAGATGGTTTTGGCGAAACCCGTTTATCGCGTGAAAAAGCCAAGCGTGCAGAAATGTGGACGGCCTTACAGCGTGCACACGATGCCGATACTGTGGTGACAGGAAAGGTCACAGGAAAAGTAAAAGGTGGTTTTACAGTAGAAATTGGCAATCTGCGGGCTTTCTTACCCGGTTCCTTAGTGGATGTCCGTCCAGTACGTGATTCTAGCATTATTGAAGGTAAAGATCTGGAATTTAAGGTTATTAAACTCGATCCAAAACGTAATAATATTGTTTTATCGCGACGTGCAGTACTGGAATCTGAAGGTCAAGCCGGACGCGAACAGTTATTAACGGAATTAGAAGAAGGTCAAGTTACTAAAGGTATCGTGAAAAATTTAGCCGATTACGGTGCGTTTATTGATTTAGGTGGCATTGATGGTTTATTACACGTCACCGATATTTCCTGGAAACGCGTCAAACAACCTAGCGAAGTCTTAACCATCGGCGATGAAATTGAAGTGGTCGTGCTGAAGATCGAAAGAGATCGAGGCCGAGTCTCTTTAGGACTGAAACAATTAGTCGGCGATCCTTGGGAAGATTTAGTTAAACGTTATCCTGCAGGAACCCGCTTAAAAGGTAAAGTCACCAATGTTACTGATTATGGTTGTTTTGTAGAAATCGAAGAAGGTGTTGAAGGTTTAGTCCACGTTTCAGAAATGGATTGGACCAATAAAAATATTAATCCGAATAAAATCGTTCAAGCTGGCATGGAAATCGAAGTGGTCGTATTAGATGTTGATTCAGATCGACGTCGTATTTCTTTAGGTATTAAACAATGCAAGTCTAATCCTTGGAAAGACTTTGCTAATACACATGCGAAAGGCGAACGGATTAGTGGTAAGATCAAATCGATTACTGATTTCGGCCTCTTCATTGGGTTACCGGGTAACATTGACGGTTTAGTCCATTTATCGGATATCGCATGGAATTTATCCGGCGAAGAAGCCGTACGTAAGTACAAAAAAGGTGATGAATTGGAAACAATCATCTTATCGATTGATCCTGAACGTGAACGTATTTCGCTGGGCATCAAGCAATTAGAGACCAAATCATCCCATCCTTTTAATAAATATAGTAAAGATCAAATAGTTAAAGGGAAAATAATCGAAATCAACGATGAGGGAATGAAGGTTGATTTAGGTAATAATATCGAAGCTCAGCTTAAGCTATCTGAGTATGCTGAAGAAGGAAAAAATTACGAAGTGGGACAAGAAATAGAAGCAAGAATTTTAAATCTTGACCGAAAAAATCGTCATATTTCACTTTCTCTCCTTCCAGCATAAGAAAAAGCGTGACTAGTAAGTAACAGCTGTTTTCTTATCCCTTAAGAACAGCATAGGCATAAAAAAGGATGATTTTGCAGAAAGTTAAGGTTCTGATGGTAACATTGGAACCTTAACTTACTGTTGTAAAATCAACTGGACTAAACGAAAGATGCGTGTTGATAGAGCACGGCGTCAATATTTCAAAGAACGGAATTTATTAATACCGCCGATAACATTGGCAACAAATGATACCGCCAAAGAGATTTTTTGTGTTTGTCCAGATTAATTGAGTACACGTTCCCATTGAGTAGGTAAGTCTATGCGGTGCATTACATATGTATTCCTGATCGTTTTGTTTATATTGGGGCTTATTTTTGCGGGTCTCAATGCCGATCTGGTCACTGTGAATTATTATTGGGGAACTGAACGCTTACCGCTTTCTTTATTAGCCATACTCAGTTTTGTTTTAGGTGGCTTATTAGGTTTATTAACCGCTTTAATTGCTTATATAAAACTAAAGTATGTTAATCGGCGTCTACGCCATCGTTTGATTTTAGTCGAAAAAGAATTAAGCAACTTGAGAGCTTTACCGTTTAAGGATCAGCATTAAGGTGTTGTATTTCTTAGATTACAGCGCGAGCCATCGCGCAGCAACGACCGCTAAATGAGCGTGACTATGCTGGAGTTATTATTTTTATTGCTTCCTATTGCTGCCGCGTCGGGTTGGTACATTGCTTATTTTCAATTTTCAAATTCTAGTTCGCACAAGAAACATGAATGTAATCGTGGGTATTTACGCGGTTTAAATTATTTGCTTAATGAACGATCCGATAAAGCCGTTGATACCTTTATTAAAATACTTGAGGTTGACATAGAACAGTAGAAACCCATTCAGCTTTAGGTGTGTTATTTCGTCGGCGCGGTGAAATCGATCGAGCTATTCGACTCCACCAAAATTTAATTGCGCGGCCTAATCTCGCTCACGCCCAAAAATTACAAGCTTTATTAGCATTAGGAAGAGATTATTATTGTGCAGGTTTGTTAGATAGGGCGGAGCGTTTATTTTTTGAAGTCATCAACCATGATGATAGCGAGTATGCCCGTATCGCTGTCCGTTATCTATTAGAAATCTACCAACAACAAAAACGCTGGGAAATTGCCATTAATCAAGCGAAAAAAATTTCCAAATGGGATAACAGGATTTTCAAAAATATCGCTCATTATCATTGTGAATTAGCACAGAATTTATTAAATAAACAAGGTAGCGAGAGAGAAGTGATCAAACTTTTAAACCTTGCTTTAAAATATGATGCGCAGTGTGTTCGTGCTAATCTGATTAAGGGAAAGTTGGCGATTACCGCTGAAAAATGGGAAGAAGCGATTGTTATCTATCAAGCCATTAAAAAGCAAGATCCTGATTATATTACTGAAACCTTAGAGCCGCTTAACCAATGCTATTTACAGCACTATTCGGGATCAATGGGATTTTTGAGTTATTTACATGAAACATTGGCTGAGTATGCACAAACTCCGTTGTCGTTAGCGATTGTTAAACTGATTCAAGAAGAGGATCATTAAAGGGCATTGCAATTTCTGACTCAGCAATTGCAAATAAGGTCTTCACTATCGGGTTTATATCAATTAGTTGATTTACATTTGGCACAAGAAAATTATTCATTGGCGGATAAGAATAATTTAATCAATTTAAAAGTTCTGATTAAAAAATTAATGGAAAATAAACCCATTTATCGTTGTTTAAGCTGTGGCTTTAATAGCAAAATGCTTGATTGGTTATGTCCTGCCTGTCGGAATTGGAGTACAATTAAACCCTTATAATAAGGAATATTCTGAGTTTACGCGAAAGTGATATTTTTTCGCTTTAGCCTAGATTAATCTCATCTAAATGCTTCACTTCCTGCAGTTTTTTTGGTGAGAAATAAATAAGATACGATTAGCAATTTTGCTAGTAAAATGTCGATCATGACTTACAACGATTAAGGTGCCTGGATAATGATGTAAGGCTGTTGCGAGCGCTGCAGTGGCTTCTATATCTAAATGATTAGTCGGCTCATCGAGAATTAAGAGACATTCGCGGATTCTATAACCATTTTTGCTAATAAGAGACGTTCTGCTTCGCCGCCGCTTAAGGCCTAAAATATCTTTATGGACATCCTCTTTATTAAATAATACTTGAGCTAAGATTTTACGGATAAATTGTTCATTGCTACCCGCGGCATAGTGATCTAACCAAGCTAAAACGCTAGCGTGCTTGTTCAATAAATCATGATGGTCCTGAGAAAAATAACTTACGTGGGTTCCATAACCCCATTCAACACCGCCTTGATCGGGCGGAAGAATATTAAGTAATATTTTAATTAGCGTTGATTTCCCAATACCATTTTCACCCATAATGGCCACTTTTTCGCCACGTTTAATCTCAAAGTTTAATGATTAGAAGAGTTTTTTTTCATTAAAATTTTTTGCTAATCCCTTAACGCGTACTACTCATTTGCCAGAAGGGCGTATTGATTTAAATTGAAAGAGTGGAGAGGATCGCGAAGATTCTTTAATGTCCGGGATTTCCATTTTAGCAATCATTTTTACGCGCGATTGGGCCATCTTCGCGCGGTTGGCACTGGCGCGCGAAATCTATCTACAAAACGCTGCATACTGGCTATTTTAAGTTCTACACTGCGTTTTTCTTGAAGCTTTTGCTCGATAATTAATTGTTTTTCTGCAAGAAATTTTTCGTAATGACCACTATATTGACGTATTTCACCATAATCGACATCAAGTATTTGATCGGCCAAACGATTGATGAATTCGAAATCATGAGAAATAAAGAGCAGTAAACCGCTAAATTCAGTTTTTAAATATTTTTCTAGCCAGACGATGGAGATAAAATCCAAATGATTGGTCGGTTCATCTAAATAATAAAATATCCGGTTCTTGAAAGAGGGCTTGAGCGAGCAAGACACGGAGTTTAAATCCACCGGAGAGCGCGCTTAATGGTTTTTTATGGTATTCAAAAGTGCTATTCCTAAGCCCATTAAAAGCTTAGCTGCAAAGGCCGAGGCACCGTAACCCTCTAGTCGCGCGATTTCCTATTCAAGCTTACCTAAACGGTTAAGATTTTTTTCGTTATTGAGATCGCTCTGTAATAACTTATCTTTCTCTTGCAAGGCTTGCCATAAGGCCGGCTTGCCCTGTATGACGATATCGCTAATTCGGGTAGTTTCATAGCGAAATTGATTCTGCTTTAGCCATCCTATACTCGCGGCCTTTGGAATGGATAGTGTTCCCTCGATGGGTTGTTCTGCACTGGTCAATAACTTTAAAAATGTAGATTTACCCGCGCCATTGGCACCGACTAAGGCATAACGGCGGTTTTCGGGTAGAAATAAGATTTATATCATAAAATAATAGCTTTTCGCCATAGGCCATGCTGAGTTGATTAATCGATATCATATTTATAGTTAGAAAATTTAGTTTTTTTACAGGATAGTATAGCGGTGCCGATGAAAAGGCGAATTTTCTATGTAATCTACCTTAGTACAAACTCATTGGCGATAGTTTTAAGGCTGAAAAAGAAATTATTTTTTAAAAAAACAGATTGGAATCATCAAAAACTTATGCTAAATTAATTTAAATTATTTGTAATTGCAATATTGTTCGTTCTAAGTTATAAAATTTATCTGAATAAGTAAATCTCACTCCTAAATAATACAATAGATTAAATAATACGATAAATATTGGGAAATTATCTCACACATTCATCTAATTAATTTCATTCTAAACTAAACATTGGTTTCAGTAAAAAATCTGAAACTTATTTTTTTTAAATAAAAATAAAAAAAATATCAATAAAATATAAAAAATAAATTTAAAAAGGAGATCAATATGCCATCCTCACTTCAATATATCGATAGTATTACTGAAAGTACAGCTACTGGGTACGAAAATTCTCTTTGCATTGATATAGAACAAGATTCATCAGAAAAAGATTCTACTGATCCGAAGTTAGTTGAAGCCAATGCATTAGTTGAAAATAATGCATTAAATGCAGTCATCAAGTTTCATTTGGATGCGGAAGGGCATAGACGTTTAACTCGAGAACTCCTCAAACAAACCGGTTTGTTTGAGGTCGCCATTTGCGGTGTGCTCTTCTATTATGTTCCTTCGAAGGCGTATGCTGAGTCTATCTGCGTAGATCCTAACTATAAAGCGATACCCTGTGATTTTTTACTGATAAATCACGTGGGCCGGTACGATGTTGGTTGCCGGAGGGGTCTTAATGTCGGCGACTAATTCATTTTTTGATCGACAAAAGGTAGAAAGTATTCCAATAAAACTAGAGCGTTATTTGCAATGTTCGTTTACTCCTGGTCAAAAATTAGCAGAAAACGCAGTAACCTATGCAGGCCCCTTTATTGCTTCCATCCCTTTTATCATTATTACTGTGGTGAATCCTTTTCCCGGTTTACCTAAATTCGTCGTCCTAGGACAAGCATTTATGGTGGGCGTGACGAATACATTGTTGCATTTGTTACCTTTTAAATTAGCTTTAAAAAATACCTTATATCGGTTTCCTTCTTTACCTTTCGAATTTTTTATAAAAGGGATAACCAATTTGCAATTAACTGAAGAGGAAAAGCAAAAAAAAGCGCTACAAAAATCTCTTAATCGAAGTATCCAAGACATTAAACAACGAGTGATTAGGTCGTTAGAAATGACATAGAAGGTTTTAAGCATTTATGGCTTTAAATTTTCAGGTTGTCACTATACCAATGAAGTTGCTAAAGTTATTCAAAAAAATCAAGCAGCCGACCGACTTCCTGTACAGTTGTTAACGCAACTCTTGGATCGTTTGCAGGCTATGTCACCTGATCGGCCTACCCCACCATCGGGTAGAGTCAATAATTTTTTAAGAAAAATGATCTATATTCCCGGAGCAGCGTGGGTGATATTCGCTTGTGCTGGATTTTGGGACGGTACTTTAAATGAAATGGTCGAATTAACCGGAAATCGTATAGAAGGAACTATTGTTTCGGCCCCTTCAATTTATTACTTAGGTGTGTTGCTTGCATTTTTTGGTGGGAACGCTTTACAAAATAGTTATGACTATTTGACGGCATGGCAAGACGATACGGTTAAGATTCCGATGTCTTTTAAACTTTATCCAAAAACGTCAGTACTATTAATTATTATTTCAATGTATTTATCCGCTTTTTCTTATTCAGCAGGAGCGCAGTTAATTAATGATAATTTAAGGGCGAATTAGAATTTTTACGCCCTTTTTTGCTTGATTTAGTGAAGTCAGGTTTAATTTTTTTAGGTTTTGCCGCCATGGTAGATTTTTTTAATAATGTTTTGAAAAAAATTGCGCAATATGGTGGCGCAGAAAACGCTCAGACCGTTGCTAATCTTTATGCAGCCTTCAATCAAATGAAGGATAGTATCCAACTGATGAAACCCGATCTATTGCTTGAATCCTTGGCCTACACAAGGGAAGGTCAATTGAAAAGCATTTTGGGTATTAAAGACAACAATGATCTACAAGATTTAAATGTTTTGCTCATGCAGTTTGCAGAGCAATTAAAGTTAAAATTATTTAAAGACATGGAATTAATAAATAGAGAAAATAGTAACGAACTATTAAGGAAGTTGTGTGATTAGCTGAAAAATGTTATAAGGTAAGCACAATTGATGTATTGTTAGCTTATTTCGAAGAAAAAATTGAACTGGCTGTTAAATTACCTTTAAGTTGGAAACAAGATTGTCAGGAATATAAGTCGATTTGCAAAATTATTAAAAGGTTAGATAAATTAAGCTTAGTCTTAGTCAAGGAACAACCCATGAACATTTTCCATCATCATAGCATCAATAATGATGATAGTCATAGTATAGCTGAATCCTCTTCCGAAATCACTCCGTTAATAATTCGTCCTTTCCAAAGGAGATCGCCGAGCTTTACTAATTTTTATCGTTCGCATTATGGAGCTGGTGAGGTTAGGTCAAGTCTTTCACCTATGCCAGAATTTTCAAACTCTAATCAAATGAGAGTATAAAATTCAATCGCTTTACCGAACCGGTAGAATGCAAAGCTAGCATGGCTTTGCATTTTGCGGTAATGACGGTAATTTATAACGATAAATTTATCTTATCAAATGTTTAACCCGTCAAGCTTTTTTTGTATTTAATGGAATGTTTTATTTTTTTAAGGCCTTCATAACGTGTTGTTCAATTTCATCTATTTCGCTCATCAGATTGATAAAGGTTTTAGCAGATTTTTTTGGTTTTTTGAACAATGTGGTATACAAATACAAAAGAAATGTATTAAAAAAGTTGAGTGGGGTTTGATCGATTGAAGCATTGTTGAAAAGGGTAGGATAGTGGTTATTTTGTTGATTAAAACTAGCTAAATCCTCAATCGAATAGATTGTTTGAGGATTCACCGTTTCTTTTGAGTATTTGAGTAACAACAACGGGCTATTTTTTTCAGGTGTTAATTTATGATTTTGTGATCCTGTTAAATTTTTCTCTAGATAAGAAGTTTTTTTAATTGATTTTTTTTATTATGCCTTTTTTATAGCTTTATAAGTGACCCTTTTATTAACCTTTTTGTTAGTAACGATAGAGTTTTTGTGTTGCATAAAAGGTGTTGTGACTGAATCAATCAATTTTATAGCCTTTGAAGTGTCTCGTTTTGCCCGCGTGCTCTCCATCCTATTCGATAAATTAAGACAATTGTTATGAGCCAATTCTATTGATTCTCTATGTTCATTTAAAATTATTTCACGATCTAAAAAACTGAAGTGTCGATGCAAGTGTTTGCTATCGCATTTTTTGATCTTGATAAAAACGACTAAAAATGATGATATTGTCGTCCAATGGTTCGTGGGTATTATTTTTCCATTCAGGTAGATAAAATAAATCGGTTTTATTATGGCAGTAAAAATGATAGGGGTTCAGGCTGAGAAGTTTGAGTATAATAATATTTCGTTGAAATTCGAGATTTTCTAGCGTTAAAACAATAATAGCCTTATTTGAATTAAATATTAACGGATATTTTTCAAGGAACCATTGACCCATCCTCATTCCTAGAAATCGCTAATGGGGTATTCGGTAAAATTATTTCAAGATCTTGATACTAATTATCAACACAAGCGGCATATGATTTTATTTTTGCGATCGGCCAAGTATTTTCTGAGCGCACACATTCGGTTGCCTGTGAATTATAATTAACTTCGACACTAATAATGAGATCTTGTTCAAGTTGATAGACAAGGAGCAAAATATTATTTTTAGGACAAAGCTGTTTCACTTGTTACCAAATCTCAGTCAAGTCTAAACTATTTGCAAAAAGAGGTTGCTTATGGGTTTTTTAGACTACAATTTCTGGTAAAGGAAAATTATAGGGATCGCCTGAAATAATCCGGTAGAGGGTTTGCTCACCTTGAGCCATTAGATGACTTCGTTTTTTGAAATCATTAGAAAGAAGCTCGTGTTTTCCATAACCAATTTGTAGCATTTCATTCTTTGTTTGGTTGAAAATATAATATATATTATTAAGCATTTCCGCTTGAGATTGTTGGGTATTTTGTATGGGAAAGCAAATCGTTAAATTAAAGGATGTTTGTTGTTGATAAAAATGAAAACTAAAAGCCTGGGGATAAAGAATGATGTCACGAAGTGCATCGAAGGGGAATTCAATGTGAAATTGATGGATAATGAGACCCAAAAAATCAAAATGCAGCTAGGATTCACCAGTTTGGTTTTTGTGCAATGTATAAAGAATAGTGATTTTTTCACCATAGCCATGTAAGGAATGAATAACGGTATTCGATCGCAATATGATCTCTAAACTATTGGCTGTTTTATTTGTTATATAAATAATGAATATTTCCAGTCCTATTTTCTTTGTATTCTACGCCAATCGCTCTTTTACATAGATAAAGTTCATAAAATGGTTCAAAAAGTTTTTTAACCACCTCAGTAAATTTAAACTCTTCTACACCACATAAACAAAATAGTTTGCTTGCCCCTTATTTTGATTCCACATATCTGGCATGAACTCACTGAGTCTTAGGCTGGTTTTATTTTTTAAAAAAACAAGATTATCTATTTCTAACGCCTTACTGGAATGTGCCGCTGGAAAGATATAGGCTTGAATATCGGTTTGATTTTTTAAGTAAGTTAGGGCAATCTGAGCCAGCTTATATTATACACCTTCGTTTCTAAATAAGCTGAAGGCGGATAATGGGCAATGGCGCGTAAACCTTGCTATATTTTTTCCATCCAATCCATATGCCAAGATAGAGACTACTTGTCATTAAACCTGGCGGTAATCCCTGTTTGGAATTATTTTGGTGATAAGCTTGTATTTCTTTATAAAAATAATAAGTATTACTAAAAAGGACGCGCTTTTTCCCGTAAATGGGGCGGCAATTTTAAGTGAATTTCCTAAAAAGAGATTTTTCTCTGAGAAAGTAATTTCTTCATCAAATAAAAGGTTAAAAGCAGGCTTATTTAGATTTAAATTTTTGCCACTAAGGGTTCTTCTGTTGCCGCCAATCTTTGTCCCTGAATGTGCATTTGATTAGAAAATTCACCTACTAACCGGCTACTACCGATTAAGCTCAGTGTGAGTGCAACATTGTTATATCTTCCTTGTAGTAATTCGCTTAGCATATCCTTTGAAAATAATCCCAGCGATGCAAATTCTGCAATTTTTTCGGCTGATTGGAGTTGCTTAATAAATTAATAGGAAGATATTTTTTTAGCGTAAAAATACTTTTTGGATTACAATTATCAATGATTTCTCTTTTTTTTCTTGGAAAGCAATAGGTTTTCGTTTATGGAAATAGTTTATTCTCAAATTCAAAAAACAATTGTAAAGCACCGAACTGTCGAGCTCTTTCAATAACACTCGGCACTAACCATCTCCCTTTAAATTTTACGGCGACTTTATAATAACGATATTCAATAATGGAGTTTATGTCTTTTAAGGTAAGAATTTTTTCAACTAAGCTTTTTTCTAGATGATTCAATGTTTCAGAAAGTAAAAATAGTAAGCCGCGCTTAAGAAGATAATGGATACTTTTACCCATAAAATAATAATAATTTTCTTTGTTCGCGATTAAACGTGCATTATCATAGATAGTTACGATATTAATATAATAAGAAGAATAAATTAATATATCTAGAATCTTTCTGCGTGTGTATCCTAAATTTAATGATAAAGCCAGTGAATCATTTTGACTTATATACAATAAAAAATGTATAAAATTCAATTCTGTTTCTTTATTTTTAAAGTTAATGTTCGGTAATCTATCTTTATGGTTTTTTCTACTGTTTTTCTAAATCCTTCAATATCTTTTTCAAGATTTCAAAAATTTCTCGAATATTTATAATTAATGCTACAAAATGGGCTTTAAATTTCTAGTGATAGAAGATTTAATAATAAGCCAATAATCCTGTTAATA
>CAYQIE010000033.1:0-8657 GCA_964417505.1 Rickettsiella sp. | reverse complement strand
AAATTGTTCTTCACTTAACTCATGTCGTTTCATTTTTATTCTTTTCTCAACAACCCTTATAGAATACAATAACTTAATTGACGGCACTCCTTAGTTTAATTCTGGGACTTGCGAGCTTATTAACATAGCGGAAAATGAATAAACTACAAACTCAAATTAATCTAATTAACGATGAATTAGAAAGATTGGATCCAGATAATAGCATTAGAAACTTATTAAATAATCCACCCTCCTCTTCAACACAACAAGAAGAGCAACGGTTCAATTCAGGCAGGCTCTATGATGGCGGGTTAGTACGTGAACTCAGTTCTCCTCGGCATCAACTCACGAACCCACTCCATTCGTTCGTTCTCAGTCTCAGCTTTTCCAAGTGGCAACCACTAGAGACCCCGCTAACCACTTAGCATTTGCAACAGCAGAGCAGCAGGCTGAAACATAAGGGTTTCAGCCTCATCTGCGAATCTCATACACGTATCTGCTAAGTTTATCTTAAGCTAAGGCCAGTACTATAGAATACAGTCGGATATTCCCACAAGGTCATTATGCCGATAGTCACAGATCAAGGGATCTATACCACAGAACTTTGTGAAAATAGAAAAAATATTTAAGTCGTTTATTGATTGGCAAAACCGGAATAAATCCTGATTTTCTGACATGGGAGCTATTTTTAAAAGTAGAATTTAATTTATATGCTTTTATTACAGACTACCATTAAGCTCAAAGTATAATCAAACAAGCGATTATAGATAAGTTAGTAGCGATAGAAACCTAGCATACTGAAGAATATCTAAAGCCTTATGATCCTGAAATCAAAAAACAGCAAGCGGAATTACATTCTAAAATACTTGCTTGGATTTCGGTCGCTACTATCGTTGTCCTAACAACAGCCTTTATGGTTCCTTTTGCTTTAGGCCTACTTGGAAGCTCTGCCACCTTAGTGGGTGTACCCTACTTAGCCCCCTCGTAGCAGGCTTAAGCTGTTATTCAATCCTACCGGCCTTTTTCGGCGAAAGATTGATTGATCCCAAATGGATGAAAGAGTTTTCCAATGAAGAAGAAAAGAGGCGGAAAAAAATAGCCGCTATGCAATAAACGTCTAAACCAGCCGTTATCGACGGAGAAATCACGGAACAGAGCTATCATTCAACGATAGCTTTTCTTCAACAAACAGCAACATCATCAGTAGCTAAATCCACCAAGAATAAAATTATCGGCAGTATCTGTTTTTTTAAACCCGTAAAACCAGAGGAAGCATTTGAGATTATTGAGTTAATACGTTTGCCAAAATCTTATTGATTGAGTTTAGCGGCTGTGTTTAAAATGCCACAGTCGGTGTATGTATTAACTTATTAGTTAACCGATAGGCCAATTGTTTAATGACTTCTTCCTGGGCATGCCCTTTTTTTAATAACACTAAGGCTTTTTTAACCTCAGCATCACGTAATTGTTCAGCCTGTTGGCGGTAAGCATAAATAACTGACGCAGCAGCGGTTATTTTCAATTGTTGCAGATAATGTTGTAACTTTTCTTCGATGAGACTCTCGGCTTTTAGTGCTGCGACTTTTCGAACGTGTTGATTTTTCTGAATCAAACGATGCAGATCATCGAGTGTATAAAGGTACACATCTTTTAATTCATTAACAGTGGGTTCTATATCTCTTGGCATACCCAAATCGGCAATAAATAAAGGTCGACGTTTGCGTTTTTTTAAAGCTTGCTCCAACATCAACTTTTTAACTAACGGCTCATCACTACTCGTGGCTGTAATAATGATATCGGATTTAGCTAAAAAATAAGGAATGGCATTTAAACAAATCACTTGTCCACCAATGCTATGCATCAGCTTTTCTGCTGACTGGGGAGTACGATTAGCTATCCAAAAGTGACGAACACCTTGAGAAGACAATTGTGCAAAGATTTGTTTTGCACAAGTCACTGCCGCAAACGCTAGAGAAACCGGATGAGCGGTAATATCGGTGGCGGTGCGCACGTTTTGCTTACAAAAAAACGTATTGAAATAAGCGATTAAAATGCGCACCGACACTACCTAAGGAATGGGCTAGCGAATAGGCATTCTTTATTTGACTAAGGATTTTTGGTTCACCCAAAATTTTAGAATCTAAACCGCTTGCTAACCGCAATAAATGACGTAAAGCCTATTCTTGCTGATAAACATACCAGTGCGATTTTAAACTATCCAGTGGAATTTTTTTTATGACGGTATAACCAATTCATGGTATTTTTTGCATCGCCATTGACGCAATAAAACTCAGTCCGATGACAAGTTGATAAAATTACCGCTTCTTCGGTTTTTGTATCCTACAACATCGCACATAAAGCACTTGCCAAATAATCTTTACCAAAACTAAGCCTTTCCATCAGAGTAAGATCAGCGGTTTCATGATTAATTCCACAGGCAAGCAATTTCATAAGGTTTTTACATTGCACTCCCCACCAGACACACCCATTCTCTTTGCTGATGAATATCAATTATTTTAAATCCTGCTGCGTTATAGGCTTGACGCACACTATCCGTTTGTTCATTTAAAATACCTGCTAATACACAATAACTATCCGTTTTAACTAAGGATCTAAAATAAGTCGCTAAATCAATTAAAGGTTGCGCCAAGATATTAGCCAGTAAAATATCGACGGATTCTTGTAACTGAACATCCTTTAGCAAAACAATTTTTAATCTTTCTGGGGGTATATTATTTTGTTCAGCATTCATCAAAGTAGCGGTTAATGCTTGTGGATTATGATCGATGGCTGTTACCTGTTTTGCACCATACTTCAGTATCGCTATGGCCAAAATACCTGAGCCACAACCATGATCAATCACGTTTTTTTCTTGAAGTGGACGGCCGTCTAATCATTACAAACACAAGGCAGTACTGGGATGAGAGCCGGTACCAAAGGCTAAACCAGGATCTAAACAGATATTTACAGCCGTTTTTATCGGCGGTTCATAAGCATAAGGACAAACCCAGATCCTTTTCCCAAAACACATCAGTTTAAAATCTTGTAACCACGCTCGTTCCCAAGCTTGATCGGCTAATATTTCACTATGACTGGCTAAAATAATCCTTTCATCAAAGCTTTGATATAGTGTTCCATTAATGCTGATAACTTAGCGTGCTCTGCAAATACCGCACCGATTTTAACTTGTTGCCAGAGTGGTGTGCTCTCTAAGGGTGGTTCATAGATACTTTGTACACTTGAGCTGGAGCCTTGTTCATCCAGTTTCTGCCAAGTCACCGATAAAGCATCAGCATTTTCTAAAAAATCAGTCAGCACTTCGGTATACTCACGCAGCGTATTCAAATGTAATTGTAAATAACGCATCAAATTATAACGCTAAACGTTGCTCATAATAATGGATATTGGTTCCGCCTTTAATAAAATTAGCATCGCGCACTAAAGCTTGATGCATAGGAATGTTTGTCTGTATACCTTCAATGACAATTTCATCCAAAGCATTACGTAAGCGCGCGATGGCAATTTCGCGGGTCTCGCCATACGCAATTAATTTACCAATCAAGGAATCATAATAAGGAGGGACTCGATATCCAGTATAAATCGGTGTATCCACGCGAATCCCTGGGCCACCGGGTGCATGATATAAAGTAATCGTTCCAGGAGATGGCATAAATGTTTTCGGATCTTCTGCGTTAATACGACATTCGATGGCATGACCACGAATCGCTATTTGCTTCTGTTTATAATTTAATCTTTCACCTGAAGCGATATGCAATTGTTCAACCAGTAAATCGACACCCGTCACCATTTCAGTAATCGGATGTTCCACTTGGATACGCGTATTCATTTCAATGAAATAGAAATGCCCATTTTCATACAGAAATTCAAATGTACCTGCACCACGATACTTCATATCACGACAAGCTTTTACACAAAGCTCACCCATATGTTGGCGTTGTTTTTCGGTAATCCCCACAGCGGGTGCTTCTTCAATGACCTTTTGATGTCGGCGCTGCATAGAACAATCACGTTCACCCAGGTGAATAGCATGACCTTGACCATCACCTAATACTTGAATCTCGATATGTCTAGGATTTGTTAGAAATTTTTCTAGATAGACACTCGCGTTTTTAAAATTAGCTTGGGCTTCGGAGCGTGTAATCGCAATGGCGTTTAACAACGCTGCTTCACTATGCACTACACGTATGCCACGACCACCACCACCGCCGGCTGCCTTGATCAACACGGGATAGCCGATTTTTTGGGCAATTTTTAGATTATTTTTGTCATCATTATCTAATTCGCCTTCAGATCCCGGCACACAAGGAATTTTAGCTTTACACATCGCAGCAATGGCTGATACTTTATCGCCCATCATACGTATCGTTTCAGGTTCTGGCCCAATAAAAACAAAACCACTTTGTTGTACACGTTCGGCAAAATCGGCATTTTCAGAAAGAAAACCATAGCCTGGATGTATACCCACAGAATCAGTAATTTCAGCAGCACTAATAATAGCGGGAATATTTAAATAGCTAGCCGCTACGGGTGGAGGACCAATACAAACGGTTTCATCCGCTAATTTGACATGTTTTAAATTATCATCAGTGGTGGAATGTAAAGCGACCGTTTGTATACCTAGTTCTTTACAAGCCCGTAAAATACGTAAGGCAATTTCTCCACGATTTGCAATAACGACCTTATTTAGCATTATTTTTACCTACTCATATCTTTTAATATATCCAGTCATTATCTATAACCAAAATAAAGCAAATTCTTCAATCTAGAAACGCAATAATTTGCTTTAGTTCTAGGCGAAGTAGCAGGTTAGGGCCGAAGTTTACTAAAGTAAATGAGGACCTCAACCTCTATTCCAACAACGAAATAAAACAACATCAAGCTTCTATTCAATCACAAATAAGGGTTGATTATATTCAACCGGCGTAGCATTTTCTACTAATCTCGCCTTAATAACCCCTGCTTTATCGGCTTCTATCTGATTCATCATCTTCATCGCTTCAACAATGCACAATACTTCCCCTTTTTTAACCGTTTGCCCCAAGCTTACAAAAGGTGCTGCATCGGGATTAGGCGCCAAATAAACAGTACCTACCATCGGCGAGCGCACTTTATGACCACTTACTTCAGCTTCTGCTAAGCCTGATGAACGTGGCATAATTTCACTCGAAGAAGCGCTAGGCTGGAAATATGTTGTTGTCCGGACAGGCTCAGATGATTGACGCTTTATGCGTATCGACTGATCTCCTTCAGAAAATTCAATTTCAGACAAACCATGTTCATTTAAAAGCTTAATAAGTTGATTAATTTTTTCCGAATCCATAAAATACGGCCTCTTTTTCAAACAAGATTATGCGGCTTATTGGAGCATATCCAGACTGACTTTGCTAGTCTTTCTATACTCTTCGCACTTGATTTTTTTTCTGCGTTGCCTTATCTACCTAGATATATGTTGTGCATTTTTGCACCGCCTTGCTAAAAAATCTAATTGCTGTGAGTATATACTTAAAGTCTCTAATGGAGTCTTACTGCATTTTTATTGGTTCTTTTAACTGTGCGAGTATAGAGAGTGATTATGCAAAACCGAGGTTTAAAAAATCCAAATGATGTGCGCCGCTTAACATTGGCTGAAATTAGCTGCACACAACTACTGGGTGTAGGCCCAAAAACGACTCATTATCTAAGCAAATGCGGCATTGTGAATTTACAAGACTTACTCCTTCATTTACCTTTACGTTACGAAAACAGAATGCAACTCACGTCCATCAAAGATCTTCGTTGTGATAGTCATGCATTGATTAGTGGTGTTATCCAATCTGATACACCTACACTAAAAAATAAAAGAGGCTATACCTGTAAGCTTAGTGACGAAACAGGTATTATTAATCTAAGGTTTTTTCATTTCAAACCTAAACAATTGCAACAATTTAAAAAAGGCTTGCGTTTACTCTGCTTTGGTGAAGTCCGTGCCAAAAAAAATAGCTATTTTGAATTAGAAATGATTCATCCTGATTATGAATTTTTGCGCAACCATAATCGGCTGATCTTACCCCACTATCTAACTAGTATTTATCCCAGCACGCCGGGTATGTCACAACGACTCTGGCATAAATTGATCGCCCAAGTATTTCATTTATTATTTACTCCCCACAAAACTCAGTTAATAAAAAAACAACAACATTATTTTCCAGAGTATTTACCTGAAGATTTGTTAAAACGTATAAAATTTCCTTCCCTTTTAGAGGCATTACATTATATTCATCGTCCACCTGTCGATGCCCCCTTAGAGGAATTAGCCATTGGCAAACATATTTCTCAACAACGTTTAGCTTTGGAAGAATTACTGGCCCATTCACTGAGTGTGCGACAGATGAAAAAAAAAACGTACCACCGAAACTGCGCCACGTTTAAAAGCCGATACGACTTTAATTAAACGTTTTCTAATGGCTCTACCTTTTCAACTAACACAAGCACAAAAACGCGTTATTAAAGAAATTAGCCGCGATATGCAAGCCGTCATTCCTATGCAGCGCTTATTACAAGGCGATGTCGGTTCAGGCAAAACCGTTGTGGCCGCCTTTGCTGCGTTAATGGCTATTGCTAATCATTATCAAGTCGCCTTAATGGCGCCCACAGAATTGTTAAGCGAACAACATTATCACCATTTTTATCGTTGGTTAATGCCCTTGGGCTTTCATGTTGTTTGTCTAAATGCGAGCTTGCAAGGTAAAGCAAAAAAACAAACCTTAGCAGAAATAAACAATGGCAAAGCTCATATTGCTATTGGCACTCATGCACTTTTTCAAGAAGGCGTCCATTTTGCGAATCTAGGTTTCATCATCATTGATGAACAACATCGCTTTGGTGTTCATCAACGTTTAGCCTTATGGAAGAAAGGTCAACAAAAAAATTTGCAAGCCCATCAATTATTCATGACGGCAACACCGATCCCTCGAACCTTAGCCATGACCAGTTTTACCGACTTAGATATCTCTTTTCTCGATGAATTACCCCCCGGTCGACTCCCAGTACAAACCCTCGTTCTTTCGGATCATCGCCGTTCTAACGTCATCGAAAGAGTACGTGCCACATGCACACAGCAAAAACAAGTCTATTGGGTATGTCCATTGATAGAAGAGTCGGATTTACAACATTATCAAGCGGCTGAAACCACCTTTAAAATCTTAAAAGCCGATTTAACGGATCTACGTTTAGGACTTATACATGGAAGACTGCCCAGTGCTGAAAAGGATCGCATTATGCGTGATTTTAAAAATGGTCTGATTGATCTATTAGTAGCAACATCCGTTATCGAGGTGGGTGTCGATGTCAGTAATGCTAATTTAATTGTGATAGAAAATGCTGAGCGCTTAGGTTTAGCGCAACTCCATCAATTACGTGGCCGAGTGGGTCGTAGCGATAGCAAAAGCTTTTGTATCTTGCTTTATCAAACATTATCACCTTTAGCTAAAGAACGATTAGGGATTATGCGCAGTAGTAATGATGGCTTTATGATTGCACAACGCGACTTGGAATTACGCGGTCCTGGTGAAATATGGGGTTTGCGCCAAACCGGCTGGCAACAATTACGCATTGCCGATCTGAAGCGTGATCATCATTTAATTCCACATGTGCTTAGCCTAAGCACTACACTACATTCCGATTATCCGCACTTAATCAAGCCTATCATACAGCGCTGGACACAAAATAATGATGGCAGCTATAGTAAGGTTTAAACTGAAAGTTTTTTGCGTTTAAAATTCCGACAATATTCTAAAGGATTATCACTGACTTCTCTATGGTTAGATGGACTTTGCCCAGCTTGGAAAAAATTGGCTGTCGCTCCAGGCATAGCCATCTGAATATACACAGGCGATGTAGCAGCTCGAGTCGATATTAACTCAGTCGCTTGCTGATAGGTGGGCGGTGGCAATTCATTTTCATAAGCAACTGAGGTAGGTTGATAATAATTTCTTTGTATATCCTCATAACTCGGAAGTTCGGATTGTAAAACATCAAATTTTAATTGTTTTTCTAACAACGGCAATGACTCAACATTCACTTTTCCTAAAACAACCTAAGATCAACCCATGCCCCAACTTAACAATACCCATCAATGAATTGATACCTCCATAAATCGTAAAAGCCACAATTGGAATGAGCAATAATAATATCCATCTTACATAGATCGGAAATAGCCCCGTTAGCAACGCCGTCAGTATAAACCCACCTACACTACCCCTTATCAGTAATAAACGAAAAGAATATCCAAAAAGGCGTTTTTAATATCAGCGTTTATCTCACTATTTTTATCCTTTTTTGAGCGCATTGTAGATACTTTCTCAGTGATTCAATTCTTTCCAGTCTCCCTTTATTCTGCTGCGGCTGTTTTAAAAAGTCATGAACTAATCGAGTATTAATACTCTTAGGAAGAGAGACTATACCCTTGCAAAAACCTAAATTATCTTGAACATCAAACACCTCGACACGCTTATGTTCTGAAGAGTATGGACTGACATAGATACCCGGAAGACTCACTAAACTTGATGCAAATTGATTTTTTTCAAAAATTTCTCGAATATTTATAATTAATGCTACAAAATGGGCTTTAAATTTCTAGTGATAGAAGATTTAATAATAAGCCAATAATCCTGTTAATA
>CAYQIE010000032.1:0-5355 GCA_964417505.1 Rickettsiella sp. | reverse complement strand
AACAGGATTATTGGCTTATTATTAAATCTTCTATCACTAGAAATTTAAAGCCCATTTTGTAGCATTAATTATAAATATTCGAGAAACTTTTGTTAAATAGGACTGAGCTAAGGTTTGAACCATGCTAGGTGAATAAATATTGGACTTAAAAATTTTTAAAGGAACGTAAGATGTACCCTGCAATGGACTATTATTGGATAGAACCTTTATCCCCTACATCACTTACTTATACTTCCCCCCATTTTACTCAAATGTGATATTGAGTTAGTTAAAAAATCTTTACAACTTATTCTCGACTCTATAGATAAACAAATATGCTTGATACCCGAGTCTGAACAACTTGTCTTCGCCGTTAATAACCACTTCAAAGAATGTAATTATGCTTTTTTAGCGAGTGAACATATCAGAAACTTTTTACTTATGGGTTTATTTATAAATCTGATTATTACGTTTATTGTGCTGGGCAGTATCCCTGTAACGCCCCTAACTATTAGCTTGGTCTGCTTCGCATCACTGATATTATTTGCAGTTAATCTTTTTACTTTATATCAGCAAATGCACGGACTTAATCAAGAAGATGCTAAAAATACACTTACAAGATGCTACAAAAACTTCAAAGAAATATTAAATTTAAAAAACCTTAAGTTAAGCTTAATCTATAAACAAGAAAAAATTCAGAGCCCCGACATCGACGCTCTGCTTATTTTCTGCTCAAAAAATTCCACAAAATAATGAATTGAAAGAAAATATCGATGAAAATTCTTTAAATGACTCTGAGAATTTCCCACCATCTAAACTAAGCCATCAACACTAAATTCATTTTCAACCCATAACACTAATATTCTTCGGCACATCGCTAATATTCACTATAATTTAGCTGTTCACAGAAAAAAATTGTTTGGATTGTTGTAAATAAAATAAATTCCGTATTGGTTATGGGATAAATTCTTGTGTATTATTGTCCACCCAATTTCTTTAAACTTAGAAAATTTTAAAGTATTTAGTAAGCGCTAGATTTCACTATTTCAAAACGGGATATTTTATACAAATTCTTAAAAGTTTGTTATAATTTTATTTATGAAATTTTTTAAAAAAATAAGAAGAAAAAAAATGAAACTTAGCAAATTATTTACCTGGTTACTATTCCCTTTTTTATTAACCGCACAGGTTTAAATAATACCAGAACTATTCCTAACGATCATTGTCCAAACCTTGATTCAATAAATCGCACAAATGAAAATCATTATATTGCAGGAAAATGGGATGGAATCATTCAAGGTACAAATCAGAATGGTGAAATTAAAAACTTTAAGAAGGTTGTTTATTCAGCAGAAAACCAAACAAACCCATTTGTAAGCGGTAGATTATTGCGTTGTAGTTATGAACTCAATAATCAAAAAGAACTTAATATGAAACTTCTAACAGGCAAAAATCGAGCTAGAATAAATAATTCAAGTCATTGGTATAATGTAGAATTCTTTGGAGAACCTTCACCCCAGTATTTTTGTGAGCAAAGTATTGAACGTTGTCAATTTAACTTAACGTGAGCGAAATAGTAAAAAAAGCGTTGCACTAATTGAGAATTTAAGGCATTTACCATGCTTTCTAAGCTACGATGAGTCTCAAGGTAAAGGAAATCAATAAATTGTTTCTTAGATCATTTATATAATTTTTTGTAATATAAATTACAAATTATTTTTATTAAAAAACTTTTTAAGAAGATTCTAATTATTATAGTTATAAGATTAGATTGATAACATAAAAAAGAAAACAATTTTTCCATCTTAATTAAACAGGCGCTTTTACAATCAAGCAAGATAGCTTAAAATAAACGGCAGTTTTTTTCTTAACCTACCACTGAGTAATAATATGCAAAAATACATCGCTAAACTCAGCTTGATGTTATTTTTACCTTTAATTACATTTCAAGCCGCTCTCGCGAGTAATATAAGTAATGATTGCGCTTGCCACCCGCCGGTTAATCGTCATCGTCAACAGTATATCATTGGTTATGGCTCGTTAATCGAAACAGCATCAAAAAATGCAACGGACCCACATACCGGCGAAAATAAACCTGTCTGGATAGCACATTATCAACGCGGTTGGTTTTCCAAAGGTTTAGCGGATGGATTCAGTACCACTTATCTTGGTGTCATTAAAAATAAGCATGCTCGGTTTAATGGCACCATTTTTAATTTACCCTCAAGTTCACTTAAGCATTATGATGCACGAGAAAAATATTACTGCCGTGTCTTGGTAGCGCCTAACGATATTCATTTATTAACAGGGAAAAAATTACCGTCCGGACAGTTTTGGATCTATGAATTAAAACCCGAATTGTTAGCTCCGCCTTCTGTCCGTTACCCTATCGTCGAATCTTACGTTGATATCTTTTTGGCGGGCTGTTTAGAGATTGAGAAAAAATATCACTTAAGCAATTTTGCTGCCGCGTGTGTTAACACCACCAGTAATTGGTCAGTCAACTGGGTTAACGATAGAATCTATCCACGTCGTCCCAGCCTCTACCAACCCCATGCCTTGGCTATCGATAAGCTGTTACAACAACAAATACCGCAATTTTTTCAGCAAATAAGATTAGAATCGTATGCCACTTGATTTTTTTAATTAAATGGATCGTTTCAATAAAGATAAACGCTGATGACGCGCCATACCTAATTCTATTAACTGCGTTAATAGTTGTTGATAAGAAAGACCCGAAGCCTCCCAAAGTTTCGGATACATGCTGATCTTTGTAAATCCCGGAATGGTGTTCAGCTCGTTAAAATAGATCCTTTGCGATTGTTTTTCGATAAAGAAATCAATTCGAGCCATCCCCGAACCAGCTAAACAGTTAAATATCTTTATCGCAAACTGCTTTAATTCCTGCCATTGCCCTTGTAGCAACGTTGCGGGAATCATCAATTCTGCACCTTTCGGATCCATATATTTGGCTTCATAAGAATAAAATTCATGACTCGGTATAATCTCACCGACTCGACTCATTAATGGCTCCCCCCCCCATTGCAGATTTTCTAATACTGCCATTTCTATTTCACGAACCTCGAAGGCCTTTTCAAGTAATATTTTAGTACTATAAGTAAAAGCAAGTTCAATAGCCGCTACCAAATCATTTGATTTTTTTACCTTCGTTATACCCAAACTTGATCCTACATTCGCAGGTTTAACAAACAGCGGATAGGCTATCTCTCGTTCAATGTTTTGTATCAGCTCATCTTTTTTAATCGTCCAAAGACCCGAATCTATGCTCACAAAAGGTACAACTGGAATCTCGGCAGCCGCCGCTAAGCGCTTGGCCACATCTTTATCCATCCCAATCGCCGATCCGAGTACATCGGCTCCCACATAAGCCCAACCTAATACTTCAAATAAACCTTGGATCGTGCCATCTTCGCCAAATGTACCGTGTAATACTGGAAAAATGATATCCAATGTGGCTTGGTTTAATTCGGCTAAATTTTTCAAACACTTAGTATTCTGAGTCTTTAAAACTATCTCATCATTAACATACAAATGCTGCAAATCGTTGATAAAACAATAACCTTGTTTATCGATACCCACCGGAATAACCATAAATTTATTTTTATCTAGATGTTTAATCACTGCGGCCGCGGATAATAATGAAACTTCATGTTCAGCCGAGCGACCACCATATAAAACCGCTACTCTAATCTTTTTATCTTCTGCCATAAAAAACTATTCTCTGAAGGTTAGAAAAGAAGAATAATCATTCATTTATTAACTTTCTACTCAGCAGAGTATAGATAGTTAGTGCCGTAAATAAAAGCTCAATTAAAAATTTTTAATTGAGTGATAATTGTATAAGCCTTTTTAATATTGAATAATATTTCCGGATTTTTTTTGCAAAAACTAAAGCATTAAGGAAGAATTCGAACTGTTAAAAACATCCAATCCTAATTATGGCAGCCTATTAAGCGAGCCACTATAAAAATTAAGCTGTTTTCACTCTCTACCCTTCAGTAAAAAATTCCTTTGAAAAGAAGCTAGCTAATCTAAGTGATGCACAAGTTAATGATAGTGGACCCACAATAAGTCCCGGTACGAGTCATTAGCTTAATAAAAAACCCGCATCCAGCAGGTTTTTTAATGTTTCAAGCGAATATTTTCTAGGAATTACTATCTCAAAGCAATTTTAACTTTTTCTATATTTTTTTCATCTCGCCGCTTGATTATTTCACTAAATCAATCCCCTATCCAAACATTAATAACACTTGTGAGAAAATAAAAAACTAGATAAACGTTAATGGTGTGAAAATATGCAATGTTTTTTTTTATTTTTTATTAATAAAATAATTTATATTAAAAACAAAGAAGTCATTTTATAGGATTATTTTTTATAGTAATATGAAAGGAAGATGAAATAATTTTAATTAAATTGTGCATTATAAAAAGCGAAATTTATGCCACGCTCTTCAGTATCCACTTTAGAATTAGAAACTAAACGGTTGTCTGAGATTTTAGAATCGATAAAAGATCAAGAAGAAAAAGAGTTACTCTTATTAAGAAAAAAGCTTTTAAGTCATTTATTAATATTAAAAATTAATCAATCCGACCAATTTAAAGAGATGACCGGCGGGTTTTCGAGTGATACCTATCATTATATAAAAAAAATCTTGTTTTACATTTACCGAAACTTAGCAATCCATTAGTGTGTCATACTGAAATTAATTTGTGCAATATGCATCAAGCTAACTTATTTGGCATAACACCTATTAATGTGATTGCTTACTTTACAAAATATTCTTTGTTAGTCACTTCTTTTATTCCAAATTATCTTTCTTATTCCACAGAAGAGATAAAAAAAATTAAATTAATTAGTGGCTGCAGCACGTTCATCGAATCTTCATCAAAAACCTTTAAGGTCATAGAACCCATATTAATTCAAAACGATTATAAAATATTAGAAAAACTAGACAATATTAGGTCTTTTTTATCACAGTTTAAAATTATTAAACGTCCATCACATGGAGATTTTCATCATTTTAATTTAATTAAAGGGTGTATTGCAATTGATGGATTGGGAACTATCGAGCATTGATAATCCTGCCTTTGATATTTCGAGATTTTTCTGTGGGTAACCTAGATAAAGGGGGAAACATTCATTCAACTTTTTAATCCATTTGGGCTAGATATGTTCTTCCCTACTTTTCTAGCAACAATAAAAAAGAAATTCTTGAAGAAACTACCAGAAATTATACTGGAAAAACATTGAGCGCATTAGGGAGTGTCGTCAATTAAGTCATCAATATAATGGAAGAAGCGAATTTAACGGCCTCCAAAAAATACTTTCCCCGTTTACAATATCGGGTAGCAATG
>CAYQIE010000031.1:0-4959 GCA_964417505.1 Rickettsiella sp. | reverse complement strand
TTAACAGGATTATTGGCTTATTATTAAATCTTCTATCACTAGAAATTTAAAGCCCATTTTGTAGCATTAATTATAAATATTCGAGAAACTTTTGTATAGGTTAAAACTTCCTTATCATCAGCACGACATTCTATGCCTAAAGCACCATGACCTGGTGCTGGTACAAAGCGACTTGTTTCGAAATACTCATTAATACAATCGGTTTTTTCTAAACTAATAAGTCCAGCGGCCGCCAAAATGATGGCGTCAAATTCCCCTGCTGCTAATTTATCTAAACGAGTTCCGATATTGCCTCTCAATAATCCTACTTGCAAATCAGGCCGCAATGCCAATAATTGCAATTGACGACGTAAACTTGAGGTGCCTACATACGCTCTAGATGATAACTCTAATTAAAGATTGAGAAAATCTTGAGATTAATACATCCCGGGGATCTTCACGCTTAAAAATAGACCCTAAAACTAAACCTGCCTCTAAATCATAGGAAGATCTTTCATAGAAAGAACAGCTATATCTGCCTCATGATTAAGTAAGGCCTGTTCTAATTCTTTAACAAATAAACCTTTACCTCCCAATTTACTTAAATCACTGTTTTATAGCCTATCCCCTTCAGTAAGTAACGGAAGCAAACTTATTGTTAAATATGGAAAAAGATTTTCTAATTGTTTTTTAATTATATTGGCCTGCCAATAAGCCAAAGGGCTTTTTCGAGTTGCAATACATAAAAAGTTTTTTTATTCAAAGCTCACCCCTAATATTAAAAATTTTTTAGTTGGCTTTGATAAGTTGATCTTTCTGTTCCCATAGTTCGTTGAGTTTTTTTTGAAAATTAATTCGAAATTGTCGATCATTTTCATAATCACCCAACCATTCCTTTGTAATGGGTATTGTTTCGATATCCACAATTATTTTTTTAATGTTTCCTGATAACAAATCTAGCAAACTAGCCTGATAAGGAGGATAAATAATTGTAACGTTAATAATTTTATGGAAAAAATTCCCCAAAACGGTAAGACTAAAAGCTATACCTGCTGCTTTGGGACGTAGCAAATATTGATAAGGGGAGGCTTGCAACTCATGTTTTTCTTCGGAAAATCGAGTACCTTCGATAAAATTAGCAACAGTTGTAGGTATCTCTTTAAATTTGGCACTCGCTTTTTTAGTTTCTTCAATATCCTTATTTTTCAGCTCAGGACGTTTGGCTATTTTAGCTTTGCTATATCGATGCATAAAAGGGAAATCCAATAACCAACAGGCCCAACTAGCTATTGGTAAAGTCCAAAGTAACTCTTTTTTAAGAAAAAATTTTAATGGTGGAATTTTTCCACTAAAAATATACTGTAAAATAAGTATATCTGCCCAAGATTGATGATTAGAAATGAGTAAATACCATCCTTTATAATGTAATTGATCTAATCCTTTCACTTCCCATTTAATGGAAGTTATCCATTTTAAAAGAAAATAATTGCTGCGTAACCAAATAGCATGTAAAGACTCCATGAGTTTTTTGGATAGTTTTTGCCATTTTTTTAAAGGAATAATAAATCTTAGCAAGCCTAAAATAACTAGGGGAATAAACCAAACTATAAGAACAACAAGATATAAAATTGCAGCAAATCCCGCCCTTAAGAATTTATAAAAAATGTTCATAAACAAAACACTTTACATTCCAATAAATTTATCAGTACACATAAAAGAAGAAAAACAACAAACAAAGAAAAAGGTACCTTTACTCAACATAAAGTAATACCTTTTTAAATTAAACCTTTTCTAAGAACACTTAAATTAAATTTTATTAAATAATAAATTGGTACGATCGACGAGGCTACGCCATATACCTGCTTTTGATAAATTTTCTAAAGCAATAAGTGGTGCTGATGCAATAGATTTATCATTTAATACCACATTAATTTGGCCTATGACCTCGCCTTTTTTAATAGGGGCTTTTAGATTAGGAGTAAAGTCTATAGTCGTCTTAGGTTTCTTAATAGATCCTAAAGGTAAAGTTGCATACAGATTTTGTGCTAAACCCACCTTAATTTGCGGTCGTTGAGCAAACCAAACCCTCGTTGTTGTCAAGGTTTCTCCAGCATTGTATAATTTATGCGATTCAAAAAAACGAAACCCATAAGTAAGCAATTTTTGGCTATCTTGTGCGCGCATTTCATCCGAAGAAGCTCCCATGACGATAGTAATTAAGCGCATACCATTTTTTTGGCCTGAAGCTGCTAAACAATACCCCGCTTCATTAGTATGCCCAGTTTTAATTCCATCTATATCAGGATCGCTCCATAATAGGCGGTTTCGGTTGGGTTGTTTGATTCCATTATAAGAGAACCATTTTTGTGAATACCATTTATAATCTTCAGGAAAATCAAGAATTAACGCGCGTGCCAAAATTGCCATATCACGTGCAGTGGAATAATGATTAGGGTTAGGTAGTCCATCTGCATCAACAAAATGAGTATTTTTCATACCCAATCTTGCTGCTTGTTGATTCATTAAATTAACAAAAGATTCCTGACTTCCAGCAATATACTCAGCCATAGCCACACAAGCATCATTACCTGAATCAACTATCATACCTTGCATCAAATCTTCTACACTAACCTTATCACCTACTTTCACAAACATTTTTGAACCACCTGTTTTCCAGGCTGCTTCACTAATGGTTACTAAATCAGTTGGATGTATCTGACCTTGTTGCAAAGCCATAGACACAACATAAGAAGTCATCATTTTGGTTAAACTAGCAGGCTCTACACGTTCATCAATATTACCACTTGCTAAAATTTTACCGCTATAAGCATCCATTAAGAGATAAGCCTTAGCATTTACACTGGGAGCAATCGGTGTCAATGTGGGTTGTGTCGCAGCCGGGGCTGTTATGGGAATCACTGGATCAGCTTTACATACTGAACCCAATAACCCAATTGCCAAAAAAGTTATTGTAAAACAAAATGGATATCGCTTAAACATAGTGTAAACGCCTTATAACAGTTTAGAAGTAATGCAAATTCGTTGTATATACTAATATCAGCTTCAAATATAAACCAGATATAGAAAAAGCCTAGCAATCCCTTTAGTAGAGCAATAATACTGCAAATATATGATTATTTACAGGGTAATACTAATTATTACCAAAAAATCCAATTATTTATTTTTTCAGGCTTAAACTTTATTTTTAGCGTGGTTTAGGATAGAGTGTTTTTTCAAGCATATATCTTAATTTATTCTAAATTCTTTAAAGGAAGTACAAGATAATGAGTAAGCCCTATCTAAAAATAATAGAATCTATCAATTCTTTTTCCAAAGTGCCATCTTTAGTACTATCTTTGTATTCAAATCTAACGTTTATCAGATAGGATCAATATTTGAAAAAATTCTTGCCCCAATTTTATTTCCACTCGTTATTATTCCTGATGCAATAGCTAGCTTATTTGCCTTTTTTCGTTTTTTTTGAGCTAAAAATAAGAATTTAGGTAAAACTTTTAATTTAATTTACAACCCTAATAAAAGCTGCGTTAGTCTTCACTGTAGTTTTTACTGGACTTAGTTTAATTTTCGCTCAAAGATTATTTTTAACGGCAGTGGGTTCCAGTATTATTTACCACCTGGGCCTGTCAATTTTTCATGTCTATCATTGGCTTAAGTCAGAAAAAAATTCTCCGGCTAGAATACTTCACAAAAATCACGCTCTAAATAATCTTATTGCCACTCTGGTATGTGGAATTGTTATTGCAGGTATTATTTTAACAATGGTAGTTGCTCCCTATTTAGCGCTACAATTTTAGCAACAGCAGGAATAACCACTGCAAGTTTCTTATGCTAGTTACTATTTACGCTATCTATAGAAACTTCAAAAATTCTTCTCTTTCTCCAACTATTACTTTTCTAAACGAAGAAAGAACTGAAAATCACTACTCTCAATATGAAGATTCATCCTCATCAATCCTTTCTCATTCAAGTGAAACATAAAACTAAAGTTTTAATTATTACCATCGTGAATTTCGTTCTGCAAAGTTAACAGGAAAGCAAGACCAAGATAAAAGCTTTCTTATAATGAAATCAAAAATAAAAGACAAAGTCTTCAGCTGCAAATTACAAACTCTAAAAATACTGTATCTGAATATTT
The DNA here is from genome assembly GCA_964417505.1 of Rickettsiella sp. GTDB lineage: Bacteria > Pseudomonadota > Gammaproteobacteria > Diplorickettsiales > Diplorickettsiaceae > Aquirickettsiella. Next base: position 824 of record CAYQIE010000031.1, on the reverse strand, counting down.
TTGGCCCCAAGAACGTAAACGCTTGGCTAAAATGGGTGATCTTGAAATACTTAATAACGCATTAGACAATAACGATACAACGTTGATTGCGAAACTTTCTCAAAGTGGATCCCAATCTTTTTTCAGGGATATTGGCGATTGTGAAGATATCAATCTAGCTACAAAAGATTATTTTCAGCTATATTCACCAGGTCAAAATGTAAGCATTTTTCCTATAAATTTTTCTAGTAATGGTTTTATTAAAGGGGCAGCAAATAATTTTACTCAAATTAATTCATTAGATTGCTGAAAAAAGCACTTTATATGTTATTTTTAGACATATAATCTTTATTTATGAGTGCATATTAGGTATTTTTTGTAACCTACAATATGAGGAAAAAATAAAATTGGCTTTAGCTAGCTTTGCACTATTCAATATAATTTTTGCACCATTAGGATTTGCGAAAAATCCTCCCGTGACATATCAACTACAGGGTCTTAATCAAGACCTTATGAGCCCTGTTCAGGATGATCTTAATCGCAGCCTGCGGGCATTAGTACATCCGTCAAGTGAAGATATTCAGTTTTGGTACCATCACTTTACCTATGATATCAAACAAGCTTTGGAAGCATATGGTTATTTTAAGCCAATTATTAGACATTCATTAAAAAAAGTTGACGCAAGCTGGAATGCTAATTTTCAAGGTTCTGTAGGTCCTCCTTTAAAAATCACATCCTTAAAGATTCTAGGGAGTGTCGTCAATTAAGTCATCAATATAACGGAAGAAGCGAATTTAACGGCCTCCAAAAAATACTTTCCCCGTTTACAATATCGGGTAGCAATG
>CAYQIE010000030.1:0-7896 GCA_964417505.1 Rickettsiella sp. | reverse complement strand
GCTACCCGATATTGTAAACGGGGAAAGTATTTTTTGGAGGCCGTTAAATTCGCTTCTTCCATTATATTGATGACTTAATTGACAACACTCCCTAGTTTATTCTTTTAATTATTCTTTAAATAAAATTAAAATTTCTTGCAGATTCCTTTTCAACATGTTTAAATTTTATTGTTAATAAATTGCATCTGAATAAAACTCGGAATATGAGGAAAATAGTATGCCAGAGCCAACCTTCAAAGAAAGGGACAACCACAAACGACATAAAAGTGCTATCAATAGACTTGCGGTCATAAATACTGCCAAAAACGTAAATACCCTCTTATCTACTACAGAAACCTGTAGAACCTCTATCTCTTGTACGTTATCCCAATAATTTAAGCTAGTTTTAGCAAGCAAACCCCTAAATTTTACTTATTATTTGGTCGTGTTACCTCAGCTTTAATTTTTCTTTAAGTAATTAAGGCTAAACTTAATAAGTGCAGGTAATGAACCGTAATTGAGGAAATTTTAGATAATCATTATAGCGAGGACTTAATGTTAAAAGAAAAATGGATCGAATCAGTAGAAAAAGGTTTATTGGACGAAAATTATACCCAAGTCATGCGGGGTTTACGGAAGACAGGGCGTCCTATTAAAAAGGCATGGAATACTCAACTTTTACAAGGAATTGGAAAGATTCCTAAAAGCTATAAATTTAGCTCTGATCCCCAATTTAAAGAGTTTTTAGTCAAAAAATTAGAAGATAGTTTAGAAAGTACTCCAGAATCGTCTCAAGAGGTTCAATCCACTATTCAAGACCTGCAAAATAAATTATCACGCCTTGCACTTTTTATAACGGTTTGGAAAGACAATGTAGATAATGATGTAAGTTTTTTAGAAGAATCTGAATTACAAGAGTCTGAATCCGATACCGATAAAAAATGGTTACACCAACAAATAAAATTTAAGTCACTACTTGATAAAGATGATCGTTACGCCATCAATATTGCTCTACAACTGATGGTTTTCAAACTTTATCAACAAAGCGACTCGTTTATTAAAAATGAAGAATGGCTTGATAAATTTAAGGAATCAAAAAATAAACAAGCTTTACTTGAACTTATCTTTATCCGTATTAAAGCTTTAAATAACTTGTCAGATAAACCGATTAACTTAAAGGTACAGCAAGAAGAGATTAATAAAATTGGCGAAACGATTGGTAATTTCCAAACACCGAATTTAAAGAAAAAGCTGCTCAAATGTTTCGGCATAGCTTTAGCTTTTATTGCTGCTGTCGCCTGTGGTTTGACAACCGGCGGCGCTATTTTTTTACTGGGACCCAGTGTTTTGGCTTTCGCGATTTTCTTAGGAATATTCACTGTTTCAGTTTCGTTGCAATTTAAGGGTGGCTTCACTGGTTTCGTTATCGCATTATTATGCGGCTTAGCCATAGGCGCTACCATTTACGCATTATGCCTGTTGTTGACGCCTGCCTTGGCGTTGCTATTTAGTGCTATTTGCTTCGGGGTGTTGACCGGCTTATTTGGTTTTACAGCAAATTTTGGTTTTTTATCAAAAAACTTTCCTGACTTTCTAATTCGATCAATACAAAAAGGAAGTATAAATGAATATATTGATAAAAATGGAAAACGCAAGCAATTTTCTGCAGTCTATAAATTTTTATTAACCCCCTTATTTGCATTTGCTTCGTTAATGGTTGGCGCGGGAACTGTGGCATTAACTTATATTACTATTTTAAAGCTGCTAACCACACTATTACCCTTACTCGCTGCTATCTGGCCACCATTGCCGATTATTATTGCCGCTGTTTTAGCCGGCGCTATTGGTATTGCCTTGTTGGTTGCGGTTTTTACAGGTTCCTTAGATTTCTTAAAAAAAGTAGCGGCTTTAGAACTAGGTTTTATAGAATTATGCAAATATGTCTATGAAAATTGCAAACAATGGCTCAACAATCTAGGAAATTTAAAGAGACATGAAATAGTCGGTTTAGTCATATTGTTGTTGTTACTTCCTGTCGGGTTAGCGGGCTTAGCCTATTTTCGTTTTACCGCCGGTGTTGATTTATCAGAATTTATTGGAATCACTGGCGCTATCGTGATGGGAGTTGTGGCTTATATTGCCCAAATAGCCTTTATTTGCTTATCTATCAATAAGTTTAAAAATGCCACCATAAAACCTTCCACTTCTTCTAATGATTTTTCAGCACTGATTTCCAATGCGGTGGGTAATGCGCTATTAGTTTACGATGGTTCTCCTTTGTCAATTTTAGGAGCAATAGCTTGTTTTGTTAATTCGCTTTGCGGAAATATGTCTGAAACAGATATGCTTAAGGAAAGTAAGATTCAGCGAGCAGCATCACTTGCTCATGAATTCAATAGTCGGTTAACACAAGCTGAAAAACCATCGCCTTCTATTTCATCGACAAGTCCTTTAAATGTGCTGCAACCACAGAATACCCCCGATAATTCCATTGATGGCCCAAAGGAATCACCAAAATCTAAAAATTATTTTATTCGCAGTCAATCTGATGATCCTGCCCAACACCCCGCTGACCCCTGCAGCAGTGGCGATATTGCCGCAAATACAAATAGTAGCGTTGTTGATGCAGGTCTTTACCGTTTACCCAAAATACCTTTATTGAATGACTTGGCTAACCAGGAAACCTACAAACCTGCTGCCGCTTCACTATAAGGAACTACGTTAGCTTAGAATGTTTTTTATTCTAAGCTAAACAACAACCTATCCTTCTAACCATATCTTTATGACTATTTCTGGCATTGTTGGCAATACACACTCGCGCGTTGGCCAATACGACTCAGTTGTAATAGCGATTGACATTGCAAACAGGGGAGTCCAGCGCGACCATAGACCGTTAATTCCTGCGTAAAATATCCAGGCTTACCTTTACTGTTTAAAAAATCTTTTAAGCTGCTACCGCCTTTGGCAATCGCTAAGCGTAAAATACATTTAATGGCATTAACCAATTGTTTTAGTTCATTTAATAATAAGCTGTTGGCAGGGCGTAACGGATGAATACCGGCTTTAAATAAGGCTTCTGTCGCGTAAATATTACCCACACCGACTATAATCCGTTGATCCATAATGGCCAACTTGATAGACAATTGTTTATTTGCCAATTGCTGCTGCAAATACCGTGCAGTAAATTTGCGACTAAAGGGTTCAATACCCAAATTTCTTAGCAAAACATGCTGATAAGGATCACCCGTTGCATAAAGCAATGCACCAAATCGACGGGGATCGGTAAAACGCAATAACGTGCCATTACTAAAGAGTATATCAACATGATCGTGCTTTCCTGGAGCGATGCTATTATCCAAGATGCGCAAGCAGCCAGACATCCCAAGATGGATGATAATGCTCGCTTGCAGCGTAGCAAGACAAAGGTATTTACCACGCCGAGTCATTTGGGTAAGGGTAAGACCGATCAATTGTTGCAATTCTTGTGTAGGAATAGGCCAACGTAAATTAGGTCGACGGATTACAAACCCTTGGATAGTTTGATTTTGTAATGGAGCTTGTAAGCCACGTAAGGTGATTTCAACTTCAGGTAATTCAGGCATAGTTGCTGACTCGTCATATTTTTCGGCGATACTAACAAATTTAGCTTTAGCAAACTAATTTTTAGTCATTGTCAGCTGATTAAATCTTTCATGGAGCGCAATAGGAAATAAAAGGTCATATAAATCATGAAAAGATTGACCTTTATAAGGTCCATTGACAATTTGTTTTGATAATATGTTATCGGTTTTATCAATCTGGCTAATCTTTCTTTGCAGTCGAGTATGTTTTTTAGTATTTCCTGACCTAATTTGTCTGTTAATAAATAATATAAAACCCCTTCATGGGTATCGTCCCTTAATAAGCAGATCCTCTGATAATCCTTCAGCAATAAGATCACAAAGCAGTGGGTTTTCTTTTAAAACTTCCCGATTTTCGGCATTAGAAAGTAATAAATAAATTACAGAACAAGTTTTTTGTGTATCAAAGATTTGCTTGCTAACCGATTGCTTGATAGTTCGGTCATTAAAAGCCTGTAAATCAATCAATTTATTAAGGTTGGTTTTAATTTCATGAGATTTTAAAGCAGTACAGCTATATAGAAAATCTACCATTAATTCGGGGTTATTATTTAATTCATAAGAAATTAAATATTTAACCGTCTGTGACAAAAACTCCGACGTATTTAATAGATTAAAAAGATAATCTGATTTAATTGTCATAAGGCTTCCTTATAGTTCGTCCACTATTATTCTTTGTTAATTTATGACCTTAAGGCGACTGTAGGATTTAAAGTTGATTCTGGAAAAAAATTTTTATACTTTCTTCAAATGTCCCTTTATCAAGCTTATTATTATAAATACAACTTTCTACTCGTTTCAAATAGGCATCTATTATTTTAGCATCTTTATGGGGCAAAGTATTAATAAGATCTAATATTTCATAAAAGCCTGGAACATCTTCTTTTTGAATTTTATTCAGATTAATTAAATGATCGATAATTTCTTATGACAAGGCCTTATTATCCAATAGGTTCTCGATGACTCGAGAATATTTAATAACTAATGTTGAATTTACAAAGAGGCTGGCTTGAATAATTTCAAAAAAATTTTTAAATAGCGTAACCGCCTCTAAATCCCCCTGAGTCATTAAGCTAAACAAATTAGTTAATTCTTCAATCAATGTTACATCCGTCAAATCAATTGAATTAAACATCTCCCTCAAGGTTTTTTTCATATTTTCCGGTTTTTTACTTTTACAGTAAGCTACTTGAACCTTATAAAAAAAATAATTGCTGATCGCCGCCCATTTAACCGGTAGTTCCCATAATGGATTAACTGCCACTCTAAAATAACCAATGGCATTTATTTTATTAATACATCGGGCTTGCTAGCGGGGAACCGGCATCATCGTTTATGATCCTAGTAGCTTATTAAACACCTTAGGTACGCAGCATGCTGTGTTTAGTGAGAAAGATATTTTTCGATCGATTCATAAAAATACAGAAAGTTCTGAACAGTTTGAAACGGCCTTTTTTGGATTAAAATCACATCCAGATTTAATTTTATTGGTTCCAGGAGACGATGGTCGAGATCGTTTTACCACTCGCGCTAACTATCAACGAGAAGTTGAGTTAGCTGAACATGCTGATCTATTAAATAGTCGTAAACAACATCCCGTTAATAACGATTCTCTAAAGCGTGTGAGTCTTGATTTTGGTTTGAATGCTGAGCAATCGGGTGCGTTGAATTATATTGTTAACGGAAGTGATATTCGTGCAGTATTGGGGCGTGCAGGTACAGGAAAGTCTTACCAGCACAATCTACTCCCTAAAGATGCAATTGGCTTTTGGGAAATTAGAAATAGGAGCTCATGATATTTTAGTGATGGATGAAGCGGGTATGACTGATCTCCATGATTTTGCTTTGATTGTTGATACCATACGTAGTTTAGGAGCTAAGTTGGTAATCATAGGTGACCAGCACAGTTACAACCCATTGGGATTGGAGCACCCTTTAGAGCGATTACCGAGAGAGTAGGGTTTGCTGAGCTTAATCAAATTCAGTGCCAAGCTTCTCCTGGTGATTGTGCGGCCAGTCAATGACTTGCTCGAGGTTTAGTCGATCAAGCACTGGATTATTACCATGCTCAACAACAGATCCATTTGATTGATTCAAATAAAGAGGATGATGAAGGCGACGAGGATGGAGGAGGGTTTGCAACTCAATTGCGTTTAGTAGGGGATTGGAGTGAAGGATTAACACCTGACAATATCCAAGAACATTTGATACTAGCCCAGCGAGATAGTAACGTGAAAGCGCTTAATCAAGTAGCAAGAGAAAAAGAGAAGTAACTTTTTCAACAAATGACTATCAAGATTTCAATTATGGTTATGCGGCTACCGTTCATAAATCCCAAGGATCTACCTTTGATCAAGTATTTGTTTATATAGGCAGTCCTACTTGGGATCGTTTTTTAAGCTATGTTGCTATGACTCTACATCGAAAGAGCTTGAATGTTTATGCCGATCAAAGCTAGTTTAAAAGTCTAACCAAATTAAAAGCCTCTTTATCTCGCTCGAGATTAAGAGATTCTGTTCTAGAATGGCCTCTATCATTTGCCATTCGTCGTGGGTTTGATTCTGAAAAGTTGATGGGTTGGTTTATTGATAAAGTGTTAGGGGTTAAACAGGCCGTTCATGATGCGTGGTTATTTGTTTCTAACGCCATAGTAGATTTTGCGTTAAACACGCTGAGGTTGGAAGAAATTGTTTCATTTACTGTAGAAAATAATATTAAGATCTCGTCGTGTAAGGAAAAAAATCGGCATGCAACATAATTTACGTGACGATTTTGATCACCCAAAGCTGCCAACAAATAGTCCTCTTTGTCGGCATGTTTTATATCGACTAACACGTCGTCTAAATAATCAAAAATTAAGGGAATTATAAGTTTTCCATAAAAATTTGAAAAATTAGCTATATTCCATTATGATCTTACCAATAAGATTATAAGAAACCCATTATGAGCACATTAGCAACCACTGGATTTATCTTCTAAAGGCCAAATAGTCATTCCTGAAGAGATTAGGGAACAAATGGGTCTTCACACAGGAGATCGATTTGCAGTGTTGGCAGAGCAGAGCGTCGTTATTTTAAAAGCTATTCCTCCTCCTGATCAAAGCGAATATTATTCATTAGTTAAAAAAACGCGCCGCGCCGTAAAAGCAGCAGGAGTAACAAAAGCGTCCGTCACTGCAGCGATCAAAAGAGCACATAAAAAATGACTACACTTGTCTTAGATACTAATGTTTTCGTTTCAGGAATATTTTGGTGAAGGCCTCCTGCGAAAATATTAAATGCGTGCATGAGAAAAGAATTGAGATTGTTTCTTCTCTAGAAATTTTAGATGAATATAGTAGGGTAAGTGATATCTTATCAAAAAAATACCCTCGTGTAGATATAGCACCATTTATCAATTTGATAATTAAAGATAGTCTAATTTTTATACCAATCAAAGTTGAAAACACCTGTTTCTCGTGATCCTGATGATGATAAATTTATTGCCGTAGCTCTGGTTGCAAACTGCAAATTGCCACATAATTGTCAGGGGGATAATGATTTGTTGAGTATAACCTGGTATAAAGATATCGAAATTATAATCCTAACGAGTTTTGGAAAAAATATTTGAAGTAGTAATAGTAGCATTAAACATATTTAACCAATCGTGAGTTAATACAGATAAAAAAGGCGAGTTTATTAAGAAAATATTACGTGAAAATATGGCTATATAGGCAACATGCTTTTTTGACTAGTAGAGATTATTTATAGTAAAACTTGTAGGTTCTAACTCAACTGCGACAAGGAAGTTAAACTAGTCGTATTTTGAGAATAGAAATGGACAAGTGTTTTAATCAAATAACAAAAGAAGATAGAATCACAATAAATCATCTGTTAAAAGCAGGAATAAATAAAGCTAGGATAGCTAATCAATTAGGTTTTCATCGTTCAACGATTTATAGAGAAATTAAACGTCGTAGTAAATGAGCTTATCTAGTTTTTTTAAAAAAAGAATTGTTATTATATGGCCTTTTTTTGGACTTATAGTTATGTTTTTTAGATTAATTTATTTTCAAACTAGGCATTTTTAATTTTTTTGATTTTCTATTTTTCCCCAATTTATTTTTTGTACTACTTTCTTTTGTGGCTATGTTTAAAAAGTCTTTATTTAAAGCAAATACTTTTTCTTTAACTTTTTCTGTAGGAGGTAGAGTATATGATCTTTTTAATTGTTTTTTCTAAATAACTTACTTTTTTTGTTAGTTAAAAAGAACACTTTTTTGTTTTATTTTTTTCTACCAGAGTTATGCGTTTCTTGG
>CAYQIE010000029.1:0-5335 GCA_964417505.1 Rickettsiella sp. | reverse complement strand
ACAATTTCGCGGCATTGCTACCCGATATTGTAAACGGGGAAAGTATTTTTTGGAGGCCGTTAAATTCGCTTCTTCCATTATATTAATGACTTAATTGACAACACTCCCTAGTGTTAATGCTATTGTTAATCCCACGCCTAATCCAATGGCTAACAAAACGAGCCAATACCAATAGAAAAAAGCTATGTATTAGCCCTGCTAATATGCATAAAAAGTAACAATTTGTATACCGACCTCCAGCATACAAAGCGGATTTTCTACCATAGCGATTTGCTAGAGGCCCGTAGAGTAATTGACCTATTGCATAACCTAGTAAAAACCAGGTAATTGTCAGTTGCGCTATATTATTGCTTATAGAAAAATAGAGTGTGATATTAGGTAATGCGAGTGTGAATAATACGGCATTGAATGTAGCAAATGAAATCATTAATAACAGCGTAATCATTGGCAATTTAACTGGTGTTGGTTTATTTTTAGTATATCTTTGAGTTGAAAATATAAATTTCATTTAGTTTTTGCCATTTTTATTTGATCATGCGTAAATCCACGATATTGTAGGTAGCGTATTTTACGTAATTGTTCTTTTGGTTGGTGATTAGCTCGGAATTTTTTTTGCAGTACCTTCTGAATAGCAACTAACCAAAATTCTTCATCTTGAGGTAGTTGCGAGAAAATAATTTCTTTACTCAAGCCATATTGGTGACATTCAGCGGTGATTCGGACAGGCCCATAGCCTTGTTTTATACGTTTTTGTATAAAAGCTTCGCAAAAACGCTGTTCATTTAAAAATCCCTGTTCAATTAAAATGTCTAAAACGGACTCCACGGATTGCTGCGTAAAAGATTTTCGCAGCAATTTTTCTCGAAGCGTTAAACGAGTATGTTCACTTCTCGCTAAATAATTCAACGCAATTTGGTGGATATTATTATCAATTTCTGCACCCTTAACTTTATATACCATGGCGCATGGAGACTTATTCAGTTGTCTCGGTTTCTAGCTCTGGTACTTCAGGTAGGCTATTTTCATATGGATTACTGAGTAATTTTTTCCGAATTTCCGTTTCCAGCTTTTGAGAAATTTCAATATGATCTCTCAGGAATTGTTTTACATTATCTTTTCCTTGACCAATACGTTCGCCTTGATAGCTATACCAGGCCCCAGCTTTATCGATTAATCCGAAGGTTACCCCTAGATCAACAATTTCTCCAATATGACAAATCCCTTGATTATAATGAATTTCAAACTCAGCTTGTCTAAATGGAGGAGCAACTTTGTTTTTTACTACTTTGACTCGAGTTTCATTACCAATGACTTCATCACCTTTTTTGATGGAGCCGGTACGTCGAATGTCGAGACGTACTGAGGCATAAAATTTTAGTGCATTGCCGCCCGTTGTTGTTTCAGGATTTCCAAACATAACCCCAATTTTCATGCGGATTTGGTTAATGAAGATAACTAATGTATTTGAGCGTTTAATATTTCCTGCGAGTTTACGTAAAGCTTGTGACATTAAACGCGCTTGTAAACCCATATGTGAATCACCCATTTCTCCCTCAATTTCGGCTCGAGGGGTTAGTGCAGCAACAGAGTCGACTACAATAATATCGACTGCATTAGAGCGAACTAACATGTCAACAATTTCTAATGCTTGCTCTCCCGTGTCAGGTTGAGAAACTAACAGATCAGCTGTTCTTACACCTAATTTAGTGGCGTATATAGGGTCCAGTGCGTGTTCTGCATCAACAAATGCTGCAACCCCCCCTATTTTTTGACACTCAGCAATAGTTTGTAAAGTGAGTGTAGTTTTACCAGAAGATTCTGGCCCATAAATTTCGATGATACGTCCGCGGGGTAATCCGCCTATTCCCAAGGCAATGTCTAAACCTAAAGACCCCGTGGAAACGACGTCTACAGGGACTCGACTAGATTCGCCTAGACGCATTACAGCACCTTCTCCATGTTGTTTTCTTATCTGGCTTATAGCCATTTTAAGGGCTTTTTCTCGAGCATTAACTGCATCACTCATAGGAGGGTACCTTTATTATAAAGGAAAAAAATGTGTAAAAATGGACTCTAGCGCGTATTATTGCATAAACTAAGCGGTCGTCTCTATAATGCTTTTAAAGAGATTTACTTGAAAAGAGGAGTTTGCTTAAAACTTAAACAAATTCCTAGAAATTTAAGCATCTTCGTAGTATATCTATGTGGCTGATTTTTGAAGTTAAAATGTAAGAAGAAGATTTGACAAGAGGTTTAATGAAAATACAAGTTCCTTCATTTCAATCTATCCGCGTTTTGGTTGTAGGTGATGTGATGTTGGATCGTTATTGGTCTGGCGATACATCCAGGATTTCTCCTGAAGCACCTGTACCGGTAGTGCATATAAAAAACCTTGATGAGCGCCCAGGTGGCGCTGGGAATGTCGCTTTAAATATAACTGCACTGGGTGCACAGGTTGACTTGCTTAGTGTTTGTGGAAATGATGAGGCAGGAGAAGCGCTTGAGAAAAAATTAAGTCATGCGGGAGTCAACTGTTATTTATGCAAAACACCACAGTCAACTACTGTAACTAAGCTGCGCATACTCAGTTTGCATCAGCAGTTGATACGTCTTGATTTTGAAGAGACACCTTATCAATTTGAACATACCAATCTAAAACAGTTATTTGAGCAAAAAGTTGCCTATTGTGATGTAGTGATTCTCTCTGATTATGGAAAAGGATGTTTGGCCGAAGTTCAGGATATTATTCAATTGGCACGAAAAGCAGATAAACCGATATTCATCGATCCAAAGAGTAATAATTTTAATATTTATCAAGGTGCTACAGCATTGACACCTAACCGCAGGGAATTTGAAGCGGTATTAGGAAAATGTGATAACGAGGAAGTATTGGTGCACAAAGGTAGGCAGCTTTTAGAAAAGCATAATTTTCAAGCTGTACTTGTGACACGTGGTGAACAAGGAATGACATTAATTCGACAAGATCAACCGGAAGTTTATTTTCCCGCTTATGCTAAACAAGTTTATGATGTTACGGGTGCGGGCGATACAGCGATCGCCTGTTTGGCGTTAACTTATGCAGCCCAAGCCGATTTAGTTCAGTCAGCCCAACTTGCCAATATTGCTGCGAGTATTGTTGTTGGAAAGTTAGGAGCAGCTACCGTCAGCCTAGAAGAATTGAGACGAGCGATACAAATTCAAAAGCTTTCATTTTGTGGCGGCGGTGTCCTGACAGAAGATGAACTTAAAATTGCAGTTGCGGATGCGAAAACACATAATGAGAAAATTATAATGACCGGAGGATGTTTTGATATTTTACATGCAGGTCATGTCGCCTACTTAGAACAAGCGAAACGACTAGGTGATCGGTTAATCGTTGCTGTAAACGATGATGCTTCAGTATCAAAATTAAAAGGATTGGGAAGACCTATAAATAAATTAGCTAATCGAATGACAGTATTAGCAGGATTAAATGTTGTAGATTGGGTAGTGCCCTTTAGTGAGGCAACACCAGAACGCCTCATCAAGTTGTTGTTACCAGATGTTTGGGTCAAGGCATCTGATTATCAAATAGATGATCTTTCAGAAACGAAAGTAATACAAGAATATGGTGGCCAGATTAAATTGTTGGATTTTGTTGATGGATGTTCCACAAGCACTATTATTTCCAAGATTCGAGATCAAGAAAAGGAATCTTTATGATAGTTGTTACGGGCGGAGCAGGCTTTATAGGGAGTAATTTAGTTAAACAGCTTAATATTGTTTATCCTGGTATGCCGGTTGTCGTGGTTGATGATTTAACCGATGGTGCTAAATTTCGAAACATTGTGGATTGTGCAATCACTGATTATTTAGATCAAAGAGAATTCTTGGATCAAATTAAGAAAAATAAAGTTTTTTCAAAGTTAAAAGCAGTTTTTCATCAAGGCGCCTGTTCAGTAACCACGGAATTGAATGGGCGGTATATGATGGAAAATAATTATGATTATTCAAAAAGCTTACTACATTATTGTTTAGCTTGGAAAGTTCCTTTTATTTATGCTTCAAGTGCTGCTGTTTATGGATTAGGAACTGTTTTTAAAGAGGAATTAGCCTATGAGAAACCAGTGAATGTCTATGCTTATTCTAAATATTTATTTGATCAATATGTGAGAAATATCTTTAATGAAATAAAAAGTCAGGTTGTAGGCTTACGTTATTTTAATGTTTATGGTCCTAATGAAAATCACAAGGGCTCTATGGCTAGTGTAGTATTGCATGCAGATAAACAGCTTAAGGATACAGGTATTATAGATTTATTCGAGGGAACAGATGGTCATGCTAATGGTGAACAATTGAGAGATTTTATTTATGTTGATGACGCTGTGGCTGTTAATCTATGGTTTTTAGAGTCAAAAAAAAGTGGAATTTATAATACTGGAACAGGAAAATGTGAGAGCTTTAATACGTTAGCTCAGGCAGTTATTGATTTTTATGGTCATGGAGAGATTCGCTATATTCCTTTTCCTGAACATTTACGGGATTGTTATCAGAATTTTACTCAAGCAGATCTTTTAAAATTGCGAAATGCCGGTTATCGAGGAGCTTTTCGAAACGTTGCGAAGGGAGTAAAAGACTACCTTTCTATTATGCATAAAAATATTACCATTTAATTCATTGTTACATTCATTTTTTATCCATAAAAATAAATTCCGATAGAAAAATTTTAAAAAGGAGTTTTGTTTTATGAATATTTATTTTTCTCTTTTTGCGGCTTTATTAACATCAATTATTGTGGCTCCAGTTTTAGCAACTAGCCCTTTTATTTCCCACAACAACACAGCGTTGACTTCTTCTCCGGCCAAAAATATACCAAATCCCATCTCTGCTCGTATTATATTAATACGGCAGATGGAGAAACCTTAGCAGCAGAGTTAAAAGGTATAGGATTAAAGCGTGTAAAACTCATTCTTGCATATCGTAATGAGCACGGTCCTTTTAACCCTATTGGTGATTTGGTAAAAATTAAAGGGATAAGTAAAAGAATAGTTGACCTAAATCGTAACAAAATTACTGTTTAAAAGATGAATGCCAGTATAAGCTTAATTATAAAAAACGGAGAAAATAAAAATTATATCTGGCAATAGAAATACTCAAGTATTTGGATTTTTGGCGATGCATCTATGAAAATGAAGCATAGAGAAGCGGAGTTAATGATAGCGTAACACCAAAATTCATATGCAGAGTTTCTCTATTTACCAAGAGTTTCGCTCTGCTATATAAGGATTTAAACTAGAGGGGGAAGAGAAAAGGCTAAAAAGGAAAGAAGGTATCCGAATTTAAGTATACAAAAGAG
>CAYQIE010000028.1:0-9878 GCA_964417505.1 Rickettsiella sp. | reverse complement strand
TTTAAATTGTTCTTCACTTAACTCATGTCGTTTCATTTTTATTCTTTTCTCAACAACCCTTATAGAATACAATAACTTAATTGACGGCACTCCTTAGTTAATTATTGACAGAAAAATCTCTTGCCGTAATACTCTTCGCTTTTGCATTGAAGAGCCTCCGACATGAATAGCAATGCCCTACGCGAACTATTTCTGAATTATTTTAAAAGTCAGGGTCATACTATTGTTCCCTCCGCATCCTTAATTCCAGCCCATGATCCAAGTTTATTATTTACGAATGCAGGCATGGTGCCCTTTAAGGATGTATTTTTAGGTCTTGAAAAGAGACCTTATTCCCGAGCTGCGAGTATACAACTATGCATGCGTGCCGGAGGAAAGCATAATGATCTTGAAAATGTCGGTTATACTGCAAGGCATCATACCTTTTTTGAGATGTTGGGGAATTTCAGCTTCGGTGATTATTTTAAACGTGAGGCTATCCTTTATAGTTGGAAGTTTTTAACCGAGGAGTTAAAGCTTCCTCCAGAAAGGCTATGGATTACCGTATTTGTAGAAGACAAAGAAGCGGCATTGATTTGGTTAAACGAGATTAAAATCGATCCCAAACGTTTTTCTCGTTGCGGTAAACAAAATAATTTTTGGTCTATGGGCGACACCGGTCCTTGTGGTCCATGTTCTGAAATCTTTTATGACCATGGCCTTGATGTCCCAGGCGGGCCTCCAGGTTCAGCCGCCGCGGATGGGGATAGATATGTTGAAATCTGGAACTTAGTCTTTATGCAGTTTCAACGTTCATTAGACGGAGAGCTTACTCCTTTACCAAAGCCTTCAGTGGATACAGGCATGGGACTAGAAAGGTTAGCAGCTGTTATGCAAGGAGTCACAAATAACTATGATACCGATTTGTTTCAACCTCTAATAAAAGCAGTTGCAAAGCAGGCATCAATAACTGATCTTACCAATACTTCGCTACGTGTCATCGCGGATCATATTCGTGCTTGTGCTTTCTTAGTCAGTGATGGGATTAATCCAGGTAATGAAGGTCGTCCTTATGTCCTACGTCGAATTATTCGTAGGGCAATTCGACATGGCCATAAAATAGGTCTAGATCGTCCTTTTTTTTACCAGTTGGTTAAACCTTTAGCAGCGCAAATGTTTAAGGCATATTCGCAAATAGCAAAAAACCAAAAATCCATTGAAAAGGTCTTACTCCGTGAAGAGCAGCAATTTGCTCGAACTTTAACCCAAGGGATGAGGCTGTTTGAACAAGAATTAAATAAGCTTCAAGGAGAAAAGCAATTTCCAGGCACTGCTGCTTTTCGTCTCTATGACACTTATGGGTTTCCTATAGATCTCACGGCAGATGTGGCAAGAGAATATGGTTTAACTATAGATCTGACTGGCTTTGAAAAGGAAATGAAGCGTCAAAAAAGTCAATCTAAATTAGCCAGTCGGTTTGTTTCTATGCCGAGCTTCTCATTAAGTGAGAAAAAACCTACCGAATTTTTGGGTTATAAGACTCTAAAACAAGCAGCTGTTCCTATTTTAGATTTATTTGATGGTAAACAATCTATACAAGAATTATCTGAGAATGAAGAAGGTTTTGTCATCTTAACTAAAACTCCTTTTTATGCAGAGGGTGGCGGACAAGTGGGCGATACGGGATATTTAATTAATTCAACAAGT
This sequence comes from Rickettsiella sp., assembly GCA_964417505.1. Lineage (GTDB taxonomy): Bacteria > Pseudomonadota > Gammaproteobacteria > Diplorickettsiales > Diplorickettsiaceae > Aquirickettsiella. The sequence goes on along the minus strand of CAYQIE010000028.1, from coordinate 8,192 downwards.
CGTTTTTTAGTAAATGAAACCTTTAAAGAAGGGACATCAATTCTCCACAAAGGAAGGTTAATTAAAGGGCACTTAAAAAAGGGTGATAAACTGAAGGCAGAAGTTGATGCTGAAAAGCGCCGTGCGGTGACTTTAAATCATTCTGCAACCCATCTATTGCATGCTGCATTACGAGAAGTTTTAGGAGAGCATGTAATGCAGAAAGGTTCTTTAGTAGAAGCAGAGCGATTACGTTTCGATTTTGCACATACCCATCCTTTGAGCATAGAGCAACTAAAGCTTGTAGAAGATCGCGTTAACCAGCAAATTCGAGCTAATTTATCGGTAATTACCGAAGTAATGTCAACAGAAGATGCAAAAAATTCAGGTGCGTTAGCGATGTTTGGTGAGAAATACGCCGATAAGGTACGCGTATTGACGATGGGTTCTTTTTCAAAGGAATTATGTGGGGGTACACACGTATCGCGCACAGGCGATATTGGTTTATTTAAAATTATAGAAGAATTAGGAATTTCAGCAGGGGTGCGCCGGATTCAAGCTGTGACGGGACAATATGCTTTAGATTGGGTTTCTGCCTTAGAAAAGCAAACTACTCAACTTACCAAGCTTTTTAAAAGCTCTAAAGGTAATTTACTAGAAAAAGCTCGTATGGATATCGAAACTAAACAGGCTTTGCAAAAACAGATTATAGCTTTACAACAATCAATTGTGGCTATGATGGGCGAAGAGCTGATTTCGCAAGTCATTGAAATACAAGGAATTAAATTATTAATTAGTGAAATTAATGGGATAGATATAGCAGGATTACGTCATTTACTCGATCAACTTAAAAATAAATTGAAGCCCGCCGTCATTGTTTTGGCAAGCATTGAGCAACAACGGGTCCAATTGGTAGTTGGGGTCAGTAAAGAGTTGACAGAAAAAATAAAGGCTGACGAATTGGCCAATAGTTTAGCGGTTTCAATAGGAGGTAGTGGCGGCGGACGTCCAGATTTTGCTCAAGCGGGTGGAGGTAAGCCAGAAGCCTTAGATGCGGCTTTAAAAAATGTAAAACATTGGGTTGAGACCCGCTTAAATGACAACTATGCTTAGAATTGAATAATTAATTAATAGAATATTACAATGGCTTTAATTGTACAAAAATTTGGCGGTAGCTCAGTTGGAAGTATCGATAAAATTCAACAAGTTGCTAATAAAATTATTGAAACCCGCGCACAAGGACATCAATTGGTAGTAGTTGTTTCTGCAATGGAGAGTGAAACCAATCGCTTGATTTCTTTAGCTAAAATATTGAACGAAGAACCTGATTCCAGAGAGTATGATTTATTATTGGCTACTGGAGAACAAGCGGCTACTGCCCTATTAGCAATGGCTTTGCTTGCAAAAGGTTGTACTGCACGATCTTACAATAGTTTTCATGTTCCAATTTATACCGATAATCATCATAAGAAAGCACGTATTTTAAGTATCAAAGAAGAAATATTACGAAAAGACATCAGTACGGGCAGAGTGCCTATCGTTGCGGGTTTCCAAGGAATTTCAGATTCCGGCGATATGACTACTTTAGGACGAGGCGGTTCTGATACGACTGCAGCAGCATTAGCTGCGGTCTTAAAAGCTGACGAGTGTCAAATTTATACGGATGTGGATGGTATATACACGGCTGATCCTCATCTTGTTCCGCAAGCTAAACGTTTAGATAAAATTGGTTTCATTGAAATGACTGAGTACGCTCGAGCCGGGGCAAAAGTCATACAACATCGAGCGGTTGAACTGGCCAGTAAATATCGTATTCCATTACGCGTTTTGTCAAGCTCCCAAGAAGGTAAAGGGACGTTGATCCAAGCCGATCAAGAAGAATCCTCAGTAGAAGGGGCAAAGATTACTGGAGTGACGGCCAGTCATCATGAAGCAAAATTGACTATTCATGGATTAACCGCTGAAAAAGAAGCGATGTCACACTTTTTTTCTCTGCTGAATGATGCGCGTATTGAAATTGATATGTTAACCCAACAACAAATTTCTCTAAAACAGATGGATATAACCTTTACCTTAGCAAGGTCGGATTATCATCAAGCAGAACAATTACTTCAAACTTTGGTAAAGGAGAAACTCGCGCTATCTATCGTTGGCGATAATAAATTGGCGAAACTTTCTGTGGTCGGGACTGGTTTGCATTCTCATCCAGGCATCATTCATACCTTATTTCAAGTGCTGGAATCAGCCAGTATTAATGTAATTTTAACTTTATCCTCGGCATTAAGGGTTTCACTGATGATTAGTGATGTCCAGATAGTTCGAGGCGTTCAGATTTTGCATCAAGTTTTTGGCTTAGGCGATAAATAATTAGCTTTGCTAGCTTAATTTTACGGAGTTTTTAGGTATTTTTAAATAGTATTAAGCTTTCCTTAAGGTTTTGTTAGTAGACTAATTCCGCAAAATGTCTGTATGTGAAGTTTTCTATCTTCTTTTGTTATATAGGTAGAAATTGGTTTAGGTGTTGCATATGGTCGATTAATGAGTCAACTAAAGGAGAATCATAAAGATGCTTATTTTGACACGGCGTATTGGAGAAACACTTATTATTGGTGATGATGTGACAGTAACCGTACTGGGCATTAAAGGTCATCAAGTAAGATTAGGTATTAACGCACCTAAAGAAGTTTCTGTTCATCGAGAAGAAATTTATCAGCGTATTCAGCAAGAAAAACAAAAACAAGAAGGACACTCTGGCGAAGGAGAGTCAGAAGACAGTGAAGAATAATCAGCTATTTTATAAAACTTAAGGTAGTGCTATACTCGCCAACCTCAGCCGGAGAGGTGGCCGAGAGGCTGAAGGCGCTCCCCTGCTAAGGGAGTATGGCGTAAAAACCATCGAGGGTTCGAATCCCTCTCTCTCCGCCAATGTTCGTTATTAAATTGGCTGAATTAAATTATATCAACCTTGAATAGCGGATGAAGTTTTTTCTTAAAGTGAATTTATTTATCTAAATTTTTACAGTGTTATGTTCCAATATGACAGGCTAGCTGGATGAAACATAAACTGATAAAATGCCCGACTCTTTCAAAATTCCGCCCGTAGCTCAGCTGGATAGAGTACCAGGCTACGAACTTGGTGGTCGGGAGTTCGAATCTCTCCGGGCGGGCCAGAATTTCCTTATTTTTCAATAGGTTAGCTGATTTAGTTACAACCTGAAATATCACTTAAAATGTACCGTGTACCAAATTTGTATACACCATATGTTCAGCTGCTTCTTGTAGTGCCGTATTTTAATAAGACCACCCACCCAATCTTTGCAACTCATATAATAATGAGGTTCCATCTTGCACATGCTACGAATCCGAGGTATGACGCAAATCATGCCAATAAAATCTTCCCTACTCGTTTCAAAGCATTACGCCACGCTTTTGTACCATATTTGCTTAATCGGCTTTCCTTGATAGGTAAAAACATATTCAAGGTGTTTACCCATCTGTTTTAGAATGCTAGCAACTGCCTCTATACTGAGTGGTACTGGTATGTTTGTTTTTGTTTTGGATCGGGATGCACTGATAAAAGCATGTCGCCTCACTAAGTCAACATTTCTCCATTTTAGTCCTGTTACATTGGCTTTACGTAAACCTGTCAATAACTTAAAGCCATTTCCGATAAATGGAGCGATTACGTTCAAATAGAGAGATCGAGGGAAGCTTATCTAGCCATCCTTTGCGAATAGCATTATTGAGTATGGCTCTTATCACTTCTAGTAGTTAGTTAAAAGTAGCATTCGTTACTGTTTTTTCCTTTTTTATGACCCCAACGATTTCATCGATAAGATCACTATTTCTACTAATTTTTTATTTTTTAAATAAGGCATAACTCAGATCAGATGAACAGAGTGTCATATTTTCTCTCCTGTCTTATTCTCATAAGCAGCAAGCGCGGCATAGATACATTCTTTGGGGAGTAATAAACCACAATTTAAATAAAAACTGAGCTGTGAGTGATAGAGCCAAGGCTGGCCCTCAAGCATAGCATCTTGATAGGCGCCAAAATTTGCTAAGCGTTCATTAATAAAATTTTTAAGCACCCTAAGAGCTTAGTTTTAAGTTACCGCAAGATTAAAAGGTTCAAGTTCACTAAAATGATTTTTAAAGTACTTCTTAACAAGTTTGATAACATCATTTGTGATTAAATCTGGCTTAAACGAAGCGGGGTTTAGGAGTTTTTACAGCAGATTTTAAGGCTTGACGATTAGCGTGATCATAATTCCATTGTCCACCAACCGGTTTGCCCGCTTTGACTAAAATACTCAGTTTTTTACGCAATTCCCTATAGAAATACTCCATGCGCAGTTGCTTTCTGCTAGTGGCCCCATTTAGAGAAAGCGTCTAATGAGCACAGGAAGCGATCACCTTCAACGAAAGTACAATGATTTTCTAAAGCTTTAAACACACGATATTTGCCAGGATGGGGTGACTAAGACTTTATCGGGTTTGTGTCGCTGAATAGCACGTTGTAATTCTTTATGAAAAGAGTGAGTATTATTTGGATTATCTAGCTTAACATAATCAACTATGAAGCCTTTTTCGGATAACTCTTTTGCAAAATGACACATAGCTGAAAAGATGAGAGCTATTTTTTTAGGATGATGCTTAACATAGGTTGCCTCTTCGTGCACTTCACACAGGAACAGAATATCGTTTTTTTTATCACAGTGTTTAAGACTTGAAATGGTATGTGACAGTTGATCGCCGAGAATGAAACGCAACACACGCATTAATTTAAAATCTACAAACTCAAATTTAGAATCGTGGTAAAGCTTACCCAGAAAAAATAAGCTATTAACCAATAACCAACAGCTTTATAATGTCGAAACGCAATGCAAAGAGTTAGCCAAAGCAATAGGATGTCAAGCAAGGCCCAGGCAATGGATTGACAAGAAAAAAACAAAATATACCATAAAAAATTAAAGATTAATTGTATAAAAAAGTAAACGAGTAACCTGGGATAAGCTTTTCGTGAATAAAAGATTAATCCACCGGCTATACCAACCGTAATATAAAGTACAGACCAAACCAGTGTGAAAACATAAGCCGGTGGATTAAACCAGAGTTTCTGTAAATTAATATACCACTGGTTTGAGTGTATTGCCGTGACCCAGCTCTCATACCTGCGATAAGCAAGCAGATCACTATACTGATAAACAAGGTAAAATATAACGCTTAAACTTCATGTAAGCTATTATAAAACTTATGTAGGAATGGTGCTATGAATTTTTATAATGGCATTTTGGTGCTTGGCGCTGGAGAAATCGGTTCAGCACTTGCGAAAAAAATCCGACAATTGGCTATTGAAGTAACCCTTATTTCACGTCCTGAGTATAATTTGACACAACAAAAAGAAGTAAAGCGGTTGTTTGATCCAGTAGAAACCTCACCTTCGGTGATCGTTAATACTATTAGTATACTCTATAATGATCGGCACACGCCTGAAAAATCATTGTCTACTTTTTCAGCCGACTGGTTTTATGGAAGTTTTCGCGTCAATTCGGCACGCGTTTCTAGTCTAAGCGATAACCAATTAGGCGGTTGGTATAGCTATCACGCGAGTAAATGCGTGCTCAACATGTTTATTAAAAACATTAGTATCGAATGGTCACGGCATTTTCCCAGGGTAGTTATTTATGGCTACCATCCGGGTACGATCGAAATGTATTTAACTGAACCTTTTTAAAAAAATGTTAAACCAGGGAAATTATTTTCTCCGCAACAAGCAGCCGATTATTTATTCACTCAGCTGCAAAAAACTACACCCGCTATGAGTGGTGATTTATTTGATTGGCAGGGAGTGCGTATCGCGTTTTAATGTTTAGAGTTATATTCCTGAAAAAGTGCTTTTTCTAGGGTTGGATAATAAAAAGAAAACTTAGATTCTTTTAATTTTTTAGAAATCACTGCTTGGCCTGAGAGTAATAATTCCTGACTTATTTGCCCAAAAAATATTTTAATGAAACGGCTTGGCGTTTTGAGAAAGTAGGGACGGTGCAAAGTTTTTGCCAAAATTTGTGCAAATTTTTTTTGATTAACGATGTCTGGCGCTATAATATTGACTGCACTCGTGAGCGTTGGAGTGTTAATGATAAACCCTATGGCGCGAACTAAATCCTCAATATGCGCCCAACTGATTGCTTGTTGTCCGTTTTACCTAAGATGCTGGTCAAACCGAGTTTATAGGGTAGTTCTAATTTTTTAAGTAAGCCTTGCTGCTTTTTTAACACCACGCCAAACCGCATTAAAGTATAGCTAATTTTATTTTCTAGTTTTTTTAAACCACAGATTCCCATTCGCGCACGATTTGCTGCGAAAAGCATTTTTTTGTATAGCTATCTTTGTATCTTCGGTATTTTGTATGGTATTCAAGCCATAAATACCCACAGCGCTGGCATTGAGAAAGCGTAATAAGTGCGGTGCGTTTGAGGTTAATGCCCAGTTAGCAAGATTTTTAGTTGTTTCAACTCGGCTTTGTAGTACAATTTTTGTTTTTGCTGGCGCGTCCAACGTTTAGCTGCAATGCTTTCACCACAAAGATTAATGACGAGTTGATAATTTGTTGCCGATTCTTTTTCCAGCCCTGGCCAAGTGATAGCGCGATGCTTTGGGAAAATTTTCTTTAAAAGAGCACTATCTCGACCTAAAACTGTAATTTCATGTTCTTTTGCAAAACCCGACACCAAACTTTTTCCAACCAAACCGCTGGCGCCGGCAATCAGCATTTTCATCATCAATTCCTTAGTACTTCTTCAGCCTAAATGGTTTATTAAATTCCTAATTAACGCTCTATTGGTCCTAATAGCTTTTGACGATCTTCAAAAGCTACTTCAACCGTGATAAATCGTCTTCCATATGAGTATTTTAAATTTTATATTCTAAAATTAGGCAAACCTGGTTCTATTCCTGCTCTCTTCCAGTTGAATTTAACATCCGTGTCATCCAATGTCCTTAATAGAAAATATGTAGTTTAATGTATTTCTTTTACTTCAAAAATAAAAAGATTATATACTTAATCTATTTAAATAATTAATTGAGCCCTTGTTTTGCCACCGGACTTAAAAATTAAGTATATGACGATATAGCACAGTTAGAGAAGAGTAAAAAGGTATAAGTTATGTATAAGTGCTGTTCGTGATGAGTTCGAGAAAAATCACCAATCCTGGTTAGGGCAATGTCGTAAAGGCATGCACATCAATGCCATTACCATAGCTAAAAAGCTTATAGCTCAAGGCCAATCTATTCATTATACAGGACCTAACTAATTTATCTGAAAGGAAAGTTATAAAATTAGTTGAATTAGAAACAGTTTAAGCTTTAACCAACTGTCCAGAGGATATTATTACTCTAGCGCAACAATTAAAATAGCAAGGCCGTTAAGAGAAGCAGTTTCAAATGGTTAAAAATCTCCTAGTGGAAGGTTGTATTTAGATTTAGTAAACAAAATAATTAAACTATGATTTGGTTTTAATAGAACTTGAAGATGCCTAACTTTCATAATTTATCTGTGGTTTACAATAAAAGCAAAAAAGTTTTATTAATAATTTAATTTAACTTCAACTAAACATTATAATTTATAGAAGGAGTATTAAATTGGTATAGGATTTTTTTATGTTAAAACCTTTAATACAAGTTTCAATTTTGCTTGCCATAAGTTTAGTCCTATTCGCTATATTAAGCTTCTTGGTTTTTACTAAACCTGAAATGTTCAATACTGAACCCCCAATTCAAATTAAGCGGAAAAATGAAATAATCCATCTATCCCAGTTGATGCTGGTTCCAACAAGGAATAAATACTTTTCTGCAATTAGATTCGGCCATGTTTAAGCAATTTTTTTGACAATCAAAAATGCATTTTAATTACTTTACATTGCAAAAAGATACTAAACAGTTCCTTTAATTTAATTGTCTGCTTAGAAAGATCACTTTAGTTTTATACTTAAAAAAACCGCCCATTGCAAACTTTACAATAGACGGTCATTTGTAAAATTAACTATTCTTCCTTAATTGTTATTTTTTTAAGTAATGCCTTTTCTTTTTTAGGAATTTCAATTTCAATCACTCCATTTTTACTTCGTGCTTTTATTTTAGTAGCATCCGCTGTATCGGGCAAGGTAAAACGTCTATAAAACTGACCCTGTAATCTCTCTAATCGAGTATAT
>CAYQIE010000027.1:0-3082 GCA_964417505.1 Rickettsiella sp. | reverse complement strand
ATTGCTACCCGATATTGTAAACGGGGAAAGTATTTTTTGGAGGCCGTTAAATTCGCTTCTTCCATTATATTGATGACTTAATTGACGACACTCCCTAGTATGTGCAACCTTCTCAATCTTTTCCTGCTCGAAAAGCAAACGTCCAGTTTGCACAGATTGCTCTAAAGCTTCCAAACTAGTTTGAATACATGTCTTACTTTTTTCTAGCATATACAAAATCATTGTCGAAAGGACTTTTTCTGAATCGGTCATAACGACACCATCATAATTCAGAAAAATTTTTTTAATGAACGGATAATAGGTTTTATAATGATCAATTATATATATTCTATCTTTAATATCGGCTGTTAAAGCGAAATCTAAAAGATTATTCATGAAAACGATGAAATCGCGCCGGAGTGAAAGTTTCAAATGATTTTGGCGCTGAAATTCTATAAGGATGATTTTATATTATTAAATACTTGCAACTTATTATTTTTTTTATCGCCCAACGCCTCTTTATCAAAATACTGTGTCACTCTATCTATTATTCTTAAAGGAGAAGGTACTAAAAAAATAGTGAATGTTCAGTTAAATCATATAACAGCAAACTCTCCAAATTATATTTTTCTAAAATTAGCAATACATCGATGATTAAAAAAAAATTCTTAGATTGACTATGACTCGTCCAAAATAACATTGCACCTAAACAATACATCTGGATCTGTTCAAATAGAAAAGACTTTGGAACTCTAGCTAAAATTTCATTGAGAATCTTAAAAAAATAACTCGAAGATTTTCGAGTCTCTTAAATACACTCACTAAACCAAATGCATCGCGGAGGTTAATTGGATAATAAGAAATTACACGATCCAGTATCGAAAAAATATTTTACAGTTTATATCATTTTTTTTATCATCTAACTGAGAGAGAAGTGCTTGTATTTTAACCAATAATATTGCTGGGATAAACACTTGCTGATCTAATTTTATTCTTTCTTGACGTTTACAATCTTTTGGATAAGATAAATTTAAAATTTTTTCTAAATATTTATTAACTGTTCCCTGATTAAATAATCTTATTTCTATTTCATCAGTACATTGATAACCACTATTTTTTTTGTATATTTCAAAAAATTTTTTTAGCACGCTAATTTGTACAAACATCGGCCCAGTTAATTTTTTATTTTCGAAAAACAATGCAAAACCGCTTTCCGCTGTAGCCATTTCTAATTGTTCTATAAAATTATAGTCAAGAGGTTGTTTTTTTTGATAATTTTGCTTAAGCATAATCTATTTTAAAGAAAGCAAGGTGAGATAAAATATCCATTGCTTTCACATATTAATTGATTTACAAACTATTTAAAACAGGCTAGTCTAGCTTGAATTTTTTTCACAAATTTCTTTAAAAAATAATACATTTAACTATAGTATAGGTAATGGAAAAAATTATGTATACGGTTATAAAACAAAAAATAAAAAATAACGAATTCATTTAACTTCTACGCGATATTTTTTAATCAAACAAATCGAGTTAAAAAATGAAATCATAGGATTTGTGCAAGCTTCTTCAGAGGAAAAATTGAATCATGCCTTGCAGGACGAAGATAGACATTCTGCTCATATCGATAGCTTGTGAGAAAGATTAGCCAATGATCAACGTTTGTATGCGGAATGTTTAACCTTTATTCACGAATTATAAACGGAGATCACAAAAACTGCCATTGAAAAATCAAAGCTTAAACTTTAGCAACTATCCCCCCCCTCCAAAAAAAACAGTGATCTTTATTAAGCAAAAAACTGAAATGAACCAAACTACCCATTTTCTCATTAAGCCAGGTATTTCCTATCTCAAAACTTTTTAAGGAAGCTTGGTTGGGCCCGCTAAACCGTTGTAATCAAAGTTCACTACATGAGTACCGAGAGGGATCACCCATAGGTACATTGATACCATTTTTCGTGATAGGGGCTGTGACATATTGGCAGACTACATTAATTCCTTGGAGATATTACTTACTCATCCCTGCATCAGGATGTACCTTTGGGCCGGTCAGATAAGTAAACAATTTTTTAGCTTCGACACCTTGAATGGATACATCCAGTGTATTAGGAAGTGCGAAGCACTCAGTAAATATTCCTAACAGCAATGGGAATAAGCTGCACCTGAATGATTTTCATTTGGTTTTTTGCTTGCATAGTTGGTTTCCTGCAGAGAAAATTTAAAAATAGTCGATGATATTTAAATTTTCTAGTTAAGATTAAAGTGACTTAAATGCTTTAATCGTAGTCATCCTCAAATGATTAAATTCTATGATAGGTTTTGGGTAGCCACTTTGCTGAGCCAATTTAGCTGTGCGCTGATAGGGATCGTGAATTGAATATGAATCAAATGAGCGCAATTCGGGGCAATGTTCGCGAATAAAATCTCCTTGGGGATCAAAACGTTCGCTTTGACGAAGCGGATTAAAGATCCAAAAATACAGTGCAGCGTCTGCTCCTGTCGATGCACTCCATTGCCAGCCCCCATTATTGGCAGCCAAATCACCATCGAACAAATGACGAATAAAAAAATCTTCTCCTATGCGCCAATCAAAAAACAAGTTCTTGGTTAAAAACATGGCAACTATCATTCGTAAACGATTGCGCATCCAACCGGTTTGTTTTAATTGACACATGCCCGCATCAACAATCGGATAACCGGTATTCCCTTGTTGCCAAGCCTGTAATTGTTTCCGATTATAGCGCCATTTTAATTTTTCAGTTTCTAGTCGGAAGGCTTGATGCATTGATAAGCGAGGTATAGCGGCTAATAAATGCTTATAAAAATCTCGCCAGATGAGTTCATTAATCCAAGTTGTCGCGCCTTTATTTCTACCATCATATTCACCTTTGTTGGCCATTAAAGCCGCCAAAAAACATTGACGCGGGGAGATCATTCCTGCAGCCAAATAAGGTGACAGTAAACTCGTCCCGACTAATGCTGAAAAATCACGTGTTATGATAACTAAATCAAGAGTTTCGCTCTGCTATATAAGGATTTAAACTAGAGGGGGAAGAGAAAAGGCTAAAAAGGAAAGAAGGTATCCGAATTTAAGTATACAAAA
>CAYQIE010000026.1:0-319 GCA_964417505.1 Rickettsiella sp. | reverse complement strand
AGCAAGTTTTTTATTACCTATTAACCGAATGGCTTGTTCAACATTAATCAGAGCAATATCTTGTAAAGTATTATTAATTGTTATTGGTGTAGGAAGCGAAGGCGAAATAAACACATTCAACATTTCGCTGGCTTTTTCTGGGGCACTCTTTCCGCTAACCCCAATACAATATTGGTTTTTTGAGCAAAAATTTCTCTATCCAGAACAATTTAGCCAAACGTGTTTAATACGTATCAATACTGGGCAAAATACCAACGCCCTAGAAAAACTTAAAGCGGTTTTGCAACACTGTTTCGACCATTATTCTATTTTTCGGCTA
>CAYQIE010000025.1:0-3997 GCA_964417505.1 Rickettsiella sp. | reverse complement strand
AACAGGATTATTGGCTTATTATTAAATCTTCTATCACTAGAAATTTAAAGCCCATTTTGTAGCATTAATTATAAATATTCGAGAAACTTTTGTTAAATAAAGCTTTTATATGTTTCACTGAATCAGTCAGTGAACTGTTTTCGGGATTTAATTTATAGATGGGTTTATTGAGTAATTGACGAAACCAATAACCTATTAGCTGGAACCAATGGCCAAGTCCGTCCTTAAGAATGATTGGAATATAAGGTCTATTTTCCTGTTGCTATAGCTCCTGTGGTAAAAAATAACGTAATAAATCACTTTCTGAATACTTTTCGATAACACAAGTAACTAAATAAAGTAATGCTTCATGGTGTTTTTTATTATCTTCCTCATTGCTACTATGAAAATAATTATATTTAAAAATCTCTGTAAACTCTTCGGCACCTAGTCTATTGAGATCGTTAAATAATTGTTGGGTTTGATTAAGAAGTTGATGGCGCTGACTTAAATTACTAAGGGTAAGTTTGTCAATTTTAATGAAAAATGAATCTAAAATTTTGCTAGCTTTAGGATGAAGGCTGGTAATATTGGGCATAATGTACCTCATTTGTTATTAATATTCCAGAACAACGTATTAACTATTCCCTTTTAGAATAACAATCAAAACTTAAAATAAGATTAACAATACATCTGAAACCGCATTAAAAACGAGAAAAAAATCTTTTTAGTACGCACCTAGACTTTAGACCGAAATCTAGCCAAAATGATAAAATACAATCTACTATTATTTTTTCAGTTTATGCCGGTAGCTCATTATTGCAAAAGCTTCTTTTCTGAAAGCAAAATTCTCTTAATGTTATCGATTCCGCTGATTATGAGCGGTATTATTGATACGTCGGTGGGATTTTTTTCGAATATTTTTCTGGCGCATCTTGGAGCGATAAGTCTTGCTGCAGGCGCTTTAGTGAATTGGGTCTTTACCACGTTAATGGTGATTATTTGGGGCACACTTTCCGTCATTACCATCTTAGTAGCCCGTTATTATGGTGCCAAAAAAATGACGAGATATCCTATATATTTTATGCGGGTTTATCACTCGCAATCGTGTTAATGCTACCCCCCCCCATGCTCCTCTTGCGGAGTCTTTCTCCGATATTTTTGTTTTTTGGCCAAGCGCCGGCAACGGTTAAATTAGCGCAGCTTTATCTGCATGGTCTTACTTGGGCGATCATTCCTGATTTTATTATTACAGTATTATTACAATTTGTTGAGGGCTTAGGTCGAACCTGAATTAATTTAACCTTTAGTTTATTATTTGTACCACTGAGTATCTTTTTCAATTATAGTTTAATGTTTGGAAGGTTCGGCTTCTCTAATTTAGACATTGCTGGAATTGGCTGGGGTGCGACACTCACTTTTTGGATCATTACCTTAGGATTTAGTTGTCATTTTTGCTTAAATAAAGCCTATCAAATTTATTTCAAATTCCCTTATTGGCGAAAAATAATTCCACAATTGTATGAAATCTTTCAAGTCGGCTTGCCGTTAGGTTTGACCTATTTTTTCGAAGTCGGCTTTTTTCTCACCATGAGCATCCTGATGGGACGTATTAGTGCGGATATGCTCAGTGCCAATCAGATTGCATTACAATTTTTTTGGTTATTTTCAATTGTCACCTTTGCATTGGCTCAGGGGATTACCATCCGCGTCGGTCATAGTGTCGGTCAAAATAATAAAAATGCGGTCAATAATGCAACTTATGTAGGTATTTTTTATGTCAGCGCTTTTATGTTTTTGGTTGCACTCATTTATTGGATTTCTCCAGAAAGATTGATTGCTATCGACTTTAATACGCAGGATGTTAAAAACTTAACGATAGTGCATCTTGCACAGAGTTTTTAGCGCTAGCCGCCTTAGTACAGCTCTTTGAAGCACCACGCTTTGCACTATTTGGTTCATTACGGGGTTTAAAGGATACACGATTTACATTATTTACTTAGGTTTCAGTATTTTGGATTGTTGCTTTATAGGTGCTGTCGCGTTATCTTATGGCTTTTCAGGCTATGGCATTTGGTGGGCTACCATTTTAGCTGAAATTATCGGTATATTCTTATTAGTGTGGCAATATCGTCGCAAAATAAAGGAATATCTTTTTGAATCAGAATCAGGCAGAAAGCAACATTAAAAAGTAGGTTTTAATATGTCAAAACTTAACCCTCGCCCTATTTTATTATTGATATTGGATGGTTGGGGTTATCGAACCGAAAAGGATCATAATGCCATCGCTATGGCCAATACACCGCATTGGGATCACTTACTGAAAACCTATCCACATACACTACTCGATGCATCCGGCTCAGCGGTAGGATTACCTGCCGGACAAATGGGTAATTCAGAGGTCGGTCATCTCACGATAGGTGCCGGTCGGGTCCTCTATCAAGATTTAAGCCGGATCAATAAAGAGATAGAAACTGGCGCATTTTTTAAAAATCCTTGTTTGCTCGCAGGATTTGAAAGGATCAAAGCCAATCAAAAATCTGTACATATTTTAGGACTTTTATCTCCGGGTGGTATCCATAGTCATGAACAACATTGGTATGCCTTACTTGAACTGATTGCGCAACAAAACCTTGAGCATTGTTATTTACATCCTTTTCTTGATGGCCGTGATACGTCACCGAAAAGTGCTGGAAGCTATCTAAAAAATCTTGAAGAAAAGTGCCATCAATTAGGTTTTGGTAAAATTGCGAGTGTAATCGGCCGTTATTATGCGATGGATCGAGATAAACGTTGGGAACGTACCGAAGCGGCCTATAATTGTTTAAGTTTAGGTAAAGCCGCTTATAGCGCTACCTCCGCTCTACAAGCCTTGCAATTGGCTTATGCACGCGGTGAAAGTGATGAGTTTGTTTCACCTACTACGATACACGACGTAAATAAACCACCCAACCAGATCCAAGGTGGCGATCTAGTTATCTTCATGAATTTTCGAGCGGATCGTGCACGACAATTAAGCCATGCCTTTCTCGATAAAGATTTTTCTGGCTTTAAACGGCAAAGCCAACCTCATTTAGCAGGATTTATTTCTTTAACTGAATATGCCAGTGACATTCCCAGTCAAATTGCCTTTCCACAACAAATCTTATCGAATGGTTTAGGTGAGTACCTTGCGCAACATCATTTGACACAATTACGGATTGCAGAAACTGAAAAATATGCGCATGTCACGTTCTTCTTCAATGGTGGTGAAGAAAGCCCTAATGTTAATGAAACGCGCGTTTTAATCCCTTCAAAAAAGGTCAGTACCTACGATCTTACCCCTAGTATGAGTGCAATCGAAATTACCGAACATTTATTAAAAGATATTAAAGAAAAAAGATATTACGTCATCATCTGCAACTTTGCCAATCCCGATATGCTAGGGCATACTGGAAACTTAGCGGCGACACTTCAAGGAATCCATTATATTGATGATTGCATTGGCAAGCTTATGGCTTGTTTACAAGAATATGGTGGCGAAACTATCATTACCGCCGATCATGGTAATGCTGAATGTATGTTTAATGAAAAAACCGGACAAGCGCACACTGCTCATACTAATGAACCGGTACCCTTTGTGTATATCGGCCGACCGGCGAAAATAAATCCAGTCAAGCATCCAAGTTTAGCGGATATCGCCCCGACTCTGTTAAATTTATTAAATTTATCTAAACCAAAAGAGATGACCGGTCAAAACTTACTCACATTTGAGTAACTTAGATCTCAGCGCACTCTTTATTGGTCAATAAAATAGCCATTTTTCTCTCGACCCCCTAGCAAATTCATTAAAGTGAATTACACTATAATAAGTTGCCAAATGTGGCACTTTATGCATGCAACATCATCGATTTCCGCAAGAGTAAACTTTGTACAAATACTATCAAAAGTTTCGCTCTGCTATATAAGGATTTAAACTAGAGGGGGAAGAGAAAAGGCTAAAAAGGAAAGAAGGTATCCGAATTTAAGTATACAAAAG
>CAYQIE010000024.1:0-1730 GCA_964417505.1 Rickettsiella sp. | reverse complement strand
CTTTTGTATACTTAAATTCGGATACCTTCTTTCCTTTTTAGCCTTTTCTCTTCCCCCTCTAGTTTAAATCCTTATATAGCAGAGCGAAACTTTTGTATAAGTCTAATTAGCTTAAATCGCAATAGAATATGGGATCTATAACTTTACTAGAAATTACTCACATTGTTCTATATAGTATTAGGCTTTACAAAATCTATATGATTCACTTAGCTTTACATGTCAAAAAAATGTAAGGAGCAATATCATGACCACTCACGAGCTTGAAGGAACAATTCAACGATTAACGATATCAGGAAAAGGAATTTTAGCAGCTGATGAAAGTCAAGCTACGATTGCCAAGCGATTTGCTGCCCTACATTTAGAATCTACTGTAGAAAATCGCCGTAATTATCGCGAATTACTTTTTACTACGCCTGGAATTGAAGCGTTTATCAATGGTGTTATTCTCCATGAAGAAACCTTAGCGCAAAAAACTAAGGACGGGTTATTATTTCCAGATTATTTAGACAATGAAGGCATTGTCCCTGGCATAAAGGTTGATAAAGGGCTCATTCCTCTAGATGCCGATGAAAAAATGACCCAAGGCCTAGATGGTCTAGCAGAGCGTCTCTTAACTTATAAAAACCTTGGCGCTTGTTTTGCTAAATGGCGAGCTGTTTTTTCAATATCTAGTTGCCTTCCCTCTTCTTTAGCTATAACAGCTAATTCTCAAGCTCTAGCCCGCTATGCTTCTATTTGTCAACAGAATGGAATTGTACCTATTGTAGAACCTGAACTACTCATGGATGGTTCGCATAGCCTAGCCTGCTGTGCTGAAGCAACAGAAGCAGTTCTATTCACTGTTTTTGAAGAGCTTCAGAAACATCAAGTTGTACTTGAATGTATGATTCTTAAGCCCAGTATGGTTATTGCTGGAAACCAATATATACCACAACCTACTATCACAGAAGTGGCTGCAGCAACTTTAAAAATATTACGTCAAACAGTTCCAGCAGCCGTACCTAGTATCAATTTTCTTTCTGGGGGTCAAACACCAGAAGCCGCTACTGCTCATTTAAATACCATGAATAAACTACAGCCTTCGCGCCATCCTTGGCGTCTAAGCTTTTCCTATGGTCGCGCATTACAAGAACCGGCATTAAAAACATGGAATGGAAAAGCGTATAATGTGAAAGCGGCTCAGCGTGCCTTCTATAAACGTGCAAGACTTAATGCAGCAGCTTGCAAAGGACAATATCAATCAAGCATGGAAACAGAAGAAAAAGAGGCGGAAACAAACCTTGCTTATTAACCCACTGTTATCATAAAACTTTACGTTTTGAGCACAGGTGCCAAACTTAATAAGTATAATTTTTTTGAGCTTTCTTTTTGGGTTTGGAACTTGTGGTTATGCAGAGTTTTTTGATAATTCTACAATCACCCTTTAAAATCGTATTGCTCCGATTGGAAAAGTCAAAGTAGCCGCTTCAAATATACCACAGCCTTCTTTGAACGAGATTAACAAGGATGCCCCTATCTTATTAGGCAAAACCATATTTGAAGGTGAATGCATATTATATCATAAAAATGGTGTAGCGGGTGCTCCTCGTTTAGGCAATAAGCCAGATTGGGCCCCAGAATAAAAAAAAATTTTCACTCTTACAAAAGTTTCTCGAATATTTATAATTAATGCTACAAAATGGGCTTTAAATTTCTAGTGATAGAAGATTTAATAATAAGCCAATAATCCT
>CAYQIE010000023.1:0-14917 GCA_964417505.1 Rickettsiella sp. | reverse complement strand
TTGTATACTTAAATTCGGATACCTTCTTTCCTTTTTAGCCTTTTCTCTTCCCCCTCTAGTTTAAATCCTTATATAGCAGAGCGAAACTCTTGAGATATTTCAAAATTGACTGATCCTGATACTTATTACTGTATATTAGTTGAACGCTCTTTAAGTCGAGAGCTAGGAGGTAGTTGTTAAGTGCCTATTGCAGCTTATGCAACTCCTTTGGATCCTGGACAAATAAATTTACAAGCTTTAGTTGGAAATCTGGACGGTGCGAAACTAATTAAAGTTGAAAAAAAGGAAATAAGGTTGATGCAGAAAAGATTGGTTTTTTAACAGCTCAAAGCTTGCGCAATCTTGGCGTTGAAGAAATTTTAAAGGGAATTTTAAATATAAATCCCTAGGTTTTGGATGATAAAGGACTAAGGAATTTACTTATTTAGTACCGTTTTGTGAGGATATTCACAAAGATCTCGAATGATACACTCAGGGCACTTGGGTTTACGAGCTAAGCAAGTATAGCGACCATGCAGGACAAGCCAATGATGAGCGTTTTTTAAATATCGCTTAGGAACAACTTTTAATAAGGTTTTTTCAACAGCTAAAGGTGTTTTTTCTGGTGCTAAGCCAGTTCTATTGCAAACTCGAAAAATATGAGTATCAACGGCAATAGTTGATTGGCGAAAAGCTGTGTTAAGAATGACATTTGCTGTTTTACGCCCAACCCCTGGTAGACTTTCCAAGGCTTCACGATTATCGGGAATTTTCTCATGATATTGAGCTAATAAAACTTTACAGGTTTTTATGATATTTTTTGCTTTAGTATTGTATAGACCAATAGTCTTTATATATTTTTTTAAACCAGTTAATCCCAGTCCGGTTATTTTTTTTGGTGTATTTGCTTTATCGAATAAAATTCGTGTTGCTTTATTAACAGATTTATCTGTCGCTTGAGCAGAAAGTATGACCGCAATTAATAATTCAAAGGGTGAGGAAAAAATCAATTCTGTTGTTGGATGAGGATTATGAGCGTGAAAACGTTGAAAAATGGCTGTACGTTTTTTTTGATTCATAATTTATTTCTTTAAAATTAGGTAATAATAGGAATTTAAGTGGTTAAAACAGATAGAAGAATTTAAATTTTTAAAGTTGATGCAAATCTGTAAAATTGTTACTGAATAACTCTAGAAATGATAAATCTTTATATTTTTATATTAGAGTTTATTTTTTCTTTTTAAAATCCATTCTTGATTGAACCATAACTCCTAAAAAGCGGTGAGGTTTGTCTAATAATAGGGTTTTAAAGTCAGTATTGAGAGGTTTAAGAATAGTATGCCCGCCATCAATTAAAATTTGTTTAAAATTAGGTAAATTATGCCCATCAATATGGACTATGGCAAAGTCAAGATTATTGGGCTTTAGATCGGGATCTATAAGCAAAATAGTTCCTTCTGGAAAACGAGGTTCCATTGTAGTATCTCTAACAGCAACAGCATAAGCATGTTGGCTCATGTCAATATCTATAGAAATTGTCGGTAAAGGGGCAAGTTTTTCTGGAAGAATGGGCCATTGTAATATTTGAGGCCAGCTAAGCAATGGGATCTGACGCCAACCTTGAGCGTCTGGATTAAAAGTCCCAGGAATCCTATCAGCTGATAGAGGCTCATCTCCGATGAGTTGGCTGATTGATATAGCAAAAAAATTGGCAATCGGGCTTAAAGTGGCAACTTTGGGATTATCAGTTTCACCTGAACAAATTCGATGTACTACAGGTTGGCCTACACCGGTGCGTCGTGCGAGTTCCGATTCATTAATCCCTAACTCAGCCATTAATCCTTTAAGAATTTTGCTCATGTTGCTACTAGTTTTCATATCTTTTTTCACTTATTAATTAGCGGTAATTTTACCTGTGTCCATGCTGATTTCCAACGCTGACAACTGTAGTAAAAATAGCTGTTAGCGGTGGGGTGGGTATTTTAACATAAGAGGGCGCTTATACTAAATAATATGAAATTTATTGCTAATCAAACAAACTTTAATTTTTACGAAGCTAATTGCAAATAACAGTTCTTTTTATTTTTAGCTGTGGACTTTTGATTTTAAAAAGACACACAGCTTTAATTGTTTTAAAATCGGTTGAGTCCTATAAGCTAAAGAACTGCATAAAACAGATAAAAGTAAGTATTTTGCCTACTATTTATAGAGGGCTCCTATAGTTAAGAATAGATTTAACAATATTTAACTATTCGAAGTGTAATTCGATAAGATAATCCTTGTCAGCTGCGGAGATTATGCATAGAATAGCGAGTTCATTTGTAAGAGGTAAAGGGTTTTATGTTGGCTAAAAAAGAAATAATGGCTAAATTTCAGCGTTCTCCGGGTGATACGGGATCTGCACAGGTTCAGGTTGCTGTATTATGTTGGGAAATCGAGCGGCTAAATAGCCACTTTAAAATGCACAAAAATGATAATCATTCAAAGCAAGGCTTATTAAAAAAGGTAGCTGCGCGTCGAAAATTATTAAACTATTTAAAAGCCGTGGATATACAAGGTTATTTAACACTGATTAAGCAGCTTGGCTTACGTGGTTAGATCTCGGTTCATCTTTGTTGAAGACATTTTATTATTTATATCAATGGGCGGCACTTTCGCCCATTTGTTTTTTTGAGGGAATGTAAGCGTGTTAATTAATTCTATAAAGAAAGTCGTGCAATTTGGTTCACAGGAACTAATTCTAGAAACTGGGACAATTGCACGTCAAGCAACATCATCAGTTGTGGTTAGCTTAGACGGTACGACCGTTTTAGTAACTGTTGTAGGGAGCAAGCAGCAAGTGGGCGAAGAAAGAGACTTTTTTCCATTGACTGTTCAATACCAAGAACGTGCCTATGCAGCTGGACGTATTCCAGGAGGTTATTTTAAAAGAGAAGGACGACCCACTGAAAAAGAAATTTTAACTTCACGCTTAATTGATAGACCCATAAGACCGCTGTTCCCTGAAGGGTTTCATAATGAAGTGCAAGTTGTTGCGACTGTTTTGTCATCAAATTCCGAAATTAACGCAGATATTCCCGCTTTAATTGGCGCTTCTGCAGCTTTAAGCTTATCAGGCTTACCTTTTAAGGGTCCGATTGCAGCAGTAAGGGTGGGGTATTTGGAAGGGCGCTATATTTTGAATCCAAGCTTCAAGCAACTTGAAACATCGGATTTGGATTTAGTAGTTGCGGGTACGGACAAAGCCGTCTTGATGGTAGAGTCTCAAGCAGCTGAGCTTAGTGAAGAAATTATGCTGAATGCTATTTTGTTTGGACATCAACAAATTCAAGGAGTTATTCAAGCTATTAAAGAGCTTTCCGAAAAGGCAGGTGCGCCTGCTTGGGATGTTCCTACAATTGCAGCCTATCAATTAGATCCAGTTGTAGAGGAAGAAATATCTAAAGCCGTTCAGCCTTTATATATTGAGGCCTATACAATTCTGGAAAAATTAGCTCGCAAAGCGAAATTAGATAATTTACGGAATTGCGCTTTCGAGAAATGGGTAGATGAAGAAAAAGGGATTTCCACTAAAGCAATTCAGTTATTCCTAGAAAATTTAGAAGAGAAAATAGTGCGTGGCCGTATTTTGTCAGGTGAAACCCGTATTGATGGACGGGATAAAATAACAGTGCGCCCTATTACTATTCAGCCAGGATTCTTACCGCGTACACATGGTTCGGCTGTATTTACTAGAGGTGAGACACAAGCATTAGTTGTTACTACTTTGGGTACGGATCGAGATGCACAAACCATTGAAGCCTTAGATGGAGAAGCACGTGAAACATTTATGCTTCACTATAATTTTCCTCCTTATAGTGTAGGTGAAACGGGTCAAATCAGAAGTCCTAAACGACGTGAAATTGGGCATGGTAATTTAGCTAAGCGTGCTTTACGTGCCGTATTACCTAGTGAATCAGATTTTCCTTATGTATTGCGTGTTGTTTCTGAAATCACTGAATCAAACGGATCGAGTTCCATGGCAACAGTCTGTGGTGCAAGTATAGCTTTAATGGATGCAGGTGTACCTTTAAAGAAGCATGTAGCAGGGATTGCAATGGGCTTAATAAAAGAAGGTGATCAGTTTGCTGTTTTAACCGATATTTTAGGTGACGAAGATCACTTGGGAGATATGGATTTTAAAGTTGCAGGGACTCTGGAGGGTATTACAGCGTTGCAAATGGATATTAAAATTGATGGCATTACAGAAGAAATTTTGCAAGTGGCACTAAATCAAGCAAAAGAAGGGCGTCTTCATATATTAAATATTATGCAGGAAACTTTATCTGAGCCACGGATAGAAGTTTCCCCTTATGCCCCACGTATAACCACTTTAAAAATAAACCCGGAGAAAATTCGCGATTTAATTGGAAAAGGTGGAGCAACGATTCGTGCCATTACTGAAGAAACAGGAACTTTAATCGATATTAGTGATGATGGTATTGTTCGAATCTCAACATCTGATTTACATGCTTGCCAAGATGCAATAGAACGTATTAAAAAGGTAACGGCAGAAGTGGAAGTGGGTCGTACCTATGAAGGTGCAATTGTTAAACTGACCGATTTTGGTGCTTTTGTTAACGTATTACCCGGTCGTGATGGCTTAGTACATATTTCACAAATTTCTAAAGAACGTGTTGAACAAGTGAGTGATGTATTAAGCGAAGGCCAAATTGTAAAAGTCAAAGTACTAGAAATAGATAGACAAGGTCGAATTCGTTTGACAATGAAAGATCTGGAAACAAAAATGGAGGATGAAAGGATGAAATACATTCGTGATCGCTAAGAAGCAGCATACATCAGCTTTTGTAAACTTAGTTGATAAAATAAAGCTTCAACCAAATAAAAGAGCTGACAGTTGCTGATTTAAATAAAAAGATTAATAACCAACACCATTTTTATTTAATTGATGTACGTGAGCATGATGAATTTTAGCATGGATCTATTGCTCATGCGATTCCTCTTAGTAAGGGGATCATTGAGCGTGATATTGAAAAATATATTCCGGATTTTGAGGAGGAAATTGTTGTTTATTGTAGAGGTGGTTTCCGATCTTGCTTAGTAGCAGATAATCTACAAAAAATAGGTTATTGTCAGGTTTCTTTTTTGCAAGGTGGCTTGCGAGCTTGGTTAGAAGCAGGTTATCCATTAACAAAGTGGCTAAATAACGTTTATTTCTTGATATATTTTTTTTGCCGAGGTGGTGAAATTGGTAGACACGCAAGTTTCAGGTACTTGTGGGGCAACCCTTGGAGGTTCGAGTCCTCTTCTCGGCACCAATAACTAAGACATATTTTATTCGTCACTGTTAGTAAGAGAGTAGTCTTTTTTATTGATTTGTAATGGGTCTGTAATTTTATTTATTTCATTGCAATTATTTATTTTATCGAACTTCTTTATCATCTTATTTGTTTCATGTGCTAGGCAAGTCATCTCTAAAAATGGTCTTATCGAGCCACCACTGTAGACCTCCGTAGCATTTTCACAGCCTTTATTGCGAAGCCTTTGCCATTGAGCGATCTTTTCTTTGAGCTGCGACTGACAAAAGCTGACAATGCAAGCTTTTTATTGAGTAAAGTTTCCCTTAATTTGAAAATAGCGATAGTTGCATCTTTGTCCGCACAAAGATCTATGTCGAATTGGCTTATAGCTTTGTCACAATCAGCAAAGAGTGTTTAATTTCTCGACAGGAATATGACTTTTTTTTGAAATATCCGCTATTACCTCTATTTATAAGGTTACTGATAGTGATGACAAAGAAAAAATTAGTAAACTGAAACTGATAAAAAAATATAAAAGAGAATAATTTTTCATACCGTATTTTAAGCTTACAACGAAAGTAAAGCCAGCGCATAGAAAAATATTTATCAAGGCAATAAAAAACTTGGTATTTTTTAGAAAATCGGTTTAAATAGTCAAAATTATTTTTAGCCATTTTCCATGTTGAGCGTTTCATCGCCTCTCTATGACATTAATAAAACCTTTGAAGAAAACTTCAATAATCCTCCTTTCCCTTCAATAAAACCACCGGTTAGAGATTGGCCGGAAAAAAAACAGTGGATTTCTTTATTAGGTTATTCTTTAGCCTCAAATATCGGCGCAGCCGCATGTGCCGTAACAACAGGTAAAGGGATTGCCCTATTATCGCAACTAGGTTTCGATATACTAACTTACAAAACAATACGACGTAAAGCCTATCCAACACATCCTTTACCTAACATTGTATATCTAGAGTGTGAAAAATTATTTAATTACGCTGATTTAAAAGAAATTATCTTTACCAAGGATAAAATTGAAAAAATCAATGCTAAATTAGCTATTAGTAATTCCTTTGGTAATGGTTGTTTGGAGCCAAAGGTGATTATGCAAGATATCGCTTTTGCCAAAAACTCTTTGGCGAAAGGTCAAATGTTGATTGTGTCGGTTTATGGTGAAGGCGATTCGATTGCATCAATATCACAAGATTTTATTGCGGCAGCATTGATGGCTAAAGAAGCAGGTGCAGATGTTATAGAATTAAATTTTTCTTGTCCTAATTTAATGAAATCAGGTGAACCTCTTTATTGGAGTATTGAACATGTATCACAGATAACAGCATTTGTTGTGAAGTGCTTAGGTAATATTCCAATATTATTGAAGTTTGGTTTGATGGATCAGGATGAATTCCCGGTTAAATTATTAATTTCTGCGGCACGTGCAGGCGCAATAGGGATTAGTGCAATTAACTCAGTTAGTATGAGGGTATTAAATAAAAACCATGCCCCAGCATTTGGAAAAAGAATTTATAGTGGAGTTTCAGGTTACCCGATTCGACAGCTAGCATTACAATGTGTTAAAAAATTAGTTCAAATTAATCAAACTGAAAAATTAAACTTAACTATTTTAGGCATAGGTGGCATAACTATGCCTGAACATTTTAATGAATTTTTAGATAGTGGAGCAGATATAGCTCTTTCTGCAACGGGTATGATGTGGAATCCTTATCTTGCCAGTCAATTTCACCAACAGATGAGATCATGAAAAAATTAATTTCTGCACAATTGGTATTAAAAACTGGTGAAAGTTTTGTAGGGTATATGCCAGTAAACCAAACAACAGAAGTCTCTGGTGAAGTTATATTTAATACAGGTATGGTAGGTTATGTGGAATCCTTAACAGACCCTTCTTACGCAGGCCAAATATTATGTTTCACCTATCCTTTATTAGGAAATTATGGTGTGTCTCCACCAACTACTTGGGAATCTAACAAAATTCAAGTAAAAGGAGTTATTATTTCTGAACTGGCGGCATTTTATTCAAACCCTACTGCTCAAAATTCATTAAGAAATTGGCTTGAACTTCAAAATACACCTTTTATTACGGGTGTAGATACACGAGCTTTAACACATTGCTTAAGAGTGAATGGGGTGACCCCAGGTATTATTACTTCATTGAATAAACCTCATGGTAATTTTATTGAATTCGAAACTACCGATTGGGTAAAGGAAGTAACGATTACTGAACCGATCTATTATGGCAAAGGTAGAAAAAAAATAATTGTTGTAGATTGTGGTTTAAAAGAAAATATTTTACGTTGCTTATTAAAATTTCCAATTAAAATTAAAAGGGTTCCTTATGATTATGATTATAGTCAGGAGGATTATGATGGAGTTTTTATTTCCAATGGTCCAGGTGATCCGCAGTTATGTAAAGAAACGGTAGCCATTTTAAAAAAAGCTTTAAACCAGAAGAAACCTTGTTTCGGTATTTGTTTAGGGACGCAGTTGATGGCTTTAGCGGTTGGGGCTAAAACCTATAAATTAATTTTTGGCCATCGTTCGCAAAATCAACCCTGTATTTATTTGCCTACGCAAAGATGTTATTTAACCTCGCAAAATCATGGTTATGCAGTAAATGAGAAGTCGCTTCCTAAAGATTGGCAAGTTTTGTTTCGGAATTTAAATGATGGAACCGTTGCAGGAATTGAGCATAAAAAAGATCCTTTTTTCTCTGTGCAATTTCATCCCGAGGCTGCGCCTGGGCCCATGGATACGCAATGGTTATTTGAACGTTTTTATCGCATGTTATAAAAAATTATGAAAATACAACGATATAAGGGAAAAAAAATACTGCTTTTAGGTTCTGGTGGTTTACGAATAGGCCAAGCTGGAGAGTTTGATTATTCCGGTTCGCAGGCCATTAAAGCTTTAAAAGAGGAAAAAATTACTTCCGTATTAATAAATCCAAATATAGCTACCATACAAACGGATGCAAATTTAGCTGATGAAATTTATTTGCAACCCTTAAATTTTGATACTGTGAAACGCATTCTTATTAAAGAAAAACCTGATGGGATTTTATTGGGTTTTGGTGGGCAAACTGCACTTAATTTGGGTTTAGATTTAGAAGAAAAAGGAATATTAAAAAAATATAAAGTTGAAGTATTAGGAACATCGGTAGAATCAATACATCAAACAGAAGACAGAGATCTTTTTAAAGCGGCTTTAGCAAAGATTAAAATTAAAACTCCGCTTAGTTTTGCTGTGAAAACTGTTGCCGAAGCGTTGAAAGCAGCAGAAAAGATTGGTTATCCCGTAATGTTGCGTTCAGGTTTTTCTTTGGGAGGTTTAGGTTCCGGAAAAATTGCACACCGAGAAGTACTTGAACAGCGAGCCCAGGAAAGCTTAGCTTCATCACCACAAATTTTAATCGAAGAATACTTATTTGGATGGAAGGAATTTGAATATGAAATTGTTCGTGACCAAATGGGAAATAGATTAACAATTTGTAATATGGAAAATATGGATGCAATGGGCATTCATACTGGGGAAAGTATTGTTGTAGTGCCCGCACAAACCTTAAGTAATAAGCAACATCAATTTTTACGTAATATGGCTTTGGAAGTTGCTGAACATTTCAAGATTGTCGGAGAATGTAATATTCAATTTGCTATTAACCCTAAAAATGGCGATTACCGAGTTATAGAAATGAATGCACGTTTATCGCGTTCAAGTGCATTAGCGTCTAAAGCGACAGGTTATCCATTAGCATTTATTGCTGCAAAATTAGCACTAGGCTATCAGCTTTATGAAATAAAGAATAGTGTTACACAGGTAACGAGTGCTTATTTTGAGCCCGCTTTGGACTATATCGTAGTAAAAATTCCGCGTTGGGATACACATAAATTAAAAGCTGCTGAAAGGACGATTGGTACTGAAATGAAAAGTATCGGTGAAGTAATGGCAATAGGCCGTTCTTTTCCAGAAGCATTGCAAAAAGCAGTGGGCATGTTAAATAAGGGGGCAACTTGTTTAATGGATTATCCAGAAGTAATTGATAATCCGCGCAAAGAAATACAATTTGCTACTGATAGACGTTTATTTGCTTTATATCAATGTTTTAAAAACGGTGGTTCAGTCAAACAAGCCGAAAGCTTATCACAGATTGATTTTTGGTTTTTAGCACAAATTTATCAATTAACAGAACTAGAAAAACAATTAAATTCACATAAATTAAGCAAACTTCTTTTACGTCAATTAAAACAAGCAGGTTTTTCTGATAGTTTTATTGCTAAGACTACAAATAAGTCGATAAAGCAAATAAGAGCTTTACGTTTAAAATACGGAATTATACCTTTTGTGAAACAAATTGATACCTTAGCTGGAGAATTTGCTGCTCATACAAATTATCTTTATTTAAGTTACCATGCTGTTGAACATGATATTTCTCCTGCTAAGCGTGCGCCTATTATTGTATTGGGGTCAGGGCCTTATTCGATAGGATCATCGGTAGAGTTTGATTGGTGCGCGGTTAATACCGCAAAAACTTTACGCCGGTTAAATGAAACGGCAATTATTATTAACTCAAATCCTGAGACAGTATCTACTGATTATGATGAATCTGATCGATTGTATTTTGAGCAACTTACCTTTGAACGTGTACAAGATATTGTCGAGTTCGAATCTGCAAAGGGTATTATTGTTTCAGTCGGGGGACAGATCGCTAATAATTTGGCTGTCCCTTTAGCACAACAAGGTTATCATTTATTAGGCACCGATCCAAAATTTATTGATTATGCGGAAAATCGAGAAAAATTTTCAGCCCTACTCAATACCCTTAATGTTGACCAACCCCCTTGGGAAAAAGTTACAAGTTTAAATAAAGCAAAAAATTTTGCAGCTAAAGTGGTTTATCCGGTATTAATAAGACCTTCTTATATTTTATCTGGATCAGCAATGAATGTGGTTTTTGATCCTGAGTCTTTAGATCAACATTTACAAGCAGCTGCTCATGTATCACAAGAATACCCTGTGGTGATATCTAAATTTGTTCAAGAAGCCAAGGAATTAGAAATAGATGGTGTCGCTCGAAAGGGTGAAATTGTTATTGAGGCAATTTCAGAACATATTGAGAATGCCGGCGTTCACTCTGGAGATGCAACGATTGTATTACCACCTCAGAAGTTATATCTAGAAACCATACGTCGTACTAAAAGCATAGCGCGTAAAATTGTTAAGGCTTTACAGATCACAGGGCCATTTAATATTCAATTTATTGCTAAAAATAATGATATTCAAGTTATTGAATGTAATTTACGAGCGTCACGATCCTTTCCATTTGTTTCCAAAGTAACTGGCCATAATTTCATCCAAATAGGAACTGAAGTGATGCTGAATAAGCACCCGACAAAACATTATGAAACTTTAGAGCTTGATTATGTTGGGGTCAAAGTGGCACAATTTTCTTATAGTCGCTTAAAAGGCTCCAACCCTGTGGCTCAAGTTGAAATGGCGTCTACGGGTGAGGTGGCTTGTATCGCAGAGGATTTGCTAGAGGCTTTTTATAAAGCATGGTTGGCAACCGATCAAAATATCGGCGAAAAAAAAATATTATTAAGTATTGCTGATAATTATAAGGTTAAGTTACTACCTTGGATCAAGCAACTCGATGATCAAGGTTGGCTTATTTATAGTACAGAAGGAACTCACCAGTTTTTATCTCAACAAGGGATAGCGTCTTATTTTGTAAACAAAACTAGCGAAGCTAAAAAACCAAATATTAAGGATTTAATTGCGCAACGTAAAATAGCTGTAATTATCAATATACCCAGTTCAATGACTGGGCTACAGCAAACAGACGGATTTTTAATCCGACGTTTAGCTATTGATCATCATATTCCTTTAATTACTAATGCCCAAATCGCACTGATAAGCTTGCAATGCTTAGTTAATTTATGGGGAAAAGAATTGCCAGTGGAATCTTGGCAAAATTTGGTTTTAAAAAAGAATTAATGATATTTTATTAGGGATCTTTATAGTTATGACTTAAAACGGAGTATTTTACGGTTGTTATAGAGGGATGAAAATTTTATTATTAGTGGTTTTCAGGTAAATTATGTCAAAAGTTCTGAATAAAGATATCATATCAATTCGTGATCTTTCTGAAGTCGAAGTAAATACTATATTAAATCTTGCAAAAAAAATTAAGAAAAAACTACCTAAAAAATATTTATTAAATAAAATCATTGCCCACTGTTTTTTTGAACCTTCAACAAGAACTAGGCTTTCCTTTGAAAAAGCTACCTTACGTTTGGGGGGACAAATTATAGGTTTTTCTGGTAGTAAAAATTTATCCATAAAAAAAGGTGAAAATTTACAAGATTCTATTAAAACAATTTCTTGTTATGCTGATCTTATTATCATTCGTCACCCTCTCGAAGGATCAGCGCGTTTAGCAGCAGAAGTTTCTGATAAACCGATCATTAATGCTGGAGATGGAGCAAACCAACATCCTACTCAAGCATTATCGGATTTATTTACATTCCAAGAAACACAAGGAGATTTGGAAGGATTGTCTATAGCATTCGTAGGTGATTTAAAATATGGACGAACAGTGCATTCTTTAGTACAACTTTGTGCTTTATTTAACATGAGACTATTTTTTATCTCACCGCCTTTATTGAGATTGCCAGAAATAATATGCGATGAATTAAAGCATAAAGGCATTAGATTTTCTTTTCATGATAATCTTGATGAAATAATTTCCAAAATTGATATTTTGTATATGACCAGGTTACAGCAAGAAAGATTTTCTCAATCAGAGAATAGATTATTTGAAAAACCATATATCCTTACGCTAGATAAATTAAAAAAAGTTAAGACTAATCTAAATATCTTACATCCTTTGCCCCGAGGACTTGAAATTGATAAAAGCATTGATGAGACACCTTATGCTTTATATTTTAAACAAGTTGCTAATGCAGTTTATGTCAGACAAGCTATTTTAGCATTACTGCTTGGAAAATAACATTATCAGCGAACTTGGATTAAATCTATGAATAAAACTCGTTCTGTTTCCGCCATTGAGAATGGAGTCGTTATTGACCATATTCCAGCAGGCCAATCGCTCAAAATTATGCGTTTATTGCATGTTGTTAATAGCAAGCAAAGGGTTACTTTGGGCTTAAATTTGCGGAGCACATCATTAAAGTTGAAAGACTTAATTAAAATTGAAAATCGATTGCTTTCTTCCCAGGAAATTGATCATGTCGCAATCTTTGCTCCGGGCGCTACGATTAGCCGAATTGAAAACTTTAAGGTAAGCATGAAAATTAATTGTGAATTACCTAAAACAATACATGATGTACTCGTATGTCCTAATCTAAATTGTATTAATTATGTCGAGTCTAAGGGTGGTTATTTTAAACTTGAAGGTTCTTCAAATCAGGTGAAATTACGTTGTTTTTACTGTGAAAAACAATTTGACCGCGATCAGGTAGAAGAGATTTGTTTATGATTGAGTTTGAAAAAAATAAATTATTAAAATTGCCAGGGTTAATTGATCCGCATGTTCATTTTCGAACGCCTGGTATAGAGTATAAAGAAGATTGGAAAACGGCCGCCAAGGCGAGCATCAAAGGGGGTTATACTACCGTTTTTGATATGCCCAATACTATTCCACCCATTGTTACCGAAATTGCTTTATTAGAAAAAAAATCATTAATTAATAAGCAGTTAAAAGAAGTAGGAATCCCTCTTCGTTATTATTTATTTTTCGGTGCTGATAAACACCATTTAAATGAAATAAAAAAAATAAAAAATCAAGCAATTGGCATTAAAGTATTTATGGGATGTAGCACGGGAGGGCTAGTTATTGATGATGATAAAAGTTTACATGCTATTTTTAAGATAGCAGCAAAAGAAAATATCTTAGTTGCAGTTCATGCAGAAGATGAACATCGATTAAAAGAAAATGCAAAAAAATTTGTTGGATCACAATCCTATTCAATACATTCTAAAATTCGTGATGAATCAGCAGCAGAATTGGCTGTTAAAAAAGCAATTCAGCTTGTTCGTTTGTATGGGACACGATTATATATTTTACATATTAGTACCCATCAGGAAATTGATTTAATTGCCCAAGCAAAAAAAGAGGGACTTCCAGTTTTTGCAGAGACAACTCCACATCATTTATTTTTGAATACATCTGATTATCAAACTCTAAAAGGCAAGGGGGTGATGAATCCCCCTTTACGAACCTTCGAGCATCAAAAAGCATTATTTTCCGCAATAAAATCCGGTATCATTGATATAATCGGCTCTGACCATGCTCCACATACGCTAGAAGAAAAAGCTAAATCTTATGGGGCTTGTCCTTCAGGTGTTCCAGGTATAGAAACTACATTGCCATTATTATTTGAAGCATATCATCAAAATTTGCTTACCTTAGACAATATTTTGGATTTAACCTCTCGACGTGCAAAAAAAATATTTAATTTACCCGATCATCCAGATGATTATGTGTTAGTAGATTTGTCTTTATCTAAGAGAGTTGACGACAAAGATCTTATTACGAAATGTAAATGGTCACCCTTTGCGGGGCGGCTTTTGAGGGGCTGGCCGGTGACTACAGTGTTTAAGGGTCATATCTATGATTTAAGTAAATTATAATTGCATTATACAAGAATTTTACTGGGGGTTTTTAATTAACCCTTTTTTAAACCATGCCAAGGCTTGGAGCGGTTCTCCTAAATCTTCAGATAATTCTCCTAACTCTAGATAGGTTTCTAAGTTAGAAGAATCATAAATTAAACTTTTTTCTAAATAATCTCGTGCTTTACCCCATAATTTCTGCTGTCTACAAAATCGACCTAAGCCGAGTAAAAGATAAGGGTCATTAGGATGTTTTTTTAGCCATTTTTCTGCTACAGCTAATTGGTGAGCAGGATTTGCACTTTTAATAAGACTATAAGTTGCAACAAGTGGCCCAAACCATTGTTTTTTTAGTTGTTTTACGATTAATGATTCAGCTTTGGCGTCTTCATGATGACTTATAAGTGCTTTAGCATAATTATTTAAAAATAAAGAATCCTTTTTTAATTTAGGTGGTAAATTTTTCCATATGTTTTCGAGTGTCGATATATCGTAAATATATTTTTCTCCACTTAATAAATTTTCATAACATTCTTGTTGCAATTGTTGAATTTGTGCTTTAGAGCTATCCAGGTTTTATTTTCTAATTGGGTAAAATTTCTGAATATGATGCCAATTTTGTGGTTTTTGATAAATTGCAGAAAAAAACGTTGATCCTCCAGTGCATTGGTTGCTTGTAAGCGCTTTTTATGTCGATTGTGATGCCATTTTTTTGGAAGCATTGAAAAAAATTTAAAAAACCGAATTAAAAAATAAATTAAAATAAAGGTAATGGTTAAAATTACAATAACCAACCATAATGGCATTTCCAAAGCAAGTTGATGCCAAGTAATTAGCATATAACCCGGGTCTGCGGTTATTTTAACCCCTATCCAAACTGAAAGGACAAGAACTAGGGAGTGTTGTCAATTAAGTCATCAATATAATGGAAGAAGCGAATTTAACGGCCTCCAAAAAATACTTTCCCCGTTTACAATATCGGGTAGCAA
>CAYQIE010000022.1:0-427 GCA_964417505.1 Rickettsiella sp. | reverse complement strand
CTAGTCAATTATCAATATTCAGGAAATCAACACGATGTCATCGCAGGAATCGGTTTAGTCAATTTACTCTGGCATGGATTAGACGAAAAGACCTCTATACCGATTGATTATCGCGTTTATGATAAAAACACAGATGGCAAAACTAAAAACAGCCATTTTTGTGACATGTTATCGCTTGCCAAGGCGAGAGGGTTAGCACCAGAAGCCATGGTCATTGATGCCTGGTATTCCAGTTTAAAAAATCTAAAAGCGATTCGAGACCATGGCTGGGTCTGGATTACCTGTTTAAGAAAAAACAGAAAAGTCAACCGGGATGTATCCCTTGAAAGTTTATTAATTCCTAATCAAGGCTTAAAAGTCCATTTGCGTGGTTATGGTTGGGTAAACGTATTCAAGTTTGTAGCTAAAAACGGCTGCATTGATTATA
>CAYQIE010000021.1:0-20573 GCA_964417505.1 Rickettsiella sp. | reverse complement strand
TGCGCGACTTTTGCGCGACTGAACATGACCTATATGGCCATTATTATACAGTTGTAAGGATCGTCCGGTTTATAATAATGTCGTTTTTTCAATAACTTAGCTTGTAAGTGGTCGACTTTTAATCACTAGTGCACTAATTTGACAGCGGATGTTACTATACCCATAATAAGCCCTAGGGATACTAAAGAGGTGCCTATAAACCATTTAATTAAATTATTTTTGGCCTGCTCTATTTGATACGCCATTTCCTTTCTAACTTCCTCTATTTTAAATTCTAACTCTTTTAGTTTAAGGTCGATCCGTCCTTCTGTTTCTTTTAATTTAACTTCTAGTTCTTTCAGCTTAATTTCCAACCGCCCTTCAGTTTCTAACAAGTCCTGTTTAGAACAGATAGATTCTTCAACGATCTCAGAAAACAAGCGAATGTGGGCCTCAGCTTGTTTTTGAGGAACACCCGCTTCTTCGAGTTTTTTGACCGAGGCTAGTGTATCAAATACAAGTGGTTTTTTTGCTGTGCTCATAATCTCTTTACATTTTACAAATAATTTTATCTTAATAGTAACACATCTGCTGTAAATGCCTACTGGTCTGATAAACCATCAGTAAGAATAATGAGGTTATGAAGTTTGCGCTACGTCCTAGCACTATTCTACTAGCACTAGTAGAATTAAGAAATTTTATATTTTAGCTAAGCCCTTGATTTTACTGGTGGGCCGTGATGGAATCGAACCATCGACCAATAGATTAAAAGTCTACTGCTCTACCAACTGAGCTAACGGCCCCATGAAATTGGAAGCCGAGATTGTAGACAATTTGCTAATGAATAGCAATTCTAATATACATTTTTTTCGATGATTCTAACCATTGTATCATTGATTTCTATTCATTTAACTGCAAATACGCATTATTACAATGATTGTTAAATAATTCCTGAAATTCCGCCAAATAAACCAAACACGATGGTCACCAATAAAATAATTCCTGCTATCACAACATCAGCCGGTTTTAAACGAAATTCTTTAGGTAACGTGCGCAATACCAAGAGATACAGAAATCCCAATACGATGGGCAATAATAATGCATTCATCTCTTCAACACCGACACTCAGATTCACTAAATTTATCCAACCCGATGCCACTAGTATCCCACCTAACGCTAAGATTAACGTATACACTCCATAAAACCAGGGGCTTCCTTAGGAGAATGTTCTAAGGAGCGACGATAACCCATTACCTCACCCAGGCCCCAGGCAGCTGTTAACGAAACCACGATACTGGCAATCAATGCCGCGCCGATCATACCGAGTGCAAATAAAACCAGACCGGTGGTAAATCCTAGACTGGGTGTAAGCGCATCGCTAATTTGCTGTACCGCATCCAGCGGCGCATGTGGATTTATCTTACCGATAGTGGCGGTCGTCGCTATCAATAATACGGCCATAATCAATTGGGTAATTATTGCACCTATTGCGGTATCCAACGGGCAATCCGTAAATGACTCGCATTAAAACCTTTATCCAAAACGGCTGATTGTTGATAAAAAATCATCCAAGGCATAATGACTGCACCAATATTTCCTACCAATAGATATAGGTAAGATTTATTATGCCAAGGAATTGTCGTAAAGCCAGAGAGGATTTCATGGCCTATCGGTTTAGCATCCCAGGCAACCCATAAAAAAAACCAATTCAAATAATCCTAATAAAATAGCAATTCGATTCGCTCAACCGAGCAATAAGAACCTGTCCAGGCAACAATAGTCAAAAAAGCAACCACTAAAAGATAGGGTTTCCCAAGCGGGAATATTAAAAAGCGCCCCGACCCCTGCTAAACCACTAAATTCAGTGCGAATAGAAACCGACAACCACACCCAGGTTTTGTCAAAATAATGCTTAATTAATTCACCATGGCCCATCCCGGTGGCTATACCTAAACGTAGTTAACTCTTGTGCGATATACGGGATGGGCATTAAAACAAATTGTAAGGCCAGTAACTTATAGCCCCAAACGGCACCACTTTGTGCAGCAGTAATTAAGCTGCCGGCATCCGTATCGGCCAACATCACCACTAAACCGGGCCCTAAAATACTCAACCAAAATAGCGGTTTTTTAAGGTTGGGCGATTCAAGGTTTTTGAAACAGACATCGTTTTCAGCCAATTGTTATTATTTTGACTAAGAATTTAGCAACTCTAATAGGGAAATTCAATACGAATGATAATTATTATCAATTAATCTAAGCTTAATCCTGCTTTAGAGATTAGGACTAGGTCGTAGTGGTTTTATTTTGCAATTGAATCACCCAATAGAAACACACTGCTATAGTTAATAAGCTTAAAAAGCCCAGTAAAGTGGCCAGCGATTGCCAGTTTAGAAGCAAGATAGCCAATAAACGCGGGTTACCGGTGATTGATAAAGGTATAGCAAGCAGTACATCCATCAAAGCCGCACCGGCAACTAATCCACAACTTAGCAAGACGGCATTGTGTTGTTGAAAATTCAGATCCGGTGCAGCGCCCTGCTGTTGCTTTCTTTGTAAATAGTATTTAACTACAAAAGCAAAAAAGCTACCGACAAATAACGGGGTTGATGAACTTAACGGTAGATAGATACCCATCCCTACGCCTAATAATGAAATATTAATTTTTGTGACTTTGTTGACTAAAATTAACATCAACATTATTCCGGCACCTATCCCTAACATATGCCAAGAAAGGTCATGATGAAATACCCCCTGTGTTAAACCGGCCATCATTGCCGCGGGTGGTGTGCCGATAAGGTTTGCTGAAGATCCATACCCGCGTGTGGTATAACACATTAACTAATCCATAGACACTAAACAGCAATTGCATGACATAGGGAATAGTAAATGCCGCAACAATCACTCCCAATATAAACATAATCTGTTGCTGATAAGGAATCGCAGCAATTAAATGCCCTACTTTCAAAACTTGGAGTATTATCCGCAATACAAACGATACCCCCCACCATCGCACCAATGATAACTGTCATCGCGACTGCATCAAGTAATTGTGAACTGAGTAATGCATGCCCTTTGAAAAATAATAAACCACGTAAAATTAAGGCCATGAATAACAAGCCTGAAATAACAATAGCTGATCCAGGACTGGCGGTTAAACCTACCAAGCCAGAAAAATAACCACAGAGAACAGCAAAGACAAAATCTATCAATTGCCATTATGAAACAAACGCAGAATCGCCATCGCCAATATAGCAGCGGGTATGGATGCAGAAGGTAGGATTCCAACCTTTAAGGCAAGATAAGTACTGGATGCTACCAATAATATCGCCAAAAAGATCCCTAAAAATATCACTCTTAAGGTAATACCGGGTTGTTGTTTGTTATCAGCTTGCATAATTTGGCAATTTAAATAAGGTCTGCTTGCATGTAATCTTGCAGCACTTCTGGAATACGAATCTTTCCTTCCTTGGTTTGATAGTTTTCCATTAATGCCACTAACGTACGCCCCACCGCTAGACCAGATCCATTCAGCGTGTGGATCAATTCAATCTTATTATTTTCGGGATTACGCCAACGCGCAGATATACGACGGGCTTGAAAGGATTCAAAATTACTACAGGATGAAATCTCTCGATAGGTATTTTGACTAGGCAGCCATACTTCGAGATCGTAGGTTTTTGCTGAACTAAAACCCAAGTCTCCGGTACATAAGGACACCACGCGATAAGGTAAGTTTAATTTTTGCAATATTATTTCTGCATCATACGTTAACTCTTCCAAAGCTTGATAGGAATTTTTAGGCTCGACAAAACGAATTAATTCTACTTTCTCAAACTGATGTTGACGTATCATCCCGCGCGTATCTTTACCATAAGAACCTGCTTCGCTACGAAAACAAGGTGTATGCGCAACATATTTTTTAGGTAAGTCTGTGGCAGTATAAATAATATCACGAGCGAGATTAGTCACCGAAACTTCAGCGGTAGGAATAAGATAAAAACCTTGCTCGCCTTTTAAACTAAATAAATCCTCAGCAAAACCGGGTAACTGACCAGTACCGATTAAGCTTGCCATATTAGCAATATAAGGCACATAAACCTCTTGATAAGCATGTTCTCTAGTATGAACCTCTAACATAAATTGAATCAGTGCGTGCTGTAACTTGGCTAACTTATCCACTAACACCACAAATCGTGATCCTGCAATCTTTGATGCACTCTCAAAGTTCATGAAACCATTAGCTTCACCTAATGCCACATGATCTTTTACAGCAAAGGCAAACTGAGGAACCTTTCCCCAATGTCGTATTGTCTTATTTTGCGATTCATCCAAACCAATAGGAACTGACTCATGGGGTAAGTTGGGAATGGTCAAATAAATAGCGGATAATTCTTCGAGTATGTCCTTAAGCTTACTTTCACAGTCTTCACGTTGCTTCTTTATTCCATTCACCTCTTCGAGTAAAGCCGTAATAGATTCTCCTTTGGATTTTGCTAAACCGACCGCTTTTGCATTCCGATTACTGATATTCTGTAAGGCTTCAGTTTCAGATTGCAATTCTTTGCGTCGAGTTTCTAAACGCGATATTAAGCGGGTATCCAGTGGGTAACCGCGATTCGCCAATTGCTTGGAAATTTCTTCAATTTGAATATCGTT
Source organism: Rickettsiella sp. (assembly GCA_964417505.1). Lineage (GTDB taxonomy): Bacteria > Pseudomonadota > Gammaproteobacteria > Diplorickettsiales > Diplorickettsiaceae > Aquirickettsiella. The sequence continues at coordinate 15,936 of CAYQIE010000021.1, read as the reverse complement.
ACGTAAATATTTCGGATCTAACATATAATGGCCTAGATTGCTCTTTTTTCAAAACGGTAAATTAAAGATAATTATGACCGCAAATATCATTGATGGCAAAGCGATTGCTCAACAAGTACGATGTGAACTTAAACATCGCTTGCAAGAACGGCACACAAAAGGCTTAATCACTCCCGGCTTGGCGGTGATTTTAGTCGGAGAAGATATCGCTTCGCAAATTTATGTGCGTAATAAACGCGATGCTTGTCAGGCTGTTGGAATAAATTCTTATGCTTATGATTTACCCAACTCGACGACTGAAACTGAGTTACTGGCATTGATCGAAAAACTTAATGTCGATCCCAACGTGCATGGTATATTGATCCAATTACCACTTCCATCCTCGATCAATACTGCGTATATTCTTGAAAGTATCGATCCTAACAAGGATGTTGATGGTTTTCATCCAAGCAATCTAGGCCTATTAGCGCAAGGCCGTCCTTTTTTACACCCTTGCACTCCTTATGGAGTGATGCGTTTATTTGAATATGAAAAGATTTCACTCAAAGGTCTAAATGCCGTCATCATCGGAACTTCAAACATCGTGGGCAAACCCATGGCCTTAGAACTACTCAATGCCGGTTGCACGATTACACTGTGTCATAGTGCCACTCGTCAATTACAACAACATATACAACCTGCCGATCTGTTAGTCAGTGCCATGGGTAAAGCGGGTATTATTCAGAGCACATGGATTAAACCTAAAGCGATTGTGATTGATATTGGCATTACCCGCGGTGTTAATGGAAAATTGCATGGTGATATCGATTTTGCGACTGCCAAAGAAATTGCCGGTTACATTACTCCGGTACCCGGCGGCGTAGGCCCTATGACCGTCGCGATGTTATTAGAAAATACCTTATTTACAGCAGAAAATAATCCTAGCAGCCATTAAAATTCATAAATTGGTTATGGGATAAACTTCAGCTTGCAAATAAAGACGTATAAGTTAATAAACAATTAAAAAAATTCAACGGCTCCATTCTTTAAATATTTTACCGAAGTAAACCCTGCGGCTAATAATAGTTTTAGTGCGGCTAGACTTCGCTTCCCGGAATGGCAATAAAGTATTATCGTATGATTAACATTTAATTCGTTTAAGCGATTAGGCAATTCTATTAATGGAATTAATTGGCCACCGATATTTTTATCTTTATGTTCTGCTGCAGAACGCACATCAATTAAGGCGGTATTGTTTTTTTGTAATAAATGAATCAATTGTTGGGCAGATATCGCATAATCTTTAAATGATAGAGTTTCTGAACAGACCCTTTCAACGATTGGTTCCCCAGCAAACTCACGATAAACACAAAGTTGGCAATCCGAATTCTTATGTAAATGAATCTCTTTAAATGTCATCGTTAAAAGATCAACCGTCAGTAAACGTTTTACTAAGCTTGACCCTAATCTTAATATCCATTTGATTATTTCAGTCGCTTGCAAAATACCCAGTAGACCCGGTAACACACCTATGACACCTTCAGTTACGCAGTTCACATGAATATCAGAAGGGGTGTTGGGAAATAAGCAGCGCAAGCATGGATTTTCTGCCTCAGCATTGGCGTGAAATATCGCACAATAACCTTTAAACTGCCCTACACTCGCATACACATAAGGCTTATTAAACCTAAAACAGCTATCATGAATTAAATAACGTGTCGCAAAATTATCTGAACCATCTGCAATGATGTCGTATTGACGCAAGAATTCATCCACATTGTTTTGCGTTAGTTTTTCCGGATAAGCCTGCACTTCGATAGAAGGATTAAGCGCAAGCAATTGTTGTTTGGCTAAAATGGCCTTTGATTGATTCAAATCCTGCGAGCGATACAGTATTTGTCTGTGTAAGTTAGCTAATTCCACATGATCAGCGTCAACTATTCCTAGTTTTCCTATGCCGGCTGCGGCTAAATAAAGGAGTAAAGGAGAGCCTAAACCACCGAGCCCAATACATAATACTCGGGCCTGTTTGAGTTTCTTTTGTCCCTCTAAGCCTATCTCAACCAATTTAATTTGCTGGGCATAACGCATTATTTCATCGACTGAAAGAAAACTAGACATAATTTAGCTGATTTATTTGAAATAAAAACTCTTTAATGGACGCCGCTGGATCACTGGCTTGCGTAATCGCTGAAATAACAGAAATCCCCTCAGCTTGTGATTCTAAAATTTCGGGTAACCGTTCAAGGTTAATACCCCCAATGGCTACCAATGGATAAGAAAGTGTTCGTCGCCAACGTTTTAATTGTTCAATACCTTGCGGTTGAAATGCCATGGGTTTGCTATGCGTAAAATAAATAGGTCCACAAGCCATATACGATGGACCATGGGTATGAACACGTGCGACCTCATAATAACAATGGGTACTTACACCCAGATACAAACCCGAACAATGAATCGCATCGATATCGGCGCCATTTAAATCTTCCTGACCTAAATGCACACCTGCTGCATTAAAACGAATAGCCAGTTGCCAATAATCATTAATAAATAGTTTGGCTTGATAGTATTTGGCGAGAACCACACTCCGTTTAATTTCTTTTTCTAAATGGTGTTCATTGGCTTGTTTAATCCGTAATTGAATACATTTTATTCCTTGCGTTAATAATCTTTCTACCCATAGGCTACTATCAACAATAGGGTATAAACTTGTTCTACAAGGTTTAAAAACTGGTGGTAATTTAACTAAAGGTTGACTAGAAAGATAAGGAAGATCGGCCTGCTCTTCTGGCCATCCGCCATGAAAAAATTTTTGGGTTTGTTTTTCGGTGTAAGCTCTACGCAAGCCACGTTGCATATACATTCTGGCAATAACGATAGCATCCTTGAGCGAATAATTCCGCACTAAACAAGCCGCTATTGCAGTAGAAAAAATATTTTTCTTAACAATCGCACGCTCGACTAAACGTGGAGTGGCTATCCAAAACGATTCTTCTTGATTACTCCAATAGTCTTGGCAAAAGCAATCCTTGTTTAATTGACTGGTCTTGATTAACACACTTTGAGCATTTAACTCAAGCAAGCGTTGTGCGGCTGCGGGTATGTCTTGATAACTATTCAAGTTGAGCTGTAATAAGTTTTCCACTGTACTTATATTGCAAAGCAGAAGATCAGCATCAGCAAATAAATTGATAACCTCACTCAGCCTAGGTTGAGTATATTTTATTATGCAATTGATCGCTGTTGCGACTGGAACATTAAAATTTTTTAATGTTTCTAAATCGACGCTATCGCTATTCTCTGCTGTGTCTGAATTATTGAGAATAATTAGCTTTTTCATACTTTATTTTCTTGCTGCCAAAACGGTGTATCAATGAGTAAAGTACTAGGATGGGCGACGTTTCTTTCTGGCATTATTCCAGCGCGATAAGCCTCATGCCCCGCTATGATGGCATGACGAAAGGCTTGTGCCATCGCAACCGGCTGCTGTGAAAGTGCAATAGCGGTATTGAGTAACACACCATCAAATCCTAACTCCATTACCTGCACAGCATCCGAAGGCTTACCAATGCCTGCATCAACAATCAACGTAATATCAGGTAAGCGGTTACGCAAGGTGGCTAAGGCATAGGGATTCAGTATACCCTTTCCCGATCCGATCGGCGCCGCCCAAGGCATTAAAATCTTACAACCGACATCCACAAGTCTTTGACAGATAACTAAATCATCTGTGCAATAAGGAAAAACCTCAAAACCTTGTTCAACTAAAATCTTTGCGGCTTTAATTAATTCGATGGGATCGGCTTGTAAATTATATTCATCACCAATGACTTCAAGTTTTATCCAGGAAGTCTTAAATAATTCTCGGGCAATTTCTGCTGTACGAATCGCCGTACTGGCATCTGCACAACCTGCCGTATTGGGCAACAAATGACAATTTAAATTTTTTATGGCCTGCCAAAAGGCTTTGCCGCCCATCGCTGAAGGCGCTTGGCGTTGAATAGATAAGGTAATAATTTGTGTGCCGGAAGCCTGAATCGCCGCTGTCAAGATCTCTAGTGAAGGATAATGAGCCGTTCCTAATAACAAGCGACTATTTAAGGTTTTTCCCATTAAATTCCACATCATTATCCCCCCTGCATGGGAATTAGAATATCGATACGATCATTTGGCTTTAATAAGGTCGTTTTAAAATTTCTACGTACCACTAAGTTGTTATTAATAATCACAGCAACGTACTCTTTTAGTTGATGATGTTGAACTAAAAAATCATACAAGGTTTTTCCAGTTTCAACGGCTTGGCTTTTATTATTCAGAAAAACAGTGATCATAAGATTTCCAAAGTTCTGGGTAAAGAATATCCTGTTGTTTAGTTTTAAGGGCACGCAGAATTTCTTCGACTAACGCCGGTGCTATCAAATAACCATGTCGATACAGTCCATTCACCGCTATTAAGCCCTCTTGGTATTCGATGCGCGGTAAGTGTGATGCTAAAGTCGGTCGACAATGGGTCTTAGTTTCAATAATCCGTGCTTCAGCAAAACCCGAATGGACATAATACGCCGCCGTTAATAACTCTAAACTAGTACGCACTGAAATCGGACTATAATCTTCGGACTCAATTTCACTTGCGCCGATTAGATAGTTATTTTCTGGTCTTGGAATAATATATAAGCTGTAACGTGGATGTAAAAAACGAATCGGACGATTTAATTGCACTTCAGGTGCATATAAGTGAATTAATTCGCCGCGTACTGCACGTAAATCATTAAAAATTGTGCGCGCGCCCATTCCTCGACAATCAAATACATAATCAAATGGATAGGTTTTGTTATGTGTGACTATCTGCCTAGATGTCAAAGATGTCACTTGGGTATTGAAAAAAAATGAGAGGTTTTGTGCTTGCAAATATCTTTTTAGACTATTCATAACCGACTGACAATCTATTTGTGTCTCGTCGGGAAAATAATAGGCGGTAGCAAATTTATCAAGTTCAGGCTCAAGTTCAATCAAGTGGGTTTTTGATAAATGCTGATAATAATCTTCTGCTGGTAATTTACTTCTTATCCGTTGAGAAAAATGCTGCCATTCAGCTTTATCCTGAGGATGATGAACAACAAGACAGCCGGCTTGCTGGAAATAAACCGGCTCTGTTAATTGCTTGAGAATATTAGGCCAATAGCAAGTGACCGACTCTTGGCCTAAGCGAAAAATCACAGGATCGGCTTTATCGCATTCCGAAAAAGCTGTTAATAAGCCCGCTGCCGCGGAACTGCAATTATTATCCGCTTGTTGCTCATCAAATAAGCTGACTTGCCAGCCGGCATTATGTAAGGCAAGTGCCAATAAGCGGCCCATGATGCCCATTCCTACAACACCAGCTTGCATCATCATTCACAGGCTAAACAATCGGCAACAGCCGGTATTTCTGGGTATGGCACTTTGGGTAAAAACTGATTGGTATAACAATCAGTTATAGCAAAATTTTCATCGACAATTTTTAAGTGCTTTGTATAACGACCTACTTTATCCCAATCTCGTTCAACGTTCAGTAAATTACGTGAAAAGAAGGGTAAGCTGTGCATAAAGATCTTTTGATACAGCGGCGTCCTTAATTGTGGTTTTGCTTGACATAAACATTCATAGGCTTCTTCAGGTTGCTCGGTCGTCAATGCTGCACCTCTTTGGGTTGCTTGTAAAAACGCTTGGATTAATTCCGAATTTTCTAAGGTTTGTTCTGGAACGATGAATTGCACTGAACAAAAACAGCAACAACCCAAGCCTGCCAGTTGGTCGATACGCAAAAACACCGTTTCACCTCGGAGATGTTCTAATTCAATCTTTTGGAAATTTACAAAACCGATACCCGTATCAATAATGTTACGGCAGATCGCATCCGTCACATTCATACTGATACGTACCGTTTCATAGCTAATGGGATCAATCCCTGCAAGTTCGGCTAGATTATCAATAATTTTCTTTCCAAACTCGCCAATGTAACCAACGCGTTTGTTGACGATGCCATGAAAGGTTCGAATGCCACTGGATTTTAAGGCGATTAGACCCGTAGGTGGTTCATCGAGTAGCGTACCAATCGATTGAACTGGATAGCCTTTCGCTCTAGCAGCCACTGTATGGATCATCGCCTTCACACCAAAATCGACGCGACCTAAACCGACTAATTCGGTGACATCACTCGGGTCATTAGGCTCAAGTATCGCCAATTTAATCCCTTCTTGCGCATAAAAGCCTAATTGCTGTGCGACAATAATGGGGGCATGATAAGGATTTGTATACCAATTGAGTAACAAGCTCACTCGAGACTTTAATACAGACATTGCCAACCTCTCTTTAATGGTGAAAATGGAGATGGCAAAAGGTAACATTCACATAGAGCTATGGAATGTTTTTTGAGGGCGATCCTTACGCTGATATGAATCAGTTCAAGTCCGACGGGTCATATTCTCAACCGTTTCCTCATCCCGCGCCATCTAACTCGCTTAGTCTATAACAAATTTACATCTTTGTCTCTATACAAACCTATTTAATTAGCTATATATAATAAGTTATTTAATAGCTTTGCCAGTTAACCTCATTAAATTTTTAAGGGTTTTTTCAAAATAGCCCAAAACTCATTTGCACCATAAAGCGTATAGTATATTTTTTCTACTGTCAGCTGAATATAAGATGCCGCATCAAGCCCTGTATAATATTTTTAAAGAAAAGGGGTGTAAAATACCATGTATGTAGATCAACATATTCTTTTTTAACGTTAGAGATTCATTATATTTTTTCAAAGTTTTCTCTATGTTTTCTTTAATTACATAAAAGGGATCTCATGATCACTTTTCCAATGTCTTAATGGTTTATTATAGGTGGTTAAACACCTGCCTTCAAGAAAAGTACGTAGCGAATGAAATCCTTTATTCTCAATTTATGTTTCTAGCACCTAAGCTAGACTAGATTCAGGAATAAAATGATCAAAACAATATCGTTTATCGGGCTCTAACACAAAATAATATCCACCGGGATTAAGTATACTTTCAATATGATTCAAATGTGTTATTAAATTAGGTTGATATTCTATGCAATGACTATTGAGTACCACATCAAAACATTCATTGACTATTTCTAAGTTTCCTGTCGGAGAAACAAAATGTATATTAGGGAGCATTCTCGACTGAAAGATTAAAGGATTTTGCTTTTAACATCAAATCTTCTTTATTCTGGATATCTAAGTAAAAAACGTTTTTGCCGGATACTAAAGGGTTACAAAGTGGGCCAATTTCTAATATTTTTTTGTCTTTTGGAATAAAGTTGATGAAATCGAGTCTAGTTTTTAAACCATTTACTCTTCTTCCCTTCCTTTATGCCATGTTTTAAATAATGCATATATAACCCTTAGGGTTATATTGAATGACATCACGGTATAATTTTTTATAAATATTGGCATCAAATTCGGAAGGAAATTAAAAGCTATCCGTAGGAGGAGTTCTTTTTTTAGCAATGAAGCGCTTAAGCTTAAAAGTAGCCTGCTTAATGGTCGTCAACATAAATAAATTTATCCTTAAATTTTAATTTAGTTATGTTTACAATATAAGTTAAAAAATTGGAAGCTTCTAAAGAAATAAAGGTTCTGAAAACAAGCCGTATCTTCTAAGCTTTTTGATAACCCGCATCATTTGGGCTATGATTTCTCTATTCAATTTAATGACCCGTCTTATTAAAGTCGCTTAATTATCTTCCATACCGTAGACTATCTCTGCTATAGTCAATAGCTCCGCTACGTTCTAACGTTTGTAATTCCATTTTTAAAGTACCCATTTTACAAATCAAGTCCGTTTCCTTTTGAGAACACCTTTCCCTTTCTGTTTCGTGCCTATTTAATTCTTATTGATCCGAGCTAAGCTCTCTTTGTAAATTGATTAATCTTGTATGTTCAGTTGTCGTTAAATTGGATTGACGTGCGAGATCTGCAATTTTATTTTCTTTTCTTATAACTAGACGTTGTTGGTTAGCACGCTGTGTAGCCAAATCCCTTAATTCTCGACTGCATCTTTCAAGTTTAGTGTTTGTGTTGGCAATGTCTTGACGAAGTTGCTCAATGGTTAGCACATTATTATTTTCCTTTTTTTTATTAAAAATTTAGTAAAACAAATATAAATAAAATATATTTTATTTTAAAAACGATTTTTATTAGAAAATTTTATTAGGAAAATGAAACTTTAGATATTTTCGTATCATTTAATTGATGTCGGGTGCTAATATTATTTTATATCAATCCAAACGGGGTAGATAAAATGGCTGCATAGAAACTTTTGTTAAATCATTAGTATCCACAAAGAAAAAATGACGAAGTTGTCCCCATTTAGGCTGTTCATAAAATTTATTAAAAGCTGCAGGTTTTAATAAATTAATAGAAGCGGGATTATCGGGACGGGCCGTTGCTTCAATTCGTTTAAAGCTTTCTCCCGCTAATTTATAATCACGTTTAACTAATTCAGGTGCATATTCTTGTACAATAAGTAGAATAACTTCCTTACCGTAACCTTTTCCCCAAAACTGCTTATCAAACGCATACGCTAACTCAGAAAAACCAGGTTGGCCAGTTTCTTCTAACACGACATGCTCAATAAACTCTTCCGTATCCTTTTTCAAAACGGCGAAAGAGCTAAAAGGATTATCATTACTCCAATTAGCTACCCATTGTTCATGGCGCTGACTAATGTTATTTTCACTCCAAGGATTTCCATCCATTACTTTAAGCATATTTTCTGAATTCATAAATAGCTTTTTATAATGATAAAAATGGACGGGCTGAGTGGACTCCATTAGCAATCTTTCAGTTGTTATGGTTACATTTAATTGATTCGTTTCTGGATTTTTTTCAAAAATAATATCTGATTTCACGCTGACTCCTTGTCAATATATTATTCATTTTCAAGCTGCATATCGATGCGCTAAATAACTAAACACCGCTAATATTGCCATGGCTTCGCCACCTTCCGGTCGACCTGGTCGGGTATTGACATTGTAGGCATTAAAATCAAAATGTAACCAAGCTGTTTCTTTACTAATAAAACTACGCAAAAATAATGCCGCAGTAATGGCACCGCCAAATGGAGACGATCCACAATTGTTTAAATCGGCGAATTTGCTTTCGAGTAATTTTTGATAAGGTTTATACAAGGCAAACGCCATACCGGATCCTGTTCTTGTAAACCATGCAGCATGATATCGTGTGCTAATTGTTCTTGGTCAGTGAAAAAAGCACTGATTTCTGCTCCCACGGCACCCCGCGTGGCACCCGTTAACGTCGCAAAATCGATTAACAATTCTGGACTTTCACTATCCGCTTCACACAAAGTATCTGCTAAAATCAGACGGCCTTTGACATCAGTATTACCCACCTCTACCGTTAAACCATGTCGTGTTTGAATAATATCTCCAGGTTTATAGGCGTTACCGGAAACTAAATTTTCTACTGCGAGAATTAACAGACGCAAACAGATTGGTAATTGATGAGCCATGATCATTTCGGCCAAGCCGATCGCATTCGCTTCTCCACCCATATCCTTTTTCATAGCCAACATATTGCCGCTAGACTTTAAATTATATCCACCTGAATCAAAACAAACCCCTTTTCCTACTAAAGTATAAGGTAACCTTTGGATGCTGACTATCGCCTCATCTTAAATCAACTAACCGTGGTTCATGACAACTTGCTTTACCCACCGTATAAATAGCAGGATAGTTAGCGGTTAATGAATCTGCACCAACTATTTGTGTGACAGTGGCATGATATTTTTTACCGATCTGAAATACACTCTCTACGAGTTCCGCTGTATCCATATCATCTGCGGGTGTGTTGATTAAATTCCAAACCCTATAAATCGCATTAAGTTTTATCATTAATGGAACATGATGCCTTTTTACAATAAGCAATTGTGCTAAAGGTCGAATTGATTTTTTATAGCGTGTAAATTCATAGGCGCCTAAACCCCATGCTAAAGCAATCTACTCAAGTAATTGAGGCTTATCTATCACTTCTACATGGTAATATCCTGCGGGTAATACGTTAGGTAGCCATCCAAATGTCCAAAAATCTGCGTCATCATTCACTATCAATAAAATTTGTTGCAATTGCCCCGTACTTCCAGGAAGTAAACTATGACTTCCAGGTTTAGCAATAAAATTAATGGACTGTAACCATTGCTGTGTGATTTTTGGCTGTGCCATTAACCAAGCCGACCATAACTCCGGCACCACAGCCATAATAGGAATCGATTGCGAGGATTCATGAATAAAACAATTAAACACTCAAAACCTCCCGCGCTGATACATAAGGCTTATCAAAGACATGCGCCACTGCTTGATGGGTGATACGGCCGCGTGAAATATTTAAACCATTACGTAAATGGACATCTTCAACCAACGCCCGATAAATTCCTTTATCCGCTAAGGCTAAAATGTATGGCAGTGTGGCATGCGTCAAAGCAAATGTAGATGTACGAGGGACTGCACCCGGCATATTACTCACACAATAATGAACAATATCGTCAACAATATACGTTGGATCGGTATGGGTTGTCGGACGGCTTGTCGCAAAGCAACCCCCCTGATCGATGGCTACATCGACAACAACGGAGCCTGGACGCATTTTGGTTAATAAATCCTGTGTGACGATCTTTGGCGCTTCAGCTCCAGGCACTAGCACCGCACCTATTAATAAATCAGCCAGCGGTACATACTTTTCGATGGCATCTTGTGTGGAAAAGATTGTATTTAATTGTCCACCAAATTGTAAATCTAACTCTTTTAACTTTGCTGCAGACTTATCCAAGACAGTCACTTGTGCTTCTAAACCTAAAGCTATACGAATGGCATTGCTACCCACAACTCCACCACCCAAAACAATGACACTCGCTGATGAAACACCTGGAACTCCCGATAATAAAACACCACGTCCTCCTTGTGCTTTCTCTAAGCAATATGCGCCAGCTTGCATCGACATGCGTCCTGCTACTTCACTCATAGGTGCTAATAAAGGTAAGCCCCCTCTTGCATCGGTCACTGTTTCATACGCAATAGCTGTACATTTCGAGTCAAGTAATAATTCAGTTTGTTTTTTATCTGCGGCCAAATGCAGAAAGGTAAATAAAGTTTTTTCTTCATTGAGATAGGCACACTCTTGTGGTTGCGGTTCTTTTACTTTAAGGATCAAATGACCTTGTTCAAAAACTTCTTGGGCACTATTCAATATAGTTGCACCCGCTTCTTGGTAATCTTTATCTGAAATATCAACGCCATTCCCTGCATTCGTTTCAATGAATACTCGGTGGCCATGATCAGTCAATTCACGAACAATAGATGGGACGATAGCCACTCGATATTCATTATTCTTAATTTCTTTAGGAACGCCAATATGCATATTAACTCCACATTAAAGAGGTTGTCAGGTTTGTACACTTTCCTTGTGTCAATCTATCCATTGCATACCCGATGCAAACAATAGGACTACACTTGGACCCATCACAAAATACACAGGTTTTTTAAAAAGTCCATATAGAGTGTTTTTTTTATAAAATTTTTATAAAAAATAAAAAAGCTGATTAAAATGGAGGCAGCTATTTATCATTAATGTTATTTACCATTAAATGATATAAATGTTTTTTTTCCTCTTCATTTAAGCCGAATTGTTTTCCTTGTTGTAATAGCTTATCGATTTGTCCTACTGCAACTAATTTTTTTAAATGCTTAAGTAAATCATGAAATTCAGCTTGCACCCCCGCTTCGGGAATAGCGAGGGGGGCATTGATCAATTGCTTGAGAATTTTATGGCGAGATTCATCTTCCCGCCAATGTTCTAATAACATAGCGCTGTTGAGCTCTGGATTTTTCTTGAGTAGTAAAAATAATTGAACTAAAAAATCACCGCCAGGTAATGCTAATCCGCTTAATGCCTGGCATTGATCTTCGGAAAGTGATTTAACGATTGAGGGAAATTGTACTAATAGGGTAATCGCCAAACGCATCGGTGAAGAACGATTGACCTTTTTCGGCTTAGAGAGTTGCTTTTGCATCGTTTTCGTTGAATGGCTTTCAATACTTGTCACCTTTTTTAAAGTCACCACATCCATATTGACTAATGCGGCTAATTGTTCAAATAGTTTATGCTGGATAACTCCCACTGCTACTTTTTCAACAAGTGGAACCGCAAGTTTTGCTAATCGGGCTTTCCCTTCTAGTTCATTGATATCCACTTGCGTTAATAAATAACTAAATAAAAATTCACCTAAGGATTGTGCTTGTTGCAAGCGAGTAATAAATTCAGTGCGACCTTTTTTTTGTAACAAAGAATCTGGATCTTCATTATTGGGTAATAATAAAAATCGCAATATATAACCATCTGTTAATAACTCTAAACTTTGTTTAAGTACACGCCAAGCCGCCTTTTTTCCAGCAATATCACCATCAAAGCAAAAGATTATTTCCTGTGTATAACTCATTAATCGACTAATTTGCTCTCGACTGGTGGCCGTGCCTAAAGTAGCCACTGCAAAAGGAAGATCAGCTTGAAACAAGGCTAATACATCCATATAACCTTCAACCACTAGAATTCGTTCAAGCTGACGATTTGCCTGAAATGTTTCATAGAGGCCATAAAGTTCTTTACCTTTATGAAAAAGTACGGTTTCAGGCGAGTTCAAATATTTAGGTTCCTGTTGTGTTAAGACACGTCCACCAAAGCCGATGACGCGTCCTCTTCTATCACGTATTGGAAATAAAATTCGATCCCGAAAACGATCATAATACGTCTGACCTTCCGTTTTTTTAACTATTAAACCCGCTTCAAATAAATTTTCAGTTTGTTTATTAAAGGTTTTCAGTAATGTATCCCAAGCATCCGGCGCATAACCTAAGTTAAATTTCTTGGCTATCTCGCCCGATAATCCGCGTTGTTTTAGATAATTAATAGCAAACGTATTGGTTCGTAATTCTTTGGCATAGAATTGCGCTACTTCTTCTAGCAAGCCATAAAGATTAGAAGAAGTCTTATATTCTTGATGTTTTGCTTGTCGCGGAACTTCCAAACCCATTTGTTCCGCTAATGAATTCACTGCTTCAACAAAGCTTAGTTTTTCATATTCCATTAAGAAACTGAGTGCATTTCCACCGACCGAGCAGCCAAAACAATAGTAAAACTGTTTTTCAGGGGTAACGGTAAAGGACGGTGTCTTTTCGGCATGAAAGGGGCAGCAGGCAATATAATTTTTACTTTTTTTTCGCAGCGGAACGCGTGCATCAATAAGTTGCACAATATCAACTCGCGCTAGCAACTCATTAATAAATTCCTGTGGGATAGGCACTAGTGACATATATTCCTGGTTTACTCTTCACACTGGTATTGGCTGCAATACCGATCAATTCGCAATCCCATGTATATCTTGAATACACTTCAGTTACTTCATTCTTGCAACATCTTGCCAAAAATCCCACGCGGTGAGTAACTCTTCTTTGCTTGAATTTTTGTCCTATATTCGAGAAGAAATGAAAACAAGCTTTAAGTGAAACGCGCTTTAATTTTTGCGCTAATCTGGGTCATATCGGCGCGACCTTGTAATTTGTCTTTCAGTTCCGCCATGACCTTCCCCATCTCCTTAACTGAAGTAGCACCTACTTTTGTTATCGCTTCAGACACCATACGATCAATCTCTGCTTCACTTAAAGGTTCGGGTAGATAGGTTTGAATCACCTTGACTTCTAACCGCTCTTGTTCGGCTAAATCATCGCGCTTAACCTGCTCATACTGGGCAATCGAACCGCGACGTTGCTTAAGCATTTTATTCAAAATCTGAACGATACGCACATCATCGACTGAGACACGTTCATCCACTTCAACCTGCTTAATCGCCGCTAAAATAAGACGTACTACCCCCAAACGCTGCTTATCGTGCGCTCGAAGAGCAGTCTTCATATCTTCCTGAATTTGCTGCTTAAGTGAAGTAATCATGTGTATTAATGTTTACGCTTTGTTTTGATCTTAGCAATAAAACAAGGATTATCACGCATCAAACGTTTGCGACAACGTTTGACTGCTGCAGCAAAACGACGCTTGCGTGCTTCTGTAGGTTTCTCGTAGTATTCACGACGACGCACTTCAGCGAATATACCTGACTTTTCACAGGCGCGCTTATAACGGCGGATAGCCGACTCAAGTGTTTCGCTGGTTTTAAGTATTACGCCGGGCATGTAGTAGTGCACTTCCTCAATTAAAGTTAAAATAGATGCTAATTCTAACCAGCAATCCATAAAAATGCAAAGCTTCTATTCAAAACCGGCTGATTTCCATACAAAAAACTTACATTGTGTATTAGGGATCGAAACTTCCTGCGATGAAACCGGTATCGCCCTCTATCATGGTCAACAAGGCCTCATTGCCCATTCGCTCTATAGCCAAATTGATCTACATAACCAGTATGGCGGTGTGGTTCCAGAGCTCGCCTCACGCGACCATATCCTTAAGATCTTACCCTTACTTCAAGAAACCCTGGCCAACGCTCAGCTTACGCTCTCTGCCATCGATGGCATTGCCTATTGCGCAGGCCCTGGTTTAGCGGGGGCGCTATTGGTCGGGGCTACTTTTGGACGTAGTTTAGGTTGGGCACTTGGAATTCCCACGTTGGGCGTACATCATATGGAAGCCCATTTACTTGCCCCAATGTTAGAAGAGCACCCTCCGGAATTCCCATTTATTGCTCTTTTGGTATCAGGGGGTCATACCTTGTTAGCGCAAGTCAATGGTATCGGCGATTACAAAATCCTAGGAGGAAGTCTCGATGATGCAGTAGGAGAAGCTTTTGATAAAACAGCTAAATTATTAGGTTTAAATTATCCAGGAGGCCCTGCCATTGCGGCACTCGCTGAACAAGGTCAAGCTAAGCAATATACCTTTCCACGACCCATGGTCAATAGACCGGACTGTGATTTTAGTTTTAGTGGTTTAAAAACCTATGTCAATACCACCTTAAAAAATAGCGACCAAACGTTTCAAACTAAAGCAAATATTGCCCATGAATTTCAAGCCGCTGTAGTGGATACCCTCGTTATCAAATCGATGCGCGCTTTAAAACAAACGGGTTTGCGCCGTTTAGTCATCGCCGGTGGCGTAGCTGCCAATACTTGGCTCCGCAAGGAACTTGCCAACATGGCAGCTAAGCATCATTTCACTCTTTACTACCCACGGCCCAGCTTCTGCACCGATAATGGTGCAATGATTGCTTATTTAGGCTATCGACGTTTGAACTTAGGTCAAAGTGATAATCTCGGTATAAAAACTATGGCGCGTTATCCTCTGGATCAATTGCTTTAAAACATCTTCGACTAGCACAACATTCATGGCATCGACCACTACTATCGTAATTAAGAGGTGAAAAAGAGGTGATTGACAGCGTATTGATCTTATAAAGTAGTGAGCTTTCTTCATTATGAAGCTTGGCACAAAATAAAAGGATTTTTCTTAAACTACTTTTACTTTCAGCATCATAATTAAATATTAAACCGAAACCCTTTAATTTTTCATAAATATCACAAATATTTATATTATCCGGTAATTCATTTTTAGTATAAATCAATAAAAATTCATTAACCGAATCCTTATAATTTCGCTTCCAAGCGCCCTAGAAAAATCGACAAATCATTTCCGGCCAACCAGGACCTTTAGAATAATCTTGTAATAAAGCGATACAGGTTTTTACCGGATCGTGTTCATAGAACCTGATATAATCAGAAATAGCTTCTGGATCTAATCCCCGTCCGGGTATTTTTTCTGGGATAGTCCATTCCTTGAGTTGATCCTTAAATTTCTAGTGATAGAAGATTTAATAATAAGCCAATAATCCTGTTAATAGAAAGAAATTTCATATTGAAGCCGTCGACGATATTTCTCAAACCAAG
>CAYQIE010000020.1:0-6660 GCA_964417505.1 Rickettsiella sp. | reverse complement strand
TTTCTATTAACAGGATTATTGGCTTATTATTAAATCTTCTATCACTAGAAATTTAAAGCCCATTTTGTAGCATTAATTATAAATATTCGAGAAACTTTTTTATGTAATTGTTTTAAATCAGCCATTAGATTTTCCGTATAAGCTAGAGTATGCGTAGATTTTTATAAAAAGGTTTCTAAGCCATAAACTAATTTTTTTAATGACATTACTTTTTTGCAAGCCAATAATACACCGGGCATATAGGCGTTACGGTCTAATGTTTCATGGGCAATAATAAGATTCCCACCGAGATGACCAAAGAGTATATCTTGTTTGGCTAAAAATCCGGGTAGACGTAAGGAGTGAATGGGGATTTGATCTTTCGTGGCTCCGCGTGCACCACTTAAGGTTTCATGCACTTTTTTGATACTAGGAGGTCTTTTTCTAGCAGAATTAATTAATTCTGCCGTTTTTAAAGCCGTTGCAGAAGGGGCATCTAATTTATTTTCATGATGCGTTTCGATAATTTCACATTCAGAAAAATACTTTGCAGCCTGTTCGGCAAAGCGCATCATTAACAAAGCGCCGATACAAAAATTGGGTGCAATGATTCCACCTAAATCTTTTTCAGCACAAAGTTGTTGCAATTCCTTTATTTGTTCAGGGAGTAAGCCACTGGTTCCAATAATTGGATGAGCTCCAGCTAGGATAATAGTTTTAGCGTTCTCATAGATAACGGCGGCATTGGTGAAATCAATAACAATATTGGCTTTGGTAGTGAGTATTGATTTTTTTAGATCATCTTTAGCGTGTGTTTCTCCCACCAACTCTAGGGTTTTATCGGTATGAATAAATTTAACCGTGGTTTGCCCCATACGGCCCGCAGCGCCGTTAACAAGGACTCGAATAGACACCGTAAATTCTCCTGTTGTAAAAGGGATCGGAGTGACTATACTCTATATTTTATGAAATTATCTAGTAAAGCCAATCTTTATCTAATTTTAGCTACCTTGATGTGGGGGGCTACCTTTCCACTGACTCGTAATGCATTGATTGAAGTTGATCCGTCTGTATTTGTCAGTTTACGTTTTGCTTTAGCGACATTGGCTTTGCTACCGAGTGTCTGGGTTTTGTTGTGTAATACCACACAAACAATTTTGCGTAGTAGCTTAATCATCGGTGTTCTGAATGCGGGGGCTTACCTTTGTCAAACCATTGGCTTGCAAACCGTTCATTCTGCGCGGGCAGCTTTTATTACCGGCGCAAGTGTTATTTTAGTCCCTTTTCTAGCGCCTTTATTTAAATTAGAAAGGCCGAGTCGTTTGGATTTATTCTGTGCAGGGATAGGATTTATTGGACTTTATGTATTAATGGATATAAAGCATCTTTATGTCGGTCATGGCGAGCTATGGGTTTTTTTAGGGGCTATTTGCTTTTCGTTGCAGATTACTTATCTACAACGCATTAATCAATTAATAGGTGATTATCAATTATTAGCTTTTTACCAACTGTTGTTTACGGTGCCTTTTGTATTTTTATTTACTAAAGGTCATTCTTTTAGTACGGCTTTACAGGCACAAGTCTTAATTGGCATCTTGTTTTGTGCTGTATTTGCAACCAGTTTGGCGTATTATTTACAGAA
The DNA here is from genome assembly GCA_964417505.1 of Rickettsiella sp. Taxonomy (GTDB): domain Bacteria; phylum Pseudomonadota; class Gammaproteobacteria; order Diplorickettsiales; family Diplorickettsiaceae; genus Aquirickettsiella. The sequence goes on along the minus strand of CAYQIE010000020.1, from coordinate 5,039 downwards.
TAAATATCAAAAGTTTACTAGCGCTCCTAAAGCGGCTTTGATATTTGCTTTGGAACCGGTATTTGCTAGTCTATTTGGCGTGTTAATTAATCACGAAGTATTGGCAAAAACCACAATTATCGGCGGCTCATTATTGTTGTTAAGTCTCATACTTCCGGCCATCATCAATATGAAAAAAGAGCCTGATTTTCACACCGAATACTAGGTAATAAAATGACTAAAGTAAAAACTACCTTTCTTAAAGACTATACACCACCCCGTTTTCTAATCAATACGATTGAGTTAACTTTTAAACTCGATGAAGATTTGACGCAAGTTAATTCACGTTTGACAGTGCTTCGTGACCCCAAATTGGAAAATAAAAATGAACCCTTGGTTTTGCAGGGTGAGAATTGTGAATTAATTGTTATTAAACTTGATGGCAGACCTTTATCCACCCATGAATATCAGCTTCAGTATAATGAATTAACTCTTTTTCAAGTACCTGATAAGTTTCGTCTTGAGATTGAAAATAGAATTAAGCCTAAAGAAAATACTGCCTTAAGTGGATTGTATGTTTCTCGAGGAATTTTTTGTACGCAATGTGAGGCCGAGGGTTTTCGGCGCATTACTTATTTTTTAGATAGACCTGATGTTTTAGCGCGCTATACGACGACTATTATTGCCGACAAAACAAAATATCCGATCTTATTATCTAATGGGAATAAGATTGCACAGCAAGATTTAGAAAATAATCAGCATTCCATCACTTGGCAGGATCCTTTTAAAAAGCCAAGCTATTTATTTGCTTTGGTTGCAGGCGATCTAGAGTTTATAGAAGATGAATTTATAACCCAATCCCAACGAAAAATAAGCTTACAAATCTTTTCAGAAAAAGGTGAAAAAGATAAATGCCATCATGCCATGGATTCTTTAAAAAAAGCCATGCATTGGGACGAACAGGCTTATGGTCGTGAGTATGATTTAGATATATTCATGATTGCGGTCATTGATGATTTTAATATGGGGGCAATGGAAAATAAGGGATTGAATATCTTTAATTCACAAACCATTTTGGCTGATCCCCATTCGGCGACAGACGCGGATTATAGTTATATTACTAAAGTAGTAGGTCATGAGTATTTCCATAATTGGACAGGTGATCGCATAACCTGTCGCGATTGGTTTCAATTAAGTCTCAAAGAAGGGTTGACCGTTTTTCGTGAACAAGAATTTAGTGAATCGATTGGCAACCCGGCTAGTGAAAGGATCAATACCGTCAGGCAATTAAGAGCGATGCAGTTTGCAGAGGATGCTGGTCCCTTAGCACATCCCGTACAACCGGATTCTTATATGGAAATCAATAATTTTTATACCATGACCGTGTATGAAAAAGGGGCTGAAATTATCCGTATGATGAAGGTTTTAGTTGGAGCAGAGTTATTTCGCAAGGGAATGGATGATTATTTTGCTACTCATGATGGACAAGCGGTTACCATCGAAGATTTTGTTAAATCCATCGAAAAAGGCAGTGGTTATGATCTCCAGCAATTTCGTCGTTGGTATAAACAATCAGGAACTCCTAAATTGCAAGTGGATTATCATTACTCGCCAGAAGAGAAAACCTTTGATTTGATTCTTAAACAACATTGTCCTGCTACACCTGGCCAACCGACTAAAAAATCTTTTTATATTCCTTTAGTGATGGCTTTATTAAGCCCAGAAGGTAAACCCTTAGATTTACAATTAGTCGGTGATGCAAGGTCAATGGGAACACAATGTACATTAAAGCTGAGAGAAGCTGAGCATGTTTTTCAGTTTGTTAATGTTGATGTAAAACCGATTCCTTCTTTATTGAGAAATTTTTCTGCTCCTGTAAAACTGAAGGCTAAGTTTTCTAATGAAGAACTTGCTTTTTTAATGCAAATGGATACCGATGGTTTTAATCGCTGGGATGCGACACAGGAATTAGCCAGTAGAATTATATTAGATCGTATTCAATTTTCTGGTGATAGAGAAGATCCAGCAGTTAATCAGTTGCTTAAAGGTTATAAAATTTTATTTGCTGATGAACAGCAGGATAATAAGGATTTATTGGCAGAACTACTCAGTTTACCGAGTGAAGTCTCCTTAGCTGAACAAATGCCTATTATTGATATCGATGGTATTCATGAAGAAAGAGATTGGTTACGTTTTCAGTTAGCGAAGAAACTCGAAAGTAACCTTTTAGAGGCCTATCAAATTTATCATGACATAAAACCTTATGTATTTGGTAAGCAATCCGTGACGAATCGCCGTCTAGCCAACATGAGTTTGAATTATCTCATGTTATTGCAAGATCCAAGTGTGCATCATCTATGTATCGATCATTACAAAAAGGCTGATAACTTAACGGATCGAATAGTGGCATTAAGTGAAATCGTCAATCATAATTTATCGCAAAGAGATCGATATTTAAAAGAGTTTTATCAAAATAATTCAACTAATTCTTTAGTAGTTTGTAAGTGGTTAGCGATACAAGCCCGCGCTCCATTGCCGTATACGTTGCATCAGGTTAAAAAATTACTTAAACATCCTGCTTTTGATTGGAAGAATCCCAATAAAATTCGATCGTTAATTGGTGTTTTTTGTTCTGAAAATCGCAGTCAATTCCATGATCGTTCAGGTGCAGGCTATTTGTTTTTAAGTGAGCAAATACAGCATCTCGATCCTATCAATCCCCAGATAGCCGCACGTTTAGTAAAACCTTTCACACAATGGAAGCGTTTTGATAGTGATCGCCAGGCTTTGATGCGTGAGCAATTAGAAAGGCTTATTAAATTACCGAAACTTTCCTCTGATGTGTATGAAATGGTCAGCAAAAGTTTGTTATAAGTATTTTATTTTTTTCGCATGGGCAATTTAGAAGCGATCAAATCGTTTGTTTAGCTAAAAAGATTCCCACTAATGCAATTAGGATACCGATTATTTGGCTGAGCCCTAAATATTCTGAAAAGAAATACCAACCTGCCATTGCTGCGACCATCGGTTGGATAAGCAAGGCGGTGGATGAAAAGGTAACGGGTAAATAGGGTAAGGCATAAGCAATCAGTCCTTGCCCTAAAATATGTGCAAACAAGGCTAAAGCAAATAAAATGATCCAAGCCATTTCTGTTTGTGGCATGGCAAGCTCTCCAGACAGGCCTGTGATGATAAGCAAGGTAAGCATACTGGCAAACGTTGAGATCGCCATACTCGCAAAGGCGGTAAATTTTTTGCGCGCACGATTGAGTACTAATAAATAACCGGCATAAAAAAATGCAGTGATGAAGGCTAATCCATCGCCAATACGGATATCTTTGTCCATATGGATACTTGGATGAATTAATATGGCAATACCTAATATGGCTAATAATAAACCAATCACCAATTTTTTCTGTGGAGGTTTACGCAAAACAACCCATCCCCATAAGGCAATTACGACGGGTGAGAAGTTAGCGATTAAAGTGGAATTTGCAATGGTTGTATATTGAATAGAAAGATGCCATGTGGCTAAATCGCCGCCAAATAAAACACCCGAAAATAATAACCAAAGATAATCCTTTAACACCGGCGCATGGTTTTCATCGGGGCGAGTGTAGCCTTGTCCAATGGAAAGTAAGGTTAGAATTAGGAAAGCAATAGCGACCCGCCAGAATCCTGTTGCAATAGGGCCTACTTCGCTCAATCGGACAAAAATAGGTGCAAAACCTATAGCTACAGCGCCGATCACTAAATACAATAGAGCCAGTTTACGTTTTTTCGCTGAGCTGATTCTTTTTAGATCTTTGACCATAAATTGATCCAAGTAAAAGAAACCCATGCTATTTTTTTTAAATAAACAAAGGGAAGTAGGTTAGGTTTTTATTGCCTTAATATTAAAGCATAGTTTGTGGTATGTGTAATGATAAGTTTTATATCAGCTTGATTCGGCGAGCAAGAGACAGCATTTACTGTAAATTTTCACTAAGTTCTAAAAATGTCGTCTATGATAGGAAAGTGTACATTAAGAAAATATGTATACAAAACAGAGTAAAAATGGACAGATAATTAAATGTGGGTTTTTTACAGGAGCTGTTATCAATTTGCCATGATTGCCATGATGTTGGGTAGTCTCAGTGCTTGCCTAGTCGGGCCTGATTTTGAAACCCCTGAGCCTCTTCAAGTAAATCATTATACAAAACCTTCTTGGCCTTGTAGAACCGCCAGTGCACCCGATCATGGCGGCGCCTCACAACAATTCATTCAGACAAAAACTATTTCCGCAGAATGGTGGCGTTTATTTCATTCACCTAAGATCAATAAACTTATTTGTCGGGGTATTGCAAATAGCCCTAATTTAACAGCCGCTTATACGAATTTATTTTTGGTGAAGCAACAATTTCGTTTAGGAGGGGTAAGTTATCTTTCTTTACTAGACGCACAACGACAATATCAGCAAACACGCATTAGTTTGGTTCAAGCAGAAGCGAGTCGCTATACTGATACAGCGGCTTTATTTCAAGCTTTGTGGGGTGGACGGTGGAACTCGAATTGTCGTAGAGGATCACAGCCATGCAGTCGGTACAGGAAAATAAGGATGTTTTTGATATCTGAATTTTTTAACAATTCACTCAGTGAATATTGCACCTCAGAAAAATCACAATCCTTAAAACAGGCCCAATACGTTTTCATCAACGCCGGCGATATTTTTTTATTAACCGTTTCGGCTATCACCGTTAAACTAGCCATAAAGGCTTTTTTTCATTCGACTTCATCGTCTTCCTCCAAAACGGCTTTTCATCACAGCCATATTGTGATCCCAGGTGCTGAGTGAAGCTGGAAAACTTTCACAACTACCCTGAGGTTTATTTTGCTGGGTATGGGCTAACCAACCCGAATGTGGCGGTTAATCCCACGTTCAGTTTTTAGTTGATCGGGATTCGCTTGATTCCATGTAACCAGTTCAAGAGTTTCGCTCTGCTATATAAGGATTTAAACTAGAGGGGGAAGAGAAAAGGCTAAAAAGGAAAGAAGGTATCCGAATTTAAGTATACAAAAGA
>CAYQIE010000019.1:0-9441 GCA_964417505.1 Rickettsiella sp. | reverse complement strand
AGGATTATTGGCTTATTATTAAATCTTCTATCACTAGAAATTTAAAGCCCATTTTGTAGCATTAATTATAAATATTCGAGAAACTTTTGTAAGAGTGAATATGTTTCTAATCGACAGATTAAAAGCATCGTTCCTTCGGTTTGGAAAACCATCTTTAAATACACTGGCGGATGACATAGTAGTCAGTTTAAGAGTGCTACGACCTTTGCCGACAGTGGCACCAGACCAAAAAGAAGTGATTGTGACCATTGAGGAGCAGAATCAAAGACAAAATAATCAGATTTTACGCTATAGCACGTAGCCTTCTTCTACTTATAAATAAGATATTTTGGTTATTTAATGGAAAACCAGCTAATTCCCCCCCATTAGCATCAGAATTGCAGGTAATAGTTGATGAACATGAGTAGCAAAATGGCGGGGAAAAACCTACTTATGCGAATGTGAGAGTTTTAGGAGAGTTTTTTCCTTAAAAGCGAGTTATTTTTCGCTTATTTTGGCACGTGGGGTTAGAATGATCGCTTTTTTCAGTAATGCTAACTAAACAACCCAATCTACTTAAGCTCTATGAAGGTTTGCTGACCCTGTACGGCCGCCAGCAATGGTGGCCGGCTGACACCTCCTTCGAGGTGATGCTGGGCGCGATACTCACGCAAAATACCCAATGGTCGAATGTCGAAAAGGCTATAGTACTTTTAAAACAACGCATAAATTTATATCCCGAAGCGCTGCTTAGCTTATCAAGTGCCGATTTAGAAAGCTGTTTAAAGCCAAGCGGTTATTTTCGAATAAAGACTCAACGTCTGCAGAATTATTGTCGTTGGTATTTAGCAGAAGGGGGTTATGGTGGTTTAGATCAATTGGCTACGCCTGAATTACGTGAACAATTACTCAAAGTGAAAGGTATAGGTCCTGAAACAGCCGACGACATCTTATTATATGCTTTTCATCGACCGGTGTTTGTGATCGATGCCTATACGCGTCGATTGTTGCAGCGCTTAGATTTAATTCAAGGTCAGGAAAATTATGAATATTGTCGACAGTTATTTGAAACACAGTTACCAAAAAATGTTGATCTATATCAACAATATCATGCGTTAATCGTTATGCATGCCAAAAAACATTGCCTAAAAACCAAACCAGTTTGTTTTGGTTGTTGTTTACCCGCGGTTTGTGTTTATCAATGAATTTTTAAACTTTTACATTGAATAATTTCTGATTGGCTCTTTGCCATGTGTTAGAAAAAATTAAGTTACACTCTTTTGCACTAAATTACATTGGCTAGCTTTTTTAGAAAAAAATTCTTCTGCGCAATTAATGGCTTTGATTGCGTTAATTTTATCAATTATTTGACTTTGAGTTACTTCATCTAATTACTTAAATTGATCAAAATAGACTTGGATTTGTTTTAATTCATTTTTATTGTTATTTAATGAATTTAAACGATGCTGTTTGAGATAATCATTTAGGATCTTCTCAAATTGATCGCTATTTTCCAAACGATTATCTTGTATCGCCTGTTTCAATGTTAAAAATAATTCACTCGCAGAAAATAAGCTACGTTCAAGATCGGCGTTATCTTTTTACGTAAGCCAGTGTACATCGTTATCCGCGGTTATTCATGAAGAATTAAGGTATTGAGGATTTGACCAAAGGAGATTACACCGCCCTATAAACAAATTAACTGTGCAGCTAAAAAATCCGAAAGATTGATATCATCCCCAAATTGGCAACCACCTTTGCCATCATCCATAATGAAAAAATTTTTTATTTTTTTATTATATCGACATTCAAATTCTTCTATAACCTTTAGACTTTCATTAGCAACAATATTAGCCATAACCTTTTCGGCTAATACTATTTCTTTTTCAATCAAGTCGGCAACGGCACCATTAGCCCCTTCGCCAGTAAAACCGTAAAAAATTAATCCTTGAAATGTTTTTAATTCTGCTAATTTTTCTAACAAAAATTGATGGGCTTTATCGCTGAATGCTACCGAATCGCCAATAATTTGTATTCCAGAATAGTTGGGTAGTTGAAATAATTCTTTTAATTTAGTTTTTAACTCGGGGATCACATTAATAATATTCTGTTTATGTAAATATAATAAATTGTTAAATTCTTTTTTACAGTGAATAAAGCTTAAATCGTTTACTTAATTTTTCAATTCTTCAATAACATCTTTTAATTTTGTAATTAAAAAGTTTTCATTAGATTTCGACATTTTATTTTCTCTAATAAAAAGACTTAGTCTATTAGTGTTTTATTAAAGAAAAATGAAATAGATAAAATTAATGATGAATGATGATTTAAGTAACTCTAAATTTAGTATTAATTTAGAGTTAATATTTTTTGTTTATGATGGATTCACTTTATTAATTGGAAATAAAAATATGTTTAAAATAACATACTCTCCAAAAGTATCAAACGATTCACAAGATGTTACGGGAACCTTTCGATTCCTTCCGAATGTAGACGAAATATATGAATTATTAAATTCATCAGGTTTAGATTCAAAACAAACAAAAGTTTGCTTTGATTATATCAATTCCTTAAAATTTACTAATATCAATGATATTAAAATATTTATAAAAAAGTACATCGATAATTATCATGTTAACATAATAAGCGGGAACAATATTGACAAATCATTAAAAGATTCTAATTCTATAATGGATAATACCGATCCAAGCTTAGAATTTATTCCAAAAATGCTTAGTGATGATTTATTAAAAATTCTTGAATTAGTTGTTCATGGTTTTGAATTTTTTTTTCCAAAAAATTGTAAAGAAGAATATAAAGAACAATTTATTTTTTTATACGAATCTGTCTAAACGATAAAAAATTAATTAATTTAGTCAATGAATATATCGATAATTTACAAATGGAAAAAAGGTTGAAATTTTAAATAAATTAAAAGAAATAGAACCAGTTTTTTTACAAACTCAAAATTTAAAATTAACTATCGATGCTAATTCTACAAGAATTTTAGATGATCAAATCAAGTTATTAAATGATTTTAGATTATTTATAGAGACTTCATTAAATACATCATTTCAAGACACTTTATTTCAAAGCCTCTGTGATTTCAAAATGAAGACAAAAAATTTGGTTGGAAGTAATCCAGCCACTCAAAAGGTTATGAACTAATGAAACAGCCCAGTCCAACAAAAGAAGGTAAATTGAAGGATACCTTAGAGTCTGATTATCTACCAATGAATAAAGCTAGGCATGTAAAAAACCAGAGGTAAATAAATTTACTCAAGAAGAAAATGCGTTTAAAGAAAATTCCTCCTGCTATGAAAATTTAAAATTTCTAGAAGAAGTTAAGATTAAAAAAGTATGGATGGATTTTTTTGTACGACTGAACAATCAACTGATTGTAATTTACCAGTTCAATCCAGTAGAAATTTATTTACTTTATAAAAACAAAAAATATTTGGCGGCTATATAATGTTGCCGCTAGATATTTTTCAATTTAAACAAATCTCAAAATGAATGATAAAAGAATAAAAATTTACTATTTTTATTCTTTTTCTTCAGGCTCTGTATAAGACTTATTGATTTTAAGTTGGTTTTCGCCGGCAAATTTCATAATACAATCAAAAATATCAGGATTGGTTTCTTTGAGTTTAGGGTCGAGAACCAGACATTTGTTGCGGCTTTCCTGATTGATCATCGGTCGTAGTTGCGGGGAATAAACCATGCGGCGATTGGTAAAACTCGCTAAACAACCGCACATACGTTCAGCCCAATCACTGGGTCTGAATTTCTCGCCAGTTTCGGTGACTCCTTCAATTAGAATGAGTTTTTCTCTTTGGCTCTTATGAGTGACCGGGTTTTCTAGCATACAATTAAGTTTTTTGTTAAGTTGCGATGATATTACCCTAATTATTTATGATTAACTATACATAATTAGATGACATTTTATTGTCATTATAGAGCAAGTAGCCCCGTTCTGCCTTACTACGCGTTTCAACGCTGAGCGGAATGGTTTGTTTGAGAAATTCGGCTATCTTATACAATTCTTGGCTATCACCTTGTTTGAGTTCCAATTCAAGTTCGTGTAAAACCGTTTGCTTGTCGACGGTTTTGACGAGACCTTGATCTAAAACTAACTCAATTTGCGTGCCATTTTCGGTATTTAGGTTCCATGAACTGCGTTGGAAGTCGGTGTGAAATAATTCTAATAAGGGTTTGTTACCTAGGATTGTTTGTAGTTTGGTTATTAGCTTAGGGTCAGTGAACTGTTCAATATTCGGTACGTTTTGTGTTACCGGTTGATCCCATTCATGCCGATGTTGTAGATCACCGATTTGTTTACCCGACGTTTTTAGGGTTTGCATGGTGCGGCCCACTGCTTCGCGAACACGCATCGATAGGCCCTGCTGCCATAAGGCAAGATCGGAGGTATCAAAATAGCGGCTAACCAGTTGCTCTACGGAAATAGCCTGAGTGCTGGTACGTTGTAATAAGGGATGTCGGTGTAGAAGATTAACATCCTCTGGGGCAATGCTGAGTTTTAGTTCAATTTCGAGAAACATAAGATATTCTCCTTATTTGACAGTGTTGTGTGCCGTTCACTTCGCAATCCTTATGATGGTAGACCAGGATGACTGCCATTGGACAGCACTTGCCAAAAATCTTATTGTTGTGATTATATTTATGAGTGACTATCGGTTTTTATGTCACGCTTTGCCATTAATGCGCGGTATTGTTCTGTTTCTTGCTCTTGTGAAGCGGACTTCTGAGGATGTCGTTTATCAAAATAGACAAGAAATTTATCAATATCATTGACAAAATTTCTATCAGGACTCAATCTTTTCTTTAGCGATTTCATGCCGCTTGTTCCTCGATCGCATGACGGAGTGCTTTAATTGCCTTTTGCTCAAGTTGACGCACTCGCTCGGCCGATACTTGATAACGATCGGCTAATTCTTGCAAGGTAATCTTCGGTTCGGTGAGCCAGCGATCTCTGATAATCGTTTGTTCTCGTTCATCTAATCGGGCCAATGCCTTATGTAAATGATCTTGACTGGATTCAATGGTGGCACTCGCTTCAAGTAAACGAGCTGGATCATAACGATTATCTTCGAAATGCAGATCGAGTAATGGGTATTGAGTGGTTTTGGTATCGTTATTTTCATCACTGCTGCCATCTAAGCTCATATCGTTAGCGGCTAAACGAGATTCCATTTCGCGTACGGTTTCGGGTTTAACACCGAGATCGCGTGCAACGGCTTCGATCTCCTTCTGATTAAACCAGCCTAAATGGGTTTTCATTTTACGTAAGTTAAAAAATAATTTACGTTGTGTTTTAGTGGTGGCTATTTTGACGATGCGCCAATTACGTAAGATAAATTCTTGAATTTCTGCTTTGATCCAATGTACCGCGAATGAGATTAGACGTACGCCTACTTTAGGGTCAAAACGTTTAACCGCTTTCATTAAACCAATATTTCCTTCTTGGATGAGGTCCGCCAGTGCCAGACCGTAGCCCATATACGTTTGTGCAATATGTACGACGAAGCGTAGATTGGCAATAGTCAGTTTTTTGGCAGCGATGAGGTCTTGGTCTTGATAGTAGCGTTCGGCGAGTTCAGTTTCTTCTTCGGCACTTAACACCGGGATTTGTTTTAAGCGCGCAATATAAGCGTCAGTACTCGTGATGGGTAGTGATTGAGAAAGGATTTGTAAGTGAGTATTCATAACCATCTCCCTTGTCTTTAGACTTGTTTTAGTATGTTCACTTGACTTCATAATGTGCTAGAGTATACCGCAATAAACGGCTATTTTCATCCGTACTTAAAAATAAAGGAGAAGTTCTCTATGGCTGAATCGGAATCGTTTTCGGCCCCCATCGTACGCCGAATCAGCACCTCCGTTCAAGTCGGTTCGATTCTGCTGGGTGGTGGGGCACCTATCATTGTGCAATCAATGACCAATACCGATACCGAAGATGCTTCAGCCACTGCCCAGCAAATCATCGAATTAGCTCAATCCGGCTCAGAATTGGTTCGGATCACGGTAAACACTGAGCGAGCTGCACAACAGGTGCCGTTTATTCGCGATAAAGTTCGTGAAGCAGGTTATTCTGTGCCAATCGTCGGTGACTTTCATTATAATGGCCATCGTCTTTTACAGGCCTATCCGGACTGTGCCAAAGCCTTAGACAAGTATCGTATTAATCCCGGTAATGTGGGCTATGGTGAAAAGCGCGATATCCAATTTACGCAGATGATAGAAGTGGCATTGAAGCATGATAAACCGGTACGGATAGGAGTCAATTGGGGGAGTTTGGATCGGGATCTAAGTTCTCGTGAGATGGATAAAAATGCGCAATCGGCGCATCCCCGTTCTGCCGCAGAGGTATTGCAGGAGACCTTAGTCTTATCGGCTTTATTAAGTGCCGAGCTAGCTGAAAAAATTGGGTTGCCAGCTAGTAAGATCGTCTTATCGTGTAAGGTCAGTCGGGTGCAAGATTTAATTGCCATCCATCGTAATTTAGCGGCGCAGTGCTCCTATGCGATTCATTTAGGTTTAACCGAGGCTGGAATGGGCTCGAAAGGGATAGTGGCCACCACGGCGGCATTAGCGGTTTTATTGCAAGAGGGTATAGGCGACACCCTTCGCGCTTCACTAACCACTGAACCAGGTGGTGATAGGAATCGAGAGGTGATCGTTTGCCAACAGATTTTACAATCATTGGGCTTACGTGCCTTTATGCCTTCGGTGTCAGCCTGCCCCGGCTGCGGCCGTACCACGAGTAGTTATTTCCAAGAATTAGCCAAACAAGTGGAAGACTATATTAAAGATCGTATGCCGATTTGGTCGCGACAATATCAGGGGGTAGAAAATTTATCGTTAGCCGTCATGGGATGTATTGTGAACGGGCCCGGAGAGAGCAAACATGCCAATATTGGCATAAGTTTACCGGGCACCGGTGAACATCCGGTTGTACCGGTATTTGAGGATGGTCGCAAGGCCGCTACGTTACGTGGTAATAATATCGTCCAACAATTTCAACATATTGTAGAGGCGTATGTAGTTAGTCATTATGAGTCAAAAAGATAATAAAATGCATAACTTGTCGTTAAAGAGATTTAAAATCGGTTTGTTACTAAGTCTCTTTTCCTTCACAACCTTAGCGCAGGCCCAAACCGATTCGGCGTCATCGATACCCGCCTATCAACGTTTAGAAAAAAAATTAGCCTTTCATCAACAGGCGGCACAAAATCTTTGGTCGTGTTTAGAAACTAACCAGGTATTGTCGGTGGGTATGCAAGACCCGGCCGTTGCGGTATTACGTCAGCGCTTATGTGCCAGTGAAGATTTAGATGAAAGTGCTTGTACCCGTGTGGCGAACCCGAATGATTTTGATGAACAAGTTGAAGATGCGGTCGCTTTCTTTCAAGAACGCCATGGATTAAATGATGATGGTATCGGCGGTGCAACCACACGACAAGCGCTGAATGTTTCCGCAGCAGAACGTTTACATCAAATTCAATTCAATTGTCAGCGCTGGTCCCGGTTAATTAACTTAGCCAATCCTGCTTATATTTGGATTAATGTACCCGACCACCGTCTACGTTTAATTAAGGATCATCATGCGATTTTGACGGCTCGAGTGATTATGGGTAAACCTTCAAGACCTACACCAGAGATAAATTCTCATGTCACACAAATTATATTAAATCCTTATTGGACTATGCCTCCTGGAATTGCACGCAGAGATGTTATTCCTAAAGCCATGCGGAATCCCAGTTATTTGCATCGCAGTCATATTCGAATCTATGCAAGGAATCAACCCAATAAAGAATTAGATCCCCAAACTGTGGATTGGTTAGCCGCGAAAAAAAATCTTGGTGGTTATGTTTTACGACAGGATCCTTAGGATCCGGGACCGCATAATTCCTTGGGACAAATTAAATTTGAATTTGCTAATCGACATCTTGTTTATCTACATGATACGCCTGCAAAGGCTTTATTTGATGCAGACCGACGTTTGTTTAGTTCCGGTTGTGTGCGCTTAGAGGATCCTTTCGAATTTCTTGAAGTATTAGAAGCAATCGATCCGACATTGCAACAAGCAGCACCACGTATTGAAGTCGCTTTAGAGTCAGGACGAACCACAGTGATTAATTTGAAAACGGCGATACCCATCCATCTGACTTATATTACCGCCTGGGTAGATAAAAATGATGTATTACATTTTTGGGATGATGTATATGGTCGCGATCCAGTGCTCCCTGCTAATAAACAGCAATTAGCAAATGATTTACCAGAACCTATCTGATGATAGGTTCTTAGGCAGAGTTGTCTATCCTGATTTTACATTAACCTATCTTGCAATCTGAAAGCGATCGGAAGAATTCACGTTATTGGATTCTTTTGATGACGATTTAGACTGGATGAAAAGGAAGTATGCGATAAAGCAGTCGCAAGCCTCGAAACAGAGACGGTATTCCAAGCGTTACGCAGCGCTTTTGTTAGCGGCTGAGATTCTCTTTGATGGCGAATTTTCACTTCTTCTTCCTCAATCAATAAGCTTGTCATATTCTCTTTATTATTTGTTGTAATATCACTGAAGTTTAATCGACTAAAGGGCAAACGAATTTTCAGTTTTGACAAAACAGCTAGGCTTGCGGCAGTTAAACCATAACCAATTAACGCTGCTACTGCATAGACACTGACACCGATACCCAGTTCGATATAACTGTAAGGATTGCCTTGATTGGCGATACAAGCGATCAGCATAGCTAAGGTATTGGTAAAGCCCAATCGGCAAGTCCAGTGCTGATGGATAGAGGTTATAAATAGCGAGGCGAGTAGCATCGTTGCATTAATCGTATAAGGCAATACTAAGCTTAGAAAAGACTCATTATTGTTTAGTTTGTCCATTAGATCCGCGGTTTGAAACAATTGTTTGTTCTCATCCAAAAGGGGTATCAATAACTGTCTCGCTTTTTCTTCAATAATATGCTGGTAAATTGCATAAGTGGTTAAACTAATCTGAACTAAGGGTTCAATTCCGTGAATTAAGTGTTTGAAATAGATTGATGATTTAAAAATATTTTTATTGAAAATAGTCAATTCAGCACGACGCATGATTCCAGCGCCAAGGTCTGCAAAAAAAAGGGGGCTGCACTCTAAGCAAGTCTTGAGAAATACTTGTTTCTTTCATAAAGATATAAATTAGAACCAAGTATCTCTTCAGAATTAAAGAAAGGTGTCCAGGTTCCATTGAGTAACACATTAAAGGTTTCATTAAAAGCCATAGGGTCTGGAATAGAAATACAAAGAGCGGATGAATTAAATGGGGGATTGGCTAGTGTGGTATTAAAGTTTAACAAAAGTTTCTCGAATATTTATAATTAATGCTACAAAATGGGCTTTAAATTTCTAGTGATAGAAGATTTAATAATAAGCCAATAATCCTGTTAA
>CAYQIE010000018.1:0-9227 GCA_964417505.1 Rickettsiella sp. | reverse complement strand
TTCTATTAACAGGATTATTGGCTTATTATTAAATCTTCTATCACTAGAAATTTAAAGCCCATTTTGTAGCATTAATTATAAATATTCGAGAAACTTTTGGTATACCGAGTACTAAAAATTATTTTATGGGTAGGTTTTCTGATGGAGACATTTGGATTGATGATTTAGCGACTGATTATGGCACTACCGTTAAGGGCCATCAATTTATTAACGATTATGCCGTAGGAGGAGCCACAGCATTTCCTTATGTCAATGATGAGTCTATTTTTCATTTAGGTTATCTTCTTGTGGGAAGTTTAGGTAATCAACTTTATGATTTTTCTAGAACTTATCATCAATTTAAACCCACCGATTTGGTTATCATATGGATAGGGGCGAATGACTTATTATAGGCAGGAGATATGTTTTTTTGTGGAGAACTCACCTCAGCTTGTATAGATGATCAGGTGCAAAAAGCAGATCAAAAAATAGTAGAGTGGGCTATAACGGGGGTTAAAAATCAAGTAAAAAAGATGGAAACGGTTTATGGAGCTAAACATATTATTGTGTTAGGGTTACCGGACTTTTCCATTACTCCGCGTTATATTTTTATCAAACCTTCTGTTGCTCCAATAAAAAAAGCCGCTATTAAAACGTATAACGAACAGTTAAAAGATTTTGTCATAAACAATCGAGCCTTAGGTCATGATATTGCCTATTATGATGCAGATAAAATATTTAAAATGTTAATCCACAGCCCAGCTTTATTGAGCCAATACCAAATCACCGATTTTAGACATTCCTGCTTATATCGTGGTGGAGAACCTAATCAGAATAACTGGAAAGCGATGGCATTGGATACGCACAATCCATTTTCTATCTATGCAATGATACCTGTATTTATAGATGCTTTACCCAATTTGTCTGATTATCAAAACCATGTTTTGCCAAAGTTTATTGATAAAAACTGTGGAAACCATTATTTATTTTGGGATACACTACATCCAACTAAAAAAGGGCATTTATTTATTATTCAAAACCTTTTAGATTATATACTAAAACATTTTAATGTAAGCCGTGCCCATGGTGACATTGTTTTTTGTTACAACCTTCAGGTAACGAATAAGGGATGGTATATATTAGATATAAAACAAAAAAATAATACCTGCGGTCCAAAGAATACATATATGCTAAAAAATAGTGAAAAACTTGTATCCGTTCAATACAACAAACCGGTGACATTTAAAGCCGTACTAGGTCGATCGATTACATTTTCACATTTACCAATGCCGATAGCCGGGCTTGGAGCAAAAATAAAATGTTCGGGTACTACAATTATTCATTTCAGTTGTAAACAAGAAAATTAATTAGTTATTCTAGCTTTTATTGCCTAAGTATATAAAGTAAATGCGCTCATCAAGCGGCATACTCGCAGAGCCTAAATGGTCAGCGGGGGTGTCAAAATTAAATTGAAATCTATCCCATAATCAAATGCTAACCACGCGCACAAAAATTTGGCTAACTTTAGAATTAGGGAATGGGAAATAATTTCATAACCTTAAAAGACTCATTAATTAAATAGTATTAAAACATTTTTTATTTAGGCTGTTTTCTTTTTAAGGATCGTTTTTTATAAAGCGCATACAAGCTTAATACAGGACCCGATAAGGCATAACAGAAAAAAATTAAAAATAATATTTTAGGCGGATCCAATGAAATTCCTACAAATGCTAATACTACGAGTAAAATAGCGACGAAAGGCACCCGTCCTTTGAGATCAATCTCTTTAAAAGAATAATAACGGACATTACTGACCATCAAAATCGCAATAATGATGGCTAGTACAGCGGTGATCATGCTAACAACATCGCTAAGGATTTCTGAATCTACACATAACCAGACCATACTGGCTAAAACACCTGCTGCTGCAGGAATGGGTAATCCTTGAAAATAACGTTTATCGGCGACCAAAACTTGAGTATTAAAACGTGCTAAACGTAAAGCACCGGCAGCGGTGAATATGAATGCTGCTAACCAACCTAATTTACCTAAGCCTTCTAAAGACCAGCTATAAATAACTAATGCAGGCGCGACACCGAAAGAAACCATGTCTGATAAGCTATCTAATTCAGCCCCAAAAGCGCTTTGTGTATTAGTTAAGCGTGCGACACGACCATCAAAAAAATCCATAATCATCGCAACGAAAATAGCAACCGCTGCATAATTAAAATAGCCTTCCATTGCAGTGACAATGGCATAAAAACCCGCAAACAAACCTGCGATAGTAAATAAATTGGGTAGCAAATAGATTCCACGACGACGGTAAGCGAATCTTTCCCCCTCTTCATGATCATCTTTATCCTTGAAAGTAGTTAATTTTTCTTCAGTTTGTTGAGGTGTAAATTGGTCATCATTTGGGTTATTCATACAGGAATTCCTTGCAAGGATTTTAATCGATAAATGATTTCAAGGGCTTCTTTTGGAGCTAATTGATCCGGGTCTATTTGTTCTAATAAGTTCATAGCAGGATTAACAGAAAGCTTCTGTGGGGTTGTAGTTGGGGGTGTGTTGTTAGGATTAATAGGCAATGAATTATTTTCTAGCTCAGTAAGTTTTGCTCTAGCACATTGAATAACGGGTTTAGGAACGCCAGCTAATTGTGCTACTTGCAAACCATAACTTTGGTTCGCAGGTCCTTCTTTAACAGAATATAGAAAAATGATGTTACCATCATGCTCTTTTGCGTCAACATGACAGTTACTTATTGTTGAGTTTTCTTCAGTTAGTCCAGTTAACTCAAAATAATGAGTAGCAAATAAGGTATAAGCTTTTACTTGCTTTGCTAAATATTCAGCACAAGCAAAAGCGAGAGCGAGTCCATCAAATGTACTGGTACCGCGTCCAATTTCATCCATAATAACCAAGCTTTTCTCCGTGGCATTATGTAAAATTGAGGCGGTTTCTGTCATTTCTACCATAAAGGTTGAACGACCACTAGCAAGGTCATCAGCGGCTCCAATTCGAGTGAAAATTCGATCAATGGGGCCTATCCTAGCGCTTTTTGCTGGAACAAAACAACCTATCTTTGCTAATAGACAAATTAGAGCTGTCTGGCGCATATAGGTTGATTTTCCACCCATATTCGGACCGGTAATAATTAACAAGCGTTGTTCTGGAGTCAAATGACAATTATTCGCAATGAAAGGGGTGTCTAAAGTTTGTTCGATGACTAAATGACGCCCGCCCTCAATATGGATGCCTGGATTTTTGCTTAGTTGGGGACAGCTTAAATTGAGCGAGGAAGCTCGTTCTGCAAAACATACTAGCACATCTAGCTCGGCTATGGCATTAACGGTTTTTTGTAAATCAGTTAAATAAATTGC
Source organism: Rickettsiella sp. (assembly GCA_964417505.1). GTDB lineage: Bacteria > Pseudomonadota > Gammaproteobacteria > Diplorickettsiales > Diplorickettsiaceae > Aquirickettsiella. The sequence goes on along the minus strand of CAYQIE010000018.1, from coordinate 5,865 downwards.
TAATTGATCGAGCAGTTCATCATAAAGCTTTTTTTCCAAGCTTAAAGCTTTAGAACGAGCACTTAATGCTTTATCTTCAAACTCCTTCAATTCAGGAGTAATAAAACGTTCGGCGTTAGTCAACGTTTGCCGACGAATATAGTGCGCAGGTATATTTTTGGCTTGTCCTCGACTTACTTCAATGTGATAACCATGTACGCGATTGAAGCCAACTTTTAATGTAGTAATACCCGTGAACTCCCGCTCACGTTTTTCTAAATCAATCAAATATTGTCCAGCATGTTCACTTAGATTTTGTAGTTCATCAAGTTCAACATGATAGCCTTTAGCAATTATTCCACCCTCACGAGTAATGGCAGGAGGATTTTCAACGATAGCTTTTTGTAGTAGACAAAACAATTCTGGGAAACATTTTATTTGTTGGCTTAATGAAATAAGTAACTCTGATTTTTTATCTATACTTTGAAGGTTTAAATAGGAACTAAGTTTATTATGAATATCTGGCAGAATAGCTAAGCCAAAGCGTAATTGACTTAAATCGCGAGGTCTTACTGATTTTAATCCTACTCGTGTAATAATACGTTCGATATCCCCTAATGGTTTTAACAAAGCTTGTAAGCTTGTAAAAGATTGAGTAGCTAATAACTTTTTAATGGCTAATTGTCGTGTTTCTAAAATATCTATCTTGCGTAACGGCCGATGCAACCATTGATTGAGCAAACGACTTCCCATAGGCGTTGCTGTTTTATCTAAAATAGACATTAAAGTATTATTTTTTTTACCTTGTAAATTGAGTGTTAGCTCTAAATTACGTCGTGAGGTAGCGTCTAACATAATGCTTTCTTCATGTCTTTCTATGAGTAGTGGTTGAATATGTTGTAATTGAACCCGCTGCGTGTCTTTAACATAATTTAATAAACAGCCAGTTGCTTGTATTGCCAAGGGGAGATCCTGACAGCCAAAACCACTAAGGTCGAACGTTTGAAATTGCTCTGTTAATAAATGGGTTGCGGTATTAAAATCAAATTCCCAATGAGGGCAGCGCCGAATTGTTTTATAGGGCTTTAATAGCGATTCGGTTTTATACTCTTCACTGATTAAAAGTTCACTGGGATTGAGTCGTGCTAGTTCGTTGGCAAAGGCTTCTTCGCCAGTAACTTGCAAAATATTAATTTGGCCACTTCCCATATCAAAATAAGAAAGACCAAATTGATCCTTCTGATTATACATTGCAAGGAGAAGGCTTTGATGATTTTCTAGTAATGCTTCATCGCTGAGTGTCCCTGGGGTAATTATACGTGTTACCTGCCTTTGCATAGGTCCTTTAGTTGAGTTTAGATCGCCTATTTGTTCGCAAATAGCAACTGACTCACCGAGTTTTATTAGTTTGGCTAAATAGCTTTCGACACTGTGATAAGGTACGCCTGCCATGGGAATGGCTTGATTAGCCGATTGTCCACGTTTGGTTAAGGTAATATTTAATAATTTTGCTGCTTTGATGGCATCTTCATAAAATAATTCGTAAAAATCTCCTATACGATAGAATAATAACTTATCCTTATGTTGAGCTTTTAATTGGAGATATTGACGGATCATGGGTGTATGTTGAGTTAAATCGGTGTTCTGCTTCATAAGAACCTCTTGCAATACCATTGCTTCTTATTAGATGGTTTCATTAAAGTTAATTTTGGCAATATTTTAAACTTCCAGAAAATAAAGTTTTTTAGGGCTTTATTTAATATTTTGATAACTTTTTCTTTTTTGTTTATTTAATAAGCTAGTGTAACCAAAATATAAAGTTAATTATACTCTTCATCCCTAGTTGTCTATGATGGAATCACTAATTGAAAAACTCGATTGTTTTACTTCTGTTAATTGAGGATTTTTAGTGATACTAAGAAAAATATTAATTGGAATTTTTAATAGTTTAGGTAGTTTTTTTTTTAGGAATTGATATAGCTGATAAGTTAATGCTTCGATAAGTTTAAAAGAATGTTTATCACAGAATTGTTGTAATTCAATCGCTAAGGTAGCATAGCAAATAGTATCAATTAATTGATCGTTGATACAGGCACTAGGTAAACTACTAAAGTTAAATTTTATTTGAACCGAAACCCATTGAGGTAAGCTACGTTCTTCGATAGAATGGCCTAATTTAACCAGTAAGTTAAGTTTTTCTAACGTTAATTGAGAGTTCATGCAGAAAACATGGAAAACCAGCGAAAAGTTGGCCACTATAACACTATTCTGGCTCCCTAGTAAATAGAAATTAAGAAAAAATAATAAGAGGCTCTATGAGTTATATCAAAAACATTCTCTTGTCAGATGAAAAAATTATCTATCGCCGTTATCCCCATTGGATTGTGGTTTTAAAATCATGGGTGGTTTTGATTATAATAGCCGCTTTTTTATTGATCAGAGGGCAGCCTACATTATTGAGCATCAGTCTTTTTTCTATATTAGCTTTAATAGTTTGTTTATCGGGGTTGATCATTTATTACTCTTCAGAGTATGGAATTACTGATAAACGGGTTGTAATGAAATCAGGTTTTATTAGCCGAGTTTCACTTGAAAATGTTTTGGACCGAATTGAAGAGGTAGAGATTAGTCAAAGTATTATGGGGCGAATTTTAGATTATGGATCTATTCGTATTCGGGGGGGTTAGTGGGACTAATGAATCATTTTCTGCTGTATGCTATCCATTTAGATTTCGTTACAAAGTATTAGAAGAAATTGAACGACAAAAAAAGCCTAAATAAATTTATTTAAAATTGTTTTTCCACTGCCGAAGATAAGCGAATATTTCAACCGGTGTTGAAAGTTTTTTCCCGGTTCTTTTTTCGATGCATAGCTTTATTTCAGGGTTATCACAACGTAAAAAAGGGTTGCTTAAACGTTCTTCAGATAAAAGACTGGGTACACTTGCTAAGTTTTTTTGACGCAATTCCCGAGTTTTTTCTAATCGCTCTTTAATTTGGATATTATGGGGCTCTACTGTTTGAGCAAAATGTAAATTAACCAACGTATACTCATGCCCGCAATAGACCTGAGTTTCATCTGAAAGTTGGGCTAATTTATTTAAGGAACTCAACATTTGCTGAGCTGTACCTTCAAATAATCGACCGCAACCCGCAGTAAATAATGTATCTCCACAAAATAAAAGATGGTTTCCATAGTAGGCGATATGACCTAATGTATGTCCAGGAATTGCAATGACTTCAAAAGTTGGCCAATTAGGTAGTTCAATCTTATCTCCCTCATCAACTGGATTACTTACTCCGGCTATTTTTTCTTTTGCGGGTCCAAACACAGGAGTAGGATGTTGTTTTAAACTTGCACGAATGCCATTGGTATGATCCCAATGATGATGAGTAATGAACATGGCATCAAGTTTGAGATTTAATTGTTTTAATTGTGCCAAAACAGGTTTTGCCTCGCCTGGATCGACAATAATACAATGTTTTGTTTCCTCATTGATAAGGCACCAAACATAATTATCCTTAAACACCAAAATTGGTAAAACTTGTATCGTCATAGTTTCTCCACAAAAATCTTTTATTTTTATTAGCGGACCATCCTTGAGATCGTTCAATAATTTAAAATTAAGGATTTAGTTTTTATTTATCAGTTCTTTTCTTGAAGCTTGATGTCGGCGTTCACGGCGCTTGCCTGCTTCCTCGTAACGTCTTATTTCATTCTGCGTCTCAGGAATAACCTTAGGAACAGCTGCTGGACGGCCATGCTCATCTGTGCCTACAAAAGTGAAATAAGCCGATACCATATGGCGTCGTGTTCCGGTACGATAATCTTCTGCAAGAACCCGTACACCGATTTCCATTGAACTCGACCAACTACGATTAATAGCGGCTTGAAAAATTAAAATATCTCCCCGAGTGGCGGACTGTAAAAAATGTATAGCATCGACAGAGGCAGTCACACAAGGTCTTTGGCTATGCCTCTTAGCAACAACAGAAGCGATTCTATCAAGTGTGGACATAACTAAACCACCAAACACAGTTTCAGTTGAGTTCAAATCATTAGGAAATATTTTATAAGTATGATTATGTACAGCTGAAGCCGAAACAGGTTTTTCTTGTGGTATAGACATTGGCCACCTACTTTTTAACAATGAGAGCTATTATAACTTAATTTTACAAACATACCTCATATTGCCTGAGCAATACATTCTCCAAATATCACCTTTTTTCCAAACAAATTAGTCAGCCATTTCATACGGTTGGCCTCGAATAAAAGGATAACTGTAGAACCTAATTGAAACTGCCCAAGCTCTTGCCCTTTGACTAATGAAATTTTGTTATCAAGATAATGCCAATGATAAATATGTCGCTTGGAACTAGGTGCAATAACCCCTTCCCATGGGGTACTGATGTTGCCAACTAGCATTGCCCCAACTAAAATGACAGCTATTGAACCAATAGGCGTAGAAAATAAGGTAATAACTCGTTCGTTACGAACAAATAAATTTGGCAGTTCAGTAGTTGTTTTGGTATCTACAGAAAATAAACATCCTGGAACATAAATCATTTCTTTCAATTCGCCACTATAGGGTATATGTACACGATGGTAATCTTCCGGCGCTAAATAAAAGGTTGCAAATCGTCCATTTTGAAATTTTGCCGCTATTTTTGCAGAGCCACCTAATAAAGCTTGTAAATTATAATTTATTTTTTTGGCTTGAAGCAGTTGGTTTTCTTTGATATTACCCATTTGGCTAATAGTGCCATCAACAGGTGAAATGATATCTGTAGCGAGATTGGAAATTGGACGTTTTTCAGGTTTTAAAGATCGTGTAAAAAAATCATTAAAATTAATATAGTGTTCAGGGTTTTCTTCCTGAGCTAACGACATATCAACATTATAATGTCGAATAAAACCGTTGATTAATCGATTTTTAATCCAAGTATTTTTACAGTTAGCCATCCATCCAGCAAAGCGGGATAAACCATGTTGGGGTAATAACGATTTATAATGAGTATGCAATTAAGTCTCCATAATGATTTTAGCAAGCAAAATATTTGACCATTATAGCGCGGCCGTTTTACTTCATGAAAGACTGAACTATAGTTTTTTTATGAATACTAAAACCAAGCATACAGAAGTATTGATTATCGGGGCGGGTCCTACGGGTCTGATTATGGTCTGTTATTTATTGCGTTATGGCGTTAAATTTAGAATTACTGATAAGTAAAAGGACAGAGCACATGAGTCGCGAGTGTTTGCTATTCAAGCGAAGTCGATGGAAATATTTCAGAATTTAGGAGTCGTTGAAGAATTTCTTAAACTAGAGCGTTCGCGTTCTAATGAGGATTTTGCTTTTTTTATTAACGGAAAGAAGCAAATTGAAATTAAATTCAAACATTTCAAACATCAAAATACACCTTTCCCATAAATTTATTTTCTCCCGCAAACTGAAACAGAACGTATTCTTAATGAGTATTTAGAAAAAAAGGGGTTAATATAGAGCGTCAAAAGTAATTAGTAACCTTCACTCAAGATTCGCAGGATGTAAGAGCAAGTATTAAAAATAATATCACAGGAAATACCGAAAAAATTGTTTGTGACTATATTGTAGGTTGCGATGGCGCTCACAGTAGTACTCGCCATGTGCTTGAACTTTCGTTTGAAGGTAATGCTTTATCCACAAATTTTTAATTTGGTTGATGCGATGCTTGAATGGCCTTATTCACGAAACAAATTCCTTTTTTTCTGGGAAGCGAGGGGGTATTCGTGCACATTCCTCTCACACAAAAGTTTCTCGAATATTTATAATTAATGCTACAAAATGGGCTTTAAATTTCTAGTGATAGAAGATTTAATAATAAGCCAATAATCCTGTTAATAGA
>CAYQIE010000017.1:0-4555 GCA_964417505.1 Rickettsiella sp. | reverse complement strand
TTTGTATACTTAAATTCGGATACCTTCTTTCCTTTTTAGCCTTTTCTCTTCCCCCTCTAGTTTAAATCCTTATATAGCAGAGCGAAACTCTTGTAATAATAAATAATCCCAATCCAGCATTTATCATTACTGCCTTTCTCCATCCAAGTAGATGAACTACCAAAGCAAAAGGAGTCTGCGCCATTATGCCTCCAGCCATGGCTATAGTAATGATAATTCCAATGACAAGCGCTAAACGTTGGTAAGGAAACCAGCGAGTCGCTAACTTTATACAACTTAGAAATCAAAAGGCGTTACCAATACCGGCTATAAAATGACTAAAAGCTGCCACTTCAAACGATCGACTGAAAGAGAACACAAATGTGGAAAGGACTACCATAGCCATCGCACTGAGTATAATGGCACGAATAGAAAAGCGATTGACTAGAATTCCAGTAAATAATAAAAAAATAACATCTGCATAGAAATAGGTCGCAGATAAAAACCCTAATTGCCAGCATTTATAGAAAAATCATGCATTAACTCTTGGTTAATCGAGTTAAACATGCCCATTTGGATGAATTCATAAAAGAAAAAAAGCGCGGCTGAAAGGCACACTAACCAGGGTTGAAGCCTAGAAAAGCTTAGATCGTCACAAATCCGCTTAAAGATGGTTTTGGTCATTAATGTCTCAGAGAGAGTAGACATACAATCTTTTGTCTTTTATTTTTATGGACTATTTGGGAAGTATAGTATATAGCAAGCCAGACCAATTGTCCAAAAATTCATTTAAAAAATACGTATTAATAAATGGATCTAACTGAACAATTCTCAGCTGGCTCGGGCTCGTTACTTGCTTCTGGGATTTAAGTATCCAAACAAACTGGCTTGAAAAAGCCTCACAACCAGCCTAAAGATTTCTGAGTAACCTCTTCTCTCAGCTGAATTAACTCACCCTCATCCTCTTGGATACGATTACTGGCGTATGAATTCATGAAACAAACGATACTCGCAATACGAGAAACGCATGAATCGGTAAATACCAATGCTGCATTACCTACAGCATTAATTATTAATGCCAAAAACTCCACTAGCTTCCCTAGGTAATATTTGGCATCTTTCTTTAAATTAGAATTAGAATCATTTTTAGTAAATAAGCTATTCCCACCAAGCTAGCGCAGTTCTTAACGTAAAGGGTAGATCGCCAATAATTGCCGCTATAGTTATTATATCCGCAGCAACCCAGCCTAATAAACCTGCTAAAGTGGTTGTTCCGGTAAAATCAAGATAAACTAAACCAAAAAAGGCAGCGGTCATAACCAATCCTTTAAAAGGATAAGCTAAAATCTGCTTAACATTGATATTTTGACATTTTTCTTGAATGTTCTTTTTGAGGTCTTGCAACGAGAATTGTGATTGCAAAACACCAATAAAGGTTCTTAACATAACGAAGGTTAGGCCAATTAAAAAAGCAACGGCTAATACACACAAAAGACCAGCCGCTAAATGCGGACATGTTGTGACCAACATCGGCCAAATAAGCGCTATCATTTTAGCGCCTTCAAGATAGGTAATGGCTGCTGCAGCAATCCCTACGGATAAGGAGAAAAAACCAGCAGGTAAAAGTAAGAATTTCTTATTTCTTGATAATTGGTGATATTTACCTTGTTGATCGATAAATTTAGTTACTCTCCTTTCTTTAAAAAGATCTTGAAAAAATTCTGGAATATGTTGTGAGAAAAGCTGAAAATTAGCTCTGGTTCCGGTAATGAAAAAAAGTATGCTTAAAGGAATCACAAATCCTAATGGCAAACTTAAGCTAACGAGTAATATAAAGATAGCGGCACCTGTGCTCAAACCGCAAGCTAATGCAGCAATTAATCCGATACCAAAACCACATCCCCTAAGTAACTTGGCAGACCAAAGTGAAAAATTAGAAATTAATTTAGTCGCTTCTAAGAAAATTTCGTCAATTTTAACTGGAAAACTAAATTCCTTTTGCTCTAGGAATCTATAAATAAACTATGATTAAAGATTTCTTTTTAAGATCTGAATCAATATCATCATCCAGATAGATTTTTTTTAAACAATTGAGTAATTGCTCAATCAATTTTTTCTCTTCATCATTCTCAGCAATTTGCTTAAATCGCTGTAAGCTTTCTAAGGTTAATTTATATAAACCGTAATGTATGAATCTTCTAATAGGTTTACGAATTTTCCTTTTAAATTTCAATAATTCTCGTATTTTTTTTCTTTCAATATTATCAACTTTATCCCAAGTCTCAGGGGAGTCAGACCAAGCGTGAATGAAACATAAAAGCTTAAATAAATCTACCAACGCCTCGTCAGAATCAAACTTGATTTCATCAACAAGATTATTATTATTATTTTCAATCTCAGTAGCAATATGTTGATGCAATTGAACTTTCTTATTAGTTTTTTCACTTTAGTTATTTGTGCCAAAAGTTAACTGGGCTGCTAAACCCGACGAATATAAATTTTTAATATACCCTTTTGAATAGGCCTGAACCTTTATTTGGTATAAAATTCCCTTCTGAACATAAGCTAATTACTAGAAATAGGGTATATCAAAGATTTATTTTAAGTAGATAAAATTAAGAAAATATTAAAAGAAACTAAAATCAGGCATATATATCTAATCATGAAGAAGATCATAAGAAAATTGGCTAAAGCTTGGCCTCTGTTAACTTAAAATGCTTTCTACAAACTGAAACATAGCGTTCATTCCCGCCAATTTCTATTTGTTTGCCCTCAGTAATTTTATGATTTTCAGCATCAAACCTAATATTCATAATCGCTTTGCAGCCACAATAGCAGACTGTTTTTATCTCGTTAACCTCATCAGCCCATATCAATAAGTATAAACTGCCTTCAAAAGGTTCAGCACGAAAATCACTGCGTAATCCATAACATAAAACAGGGATCTTTAAACGATCAACAACAAAGGTTAGCTGTAAAACTTGTTTTTTTGTCAAAAATTGTGCTTCATCGATTAAGACACATTTTAATTCTTTTTTTTGATTTAAATGGGCCTCTACCTGCTCGAGCAAGTTGTCATTTGGAGCAAATAAACTCGCCTTAGCGTTTAATCCAATTCGTGAGCTTATGTATCCCAACTTATGGCGATCATCAATGGCGGGTGCAAATAAGAGGGTTTGTAGACCTCGTTCCTGATAATTATAACTTGCTTGCAATAAAGCGGTACTTTTGCCTGCATTCATAGCGGAATAATAAAAATAAAGCTTAGCCATAATTGAATTTAATAAATAAAGGTTTGGGTTATAATACCTGGAACGATTGCAAATGAGGAGAAATTTTATGGTCTTAACGTCTTCAAACATGCTTGCATTAGGCACACAAGCACCTGATTTTAAACTTTTGGATACAATCTCTGGCAAATTTTATAGTTTAAAAGATAGCCAAGGGTCTAAAGCCACCGTTATTATGTTTATTTGCAATCATTGCCCCTACGTAAAACATGTCATTCACGAGCTAGTTAAATTAGCTAACGACTATATAGCTAAAGATATATCTTTTGTGGCTATCAGCGCTAATGATGCCATAGCTTACCCCGAAGATGCACCTGAAAAAATGGCTCAGCTCGCTAAACAATTAGGCTTTAGCTTCCCTTACCTTTATGATGAAACTCAAAAAACAGCTAAAGCTTACCATGCGGCATGTACGCCTGATTTTTTTGTCTTCGATAAAAACTTTTCATGTGTCTATCGAGGACAATTAGATGGGTCTAGAGCTGGCAATAAAATCCCCATAACAGGTAAAGATATTCGCTCGGCTTTAGATAATATACTTCGAGACAAACCGGTTAATCCACAGCAAATACCGAGTATGGGTTGTAATATAAAATGGAAATAGATTTAGTTTAAATTTATCTCATCCATTTTAAGGGAATATGCACTTTGCTTACCTCGTTTTTATTTAACTGAAATTGACTATATTCTGGAACTTTTTCACTTTCTCTTTTACAAGCATTCTTTAGTTTATTAAATTCATTGATGCAACTTGACGCTTGTTTGGATAAAATCCAAACATTTCTTAATAAGTTTTCATTTTCTTTATTATTTTTAAACCTATTGACTATCGCTTGGTGAGAATCAAGGAGGTTTAACGAATTCAAATCAATGGAATCATCCTGTATTTTACTTTTTAAATAGTTAATATGATTTTTGATGGCATATAATTCATCTATGTTTTTTGCATTAGGTTCTTGATTCTCATTAATTTTTTTGAATTTTTCTTTCAGTAAATCTAAAAATAATTCTTCTGATAAACGTGCTCTAAATCCCTTTCTTAATAAAAAGATAAAACCCATATATGATGGAATAAAAAAAGCTGTCGCCAACTTAAGTTATCTAAAATAGTTTTTATTGCTTGAACTGAATTAGGTTCAGAAACATCAGAAAATATCTTCGTGATAAATTTTCTTTTGAATTTTAAACTAGGGAGTGTCGTCAATTAAGTCATTAATATAATGGAAGAAGCGAATTTAACGGCCTCCAAAAAATACTTTCCCCGTTTACAATATCGGGTAGCAATG
>CAYQIE010000016.1:0-11395 GCA_964417505.1 Rickettsiella sp. | reverse complement strand
TTAACAGGATTATTGGCTTATTATTAAATCTTCTATCACTAGAAATTTAAAGCCCATTTTGTAGCATTAATTATAAATATTCGAGAAACTTTTGTAAGAATATTTTTTTTCTAAATACCGAATGATTTTTTAGTAAATCCGGGGCTAAAAACTCGGGAATAGTTTGATTGATTAATGGTGATGACAACAGATTGGGATCTTTTGCTAATCCTTGCCATAAAAAAAAGACAATAATTATCAAGACTAACAAGGGAATAATATAACGCATAAGTAACGCTATATTTTTTTGTAATGTCGAGAAAAGATAGCCAATACACCGGCCCAATATCATACAAAGCCCCCATCCAAATCCAGCGCACAAAAGGCTTATAATAAAATCGTAAAATCCAGATCTGTTTGCCAATGGGTTCTGCTAAAGACACATATAAATCACGCCAGAAACTTACTGCAATAGCCGGTTTGCTGATCATGACATCGGTTATGGGATAATAACGTAATTACGGACGTAAATATTGATGGCTTTAAAAGTTCACTTGGATATTAGCCACTGCGCCGGTGTAATTGGAACCTTGCAAGGCATAAACCTGTTGCAATTTGAAGTGATAACCTGCTAAGGACAAAGTATCGCCGACGTTCATTTGTACATTACGTTCTATACTATAGTAACTACTTAAAACAATTCCTATCCTGAGAATAGCCACCCCTGTATGGGCGATTAGCATCGCTGCTTGGGTTTTAAGAATAGTTTTTAGATTCATTTCTTAAAGGACGCACTAAGCAACTGTAAAGTATTTAATAATATCCAAAATGCCAATCCAAGACCTATCATCACCTGCCATTGCATTTTTTTACTAAATAAAATAATTAAAATAAAACTGATACTGAAGGAACTTAACAGAATACTCACTATCTGTTTTAAAACATTACCATGTACGTTTTGCTTCCAAGGAATTAAATAGGATAAACCTATAAAAAATAATATTAAAACAGCAAAGGGTGCACACACTAGATTAAAATACGGTGCTCCAACCGAAAACTTTCCCAAACCTAATACTTCAATAATTAAGGGATACAATGTACCCAGTAAAACGGTAAATACCAGTACACTCAGTAAAATATTATTCATGATTAAGAGTGCGGTACGCGAGAGCAAGCTGATCTGAGCCGCTGGTTGTTTAAAATTTTGGATTTGGAATGCATAAATACACAGTGCCGTTCCTATCAATACCACTAATAGCCCTAACATAAACACACCTTGCCAAGGATCAACGGCGAAAGTATGTACGGAAATCAAAATACCCGAACGCACGATAAGCGTACCGATTAAACTTAATGCAAAAGTTAATATGGAGAGCAATATCACCCAAGTTTCCAATAATTCTTGTTTTTCTACAACTAGACTAATAAAGAATGAATGAGTGCTGTGCCAGCCAGCCAAGGCAATAACGAAGCATTTTCGACTGGATCCCAAAACCACCAGCCTCCCCGCCTAATACACGATATGCCCACCAACTTCCTGAAACAATTCCCCAGGTTAAAAAACACCAAGCTGCCAACGTCCATGGTCGCATTCGCTTTGCCCATGATCGATCGAAACATTCACCTAATAATGCCGCAACTGCAAACGCAAAACTAACTGAAAAATCGACATAACCTATATAAAGTAAAGGTGGATGAATGATTAAACCTGGATCTTGTAATAACGGATTCAGATCGTTCCCATCCGACACCGCTTCTGTTACTAAACTAAATGGATTCGAAAGCGTCAGTAAAAAATAATAAAAACCCTGCGCTAATAAATCCCAACACTGCTATGATTCGTGCCAATGAAACGAGATCCATAGATTGCTCTAAAACAACAACCGCAACTGTCCATAGATTTAAAATAAATATCCATAATAATATCGAATCCTCCATCCATGTCCTCCCTAAATAGCACACAAACGATAAATCCAAGGTAGATGGGTATTAGAATTCTGCGCAACATAGGAAAAACTAAAATCATTGATTAAAAATGCATACGCTAAACCTAGAATAGCTAATGTTACCAATGCAAATTGCGACCAGGTAACAGGTTTAACCCATTTAAGCCAGCTGAGACGTTGAGAATAGAGACTCACTAAAGGAACACTGCATTGCAAGAGAGCTAACAAAAAAGCGCCAAGCAATAGAGCGTATGAAATTGTCACAGAAAAAACTTCCTTTGTTTTATTGATAGTCATGTTACTTAAGTTATTATTTAATAATATTTTTACATAGAACGGTTTTTTAACATAATAAAAATATTCAATAAACACCTTAACGAACATGAATATTATTGATGCCATTTACCTTTTTATTAAAAACTGCTAACTTACCCGCATTATTGAATACTAAGGCTTGTATGACTCAGCGTTGTATCATCATCGGTATTGCCGGAGCTTCCGCATCTGGTAAGAGTTTATTGGCCCATACTATTGTCAAGGAATTGGGTTCAGAACAAGTCGCCGTTATTTCTGAAGACTCTTATTATAAAGATAATAGTACTATTGCCTTTGAAAAACGCATAGAAAACAATTATGACCATCCCGATGCCTTCGATCATGGTTTACTCATCGAACATCTTAAACAATTACAAGCTGGTAAATCGGTTGAAGTCCCTATTTATAATCATACCTTGCATATTCGTGAGCAACAAATCCGACGTTTGGGCCCACATAACATTATTGTCTTAGAGGGGATTTTACTGTTTGCTGAAATTAGCTTAAGAGAACTTATGGATATTCGTATTTATATGGATACTCCCTTAGATGTTTGTTTAAATCGCCGTATCAAACGCGATGTCATTGAACGCGGCAGAGAGATTGAAGCGGTTTTAATGCAATATCAACAAACTGTTCGTCCGATGTTTTCCCAGTTCATAGAACCATCTAAACATTATGCTGATATCATTGTTCCACGCGGAGGTGAAAATCGGATTGCTATTGAACTTATCAAAGCCAAAATTCGCGAATTATTAAATAATTTTAGCAACAAAAGCAAAGAGGAAAATCATGGGTCTACTAGATAATAAACGTGCATTAATTGTTGGTTTAGCCAGTGATCGATCGATTGCATACGGGATTGCTGAAGCCATGCACCGTGAAGGAGCTAAACTTGCTTTTACCTATCAAGGTAAAAAACTAAAAGATCGTGTCGCTAAAATAGCGAATAAGGATTTTAATTCAGATATTGTCATTCCTTGCGATGTCAGTCTAGATGAAGACATTTCTGAACTTTTCAAACAGCTTAATGTCAGTTGGGATGGCTTGGATATTTTAGTCCATTCCGTGGCTTACGCTCCGGCCGATCAATTACAAGGTGATTACTTTGAACATGTTAACCGCGAAGGTTTTAGAATTGCCCATGATATCAGTAGCTATAGCTTAGCCGCCTTAGCAAAAGTAGCATTTCCGATGATGAAGGATCAACCCAATGATGGCGCGATCCTCACATTGAGTTATCTAGGATCCGAAAAGGCATTGAAAAACTATAATATTATGGGCTTAGCCAAGGCAAGTTTAGAGGCTAATGTTCGTTATCTGGCAAATAGCTTAGGACCCAAACATATCCGTGTGAATGCTATATCGGCTGGGCCTATCCGAACGCTTGCTGCATCAGGAATTTCCGGATTTCGAAAGATTCTAGCCTATAACGAAGCCGTTACGCCATTACGTCAAAATACCACCATAGAACAAGTAGGAAATACCGCAGTCTTTCTTTGCTCTGATATGGCTTCGGGTATTACCGGTGAAGTCATCCATGTTGATGGAGGATTTCATGCCATTGTGGCTATGGGCGAGCCGGCTGAAAAAACATCGCCTGGGAATTAACACGACTCTATGGCATAAAAATTCGCATTCTTTCCAGCGAGTGGCATATTACTCTAACAACATTAACAGGGTCCTGGTGTGTTTCGTCCTATCGCTTTATATATAGGTTTGCGTTATACGCGAGCAAAAAAACGCAACCATTTTATTTCCTTTATTTCTTTAACATCGATGATAGGGATTGCTCTCGGTGTCATGGTATTGATTACCGTCTTATCGGTAATGAATGGTTTTGATGATGCGATACGCGACCGTATTTTTAACATAGCCACACAAGTTGCTATCACTGCAACGAATGGGCATCCTTTGACAGAAATTACTCTGCTAAGACAAAAAGTCTCTCAACAAGCAAACGTTATTGGCAGCGCTCCGTATGTGTCCGGACAAGGAATGTTAGTCGATCAAGGACAACCACATCCCATTATGATCACGGGCGTGCTCCCTGAATTAGAAAAAAATGTCTCTGAAATACCACACAAAATAGTGGAAGGAGATTTCAATTTAGAACCCCGTCATTACAACATTGTGTTAGGTGAAGAATTAGCATTAGGTTTGGGTATTCAAATAGGAGATAAAGTTAACATAATCACTCCTAGCGTTAGTCTAACGCCGGTTGGGATTATTCCGCGTTTTAAAACGTTTACTGTTAGCGGAATTTTTCAGGTAGGACGAAGCTTTGGGTTTGAAAGCAGTATGGCTTATATCGCTCTAAAAGATGCACAAACATTGTTTCAATTAGGCCAAGGTGTTACGGGATTGCGTTTGAAATTAAATAATTTATTTGCAGCACCCAAAGTGTCGAATGCACTTATTAAAACATTATCCCCTACTTATATGGTAACGGATTGGACCAGTACCTTTGGCAGTTTGATGTATGCAATCTCTTTAGAAAAAAGAATGATGTTTTTTATTCTACTCTTATTAATTGCCATCTCTGCCTTTAATTTAGTTTCTTCATTAATGATGGTAGTTACCGATAAGCAATCTGATATTGCCATTTTACGCACTTTGGGTGCGACCCCCAGTACGATTTTAAGTATTTTTATGGTCCAAGGTTGTGTCATAGGTTTTAGCGGTACTTTATTGGGCTTAATCGGTGGTATTGCTTTAGCTTCTGAAGTTAGCAACATCTTAAGCTTTATCGAACATACCTTCCATATTCAAATTCTTGCATCTAATGTTTACTTTTTCGTGGATAAATTACCCTCAAAGATTGAAACAGCCGATATTATTCATATTTGTATCGCCGCTTTAGGTATGAGTTTATTAGCCACTATTTACCCCGCATTAAAAGCCGCACGCACACTTCCGGCTGAGGCTTTACGTTATGAATAGACGATCGCCTACCCTTCTAACTCCGCCTAAACAGGATGCTCCGGTATTAAGTTGTAATCAATTAAGCAAAACCTTTCATGATGGTTCATTGTTTGTAGAAGTACTCAAACCTATCAATTTTTCTGTGTATGCTCGCGAACGCATTGCCATCGTTGGCCCTTCAGGCGCAGGGAAAAGTACTTTATTGCATCTATTAGGTGGATTGGATCGACCCAGTTCAGGTAAAGTTTTTCTAGCAGGACAAAATTTAGATGAATTATCTGAGAATCATCGAAGTCACCTACGTAATCGTTACCTTGGTTTTATCTATCAATTTCACTATTTATTACCTGAGTTTACCGTACTAGAAAATTCATGTATTCCATTATTCCTAGCAGGCGTCAAGCCTTTGTTAGCTCAGAAAAAAGCACTGAATTTATTGAAAAAGGTTGGTCTAGTCCATCGACAGCATCATAAGCTTGGCGAATTATCAGGCGGAGAACGTCAACGCACGGCTATCGTAAGAGCGCTGGTAAACAACCCATTGTGTATATTAGCAGACGAACCCACTGGTAATCTGGATAGCCACACTGCAGAACAAGTATATCAAGCCTTACTTGAGCTCAACGAAGAATTTAACACCAGTTTAGTGATTGTTACACATGACCAAGGTCTTGCGAGTCGGTTGGATCGAACTTTACATATAGAAGACGGGCAGTTAATTTCTATTTAAAAAGGTTTTTATTTAAAATTTTAAGTCATTACACATAGTTATGTAAAATTCTCTTAAAATCCTTTTCTTGTATCGGCTTTATATAGATTTCATTAACACCTAAATCTAAATAAATCTTTTTGCAAGATTTATTTAGCCAACTACTGGTTAATACAATCGGAGTCTTTTGATTGACATTCCCCATATCGTAGCGAATTAAATTAATTAACAAATCGATGCTACAATCGGATAAATTGACATCTAATAAAATAACTTGAAAGGGTGAGCTTAATTTGTCCAACGCACAACGGGCAGAATGCATAGATTCAACCATGCAACCCAATTTTTCCAGATTATTTACATTAATTTTTTGACAAATTTTGCTAGTATCAACGGATAAAACCTTAGATATTGAGCCGCTTACATTTTTTATTGGTAAACTTGGTTCTTCTAAGGTTTTTTTAATACCGGATAGAAATTATTCCCAAAACATTTTATTTTTTCGACTAGGTTAGTTCTTAATTTTAAAATTGACATTATTCTTCTCCATAAATTAGCAATTGTTTTAGTTTCCATCGCTATAAACATTGAATAAACCTGGATTGCGAACAATGAACGACTATCCTAAAAATTAAATTAATCTAATGCTTATCCATTTTTAGCTCCAACAATAACAATCTTAAAAGAAGTCCGGTATAATTTAGTTAAACCTGTATCCCTATTTTAAATAAAAGCACCTATTACTATCCACACCAGGAAAGATATTCGTTATAATGTCTATAGTTAGCTTGTTTACTTTCTTAAAATTTAGTTGTGTCATAAGATAATAATAGATAGTCGCGAATACAATGAAATACCAACTTAAATTTAAAGAGGTAAAAGCACTATTAACAACCTATCTTTTTATATCAAGGATATTTTAAAGACAGCATAAAAAAATTTTAAGAACTACTCTGGTTAAACATTAGCCATAGAATATAGAATATTATTCTGCAAAATAAACTTTAACGTTAATTTGCGAAATGAATATTATTAATCAGCAAACTGAACCATTTTGTTAGTAATTTTTTAATTTTATTTAAACACAAGCAAAGAATTTACATCGTAAAGCACCTTTAATTAAAGGCGTAACACTCGTTTATTTAGTCATTTATTAAGACTAAATATTATCTGAATAGATATTTCATGTCAAATTTAGTAAAGGAAGATAATGAAAAAGAACCCTAAGTCCATAAAAGAAAAAAACGCTACTTTGTTAATGGAAATTCAAGAACGAGCTAATCGGTTGCGGTATTTACGTAAAATGTCACATCTTTCAATGAAGGAATTTGCCCAACATTGCCATCTAGGCTTAACTACAATTAATTATTGGGAACAAGGCTATAGTAGTGTCACTGAACGTGGCGCACAAAAAGTCTGCAAAGCAATGCGCGAAGAAGGAATAGAATGCACCGTAATCTGGTTAATGACAGGTTATGGTGAACCACCAAAAGTGACTGACTCAAGTAAACTTTCTAAGTTAAATTATAAAAATCTTGAATCTTTATCTAGAATTTCTATCAATGAAAAAAAATCTGATTATCCGATGGAAAATTGTAAGATAAATGCAGAATTAGCGCTTTTTAAAAAGAATTATCCTGAACACCTCATATACCTTGTTGATAATGAAAGTATGAAACCACTTTATGGTCTGGGTAATCTCGTGGCAGGAAAAAAATTAACGGATAAAAATATGGAGTTAGCGAACGGTGCGGATTGTATTGTTGAGCTTGAAGGAAAAGAATTGCTCATTAGACGCGTAAAAATTGCGCATGCTGTTAATAGCTATGATCTTTATGTTATTAACTCAGAAGCTTCATTAGAATTTCCTCCTTTACGCAACATCAAACTAATCTCCTTAGCACCCATCATCCGTGTCTGGAAACCGGTTAAATTTTAATGCGATTTTTCTTGTTTATTCTTTTCTGACTTATCAACTAACATATAAAATAGTTCATTAGGTTTTACCATATTCAGATCATTACGCGCATGAGCTTCTAATGCGACCTTTCCTGACTTAAGATCCTTAATTTCAGCTATCATCGCCATATTTCGTTGACTAAGTTGGGTATTTTCCTTCAATTGCTGGTCAATTTGTTTTTTAAGTTGATGCACTCGCCACACACCATCTTGTACAAACCATAGTTTGTATTGCAAACTTAAAAAAAGCATTGTCAAAATAACAATAAGAGGTTTCATCAAATTAATCATTTAAAAAGCGTGTAAAGACAGATTTTCCTGCATAACTAACCTTATTATTTCTTGCAACCTCAGCTTCAATCCGTAACAAACGATTATATTTAGCAGTTCGATCCGCACGACAAACAGAGCCTGTTTTTATCTGGCCCACTCCCGTACCCACAGCCAAATCGGCTATCGTGGTATCTTCTGTTTCACCCGAACGATGAGAAATAATTGCAGCATAGTGAGCTTGCTTGGCTAGCGAAATAACCTCTAAGGTTTCGCTGACTGTACCTATCTGATTCAATTTAATGAGGATCGCATTAGCTAAATTTTTAGCTATTCCCTGGCGGAATAAAAGAGGATTAGTCACAAATAAATCATCTCCAACGAGTTGAATTCGTTGACCCAAGCGTTGTGTCATCTGTATCCAACCCAATTCATCTGATTCAGCCATGCCATCTTCTATGCTAATAATAGGATATTGTTGCACTAAATACTCTAAATAAGTAATCCATTGTTCGGCATTTAATCTTTTATTTTCTAAGCAATATTTATCTTGCCGATAAAATTCATTACTTGCTGCATCTAACCCTAAATAGATATCTTTACCGGGTTTATATCCGGCTTGTTCAATGGCTACTAAAATACTTTCAATGGCCTCTTGATGCGATTGAAAATTCGGTGCAAAGCCACCTTCGTCACCCACATTGGTATTGAATCCTTGCTTCTTTAGATGGGATTTTAAACAATGAAAGGTCTCAACACCCCAACGTAAAGCCTCGCCAAACGTAGGCGCACTCAAAGGTAAGATCATAAATTCCTGGATGGCTAATAAATTATCCGCATGTACTCCGCCATTGATAATGTTCATCTGCGGTACTGGCATGAGGTATTTTCCGTCGCCTTGACCCGTAAGCTCAGCAATATGAACATACAGCGCTTGTCCGCGAGCTAATGCAGCCGCTTTTAGCAAACTTAAGGAAATCCCCAAAATAGCATTCGCACCTAAATTTCCTTTATTGTCGGTACCATCCAGTTCTTTTAAGAATTGATCTAAGGATTTTTGATCAGAAATATCTTTTCCAATTAAATTTTTTTGGATAGGTCCTAGAATATTTTGGATCGCTAATAAAACCCCTCTACCTTGGTATCGATCCCTATCCCTATCTCTTAATTCTAAAGCTTCTTTCGAACCTGCCGAGGCACCGGATGGAACACTGGCATCTGCTTTTAAGCCTGAATCCAAGATAACTTCCACAGCAATCGTGGGATTAGCTCGCGAGTCTAAAATTTCATACGCATTAATCTCTGCAATTTTTGGCATACGTTCTACCTATAGGGTTGTTTCAATTAATTTAGTTTTTTTTACGGTTTTATCTATTTCTTGTAAACTTACCAACAGTTCAGCTACTTTTTTTAATGGCCAAGAATTTGGCCCATCGCTTAATGCTTTCTCTGGATTAGGGTGAGTCTCCATAAAAAGACCAGAAATCCCTGCCGCTACTGCGGCACGTGCTAATACCGGAATAAACTCACGTTGCCCTCCCGACCATCTCCCCTGCCCTCCAGGTAATTGTACGGAATGCGTAGCATCAAACACGACCGGACATTGTGTCGCACGCATGATAGCTAATGAACGCATATCGGAAACCAGATTATTGTAGCCAAAGGTCACACCACGCTCGCAAACCATGATGATAGCCTTAGTCACTTGACGAGCCTTCTCAACGACGTATTGCATATCCCATGGCGAAAGAAATTGGCCTTTTTTAATATTAACGGGTAAACCTTGCTGGGCGACCTTTTTGATAAAGTTAGTTTGTCGACATAAAAATGCGGGGGTTTGTAAAACATCGACGACGCTAGCTACTTTGTACAAAGGAGTATCTTCATGAACATCAGTAACTATCGCAACGCCCAACTCCTTTTTTACTTTGGCTAGAATACGTAAGCCTTCTTCAATACCCAAACCCCGAAAACTTTTAGCCGAAGAACGATTGGCCTTGTCAAAGGAAGATTTATAAATAAAGGGGATATTCAACTTTTCAGTTATTTCCTTAAGCTGCCCTGCGGTATCCATAGCCAATTGTTCACTTTCCACGACACAAGGCCCTGCTATAACAAATAAAGGCTTATTAATGCCCACTTCAAAATTTAGTAATTTCATAATCATAAGAACACAATTAAAGTTTCATAGTTTACTCTGAAACTTAATGAAGTCCTACCCCTTAGCAATTATGAATCCCCTTTAAAAGCAGCTGAAAAATCTAAGTTTAAAAAACTGATTTTTTTCAAAAAAATATTTTTAAAATAATTTATTTTGATGTTAATATAGGAAAAAATAATAAGGCGGGTGACTATGCGGTTTAAATTTAATAATTTTTTTTCTTTTTTTAAAAAAAGTGTGAAAACCAGTTTATGGAAAAAAATTTCAAATAAAAAAAGACAAAAAATAAAGACGTTAGAAAATCAAAATAGATCGAGCACCCAAATTGCAGAATCGTATAAAACATTCGTCCATCCCTTGGAAGCTAGTTCATACCCCGTTGAGAATCTTTTAAAGATAATCTATATTAATTTTATCTGCCTTAGTATTATTTATCTTCATCATCAAACGGATAAAATCGATTTTTGTTTACAAGCCATACAAAAAAATCCGATTTTAGCCTCAGCCTTTCAACTTAGTTATAATGAGTTTCGGCAAAATTTTATAATCTGCTGGTTATAAGCAACGATCAAGGCGAGAATTTTATGCTTGCATTAAGTAAAGAAGCTGAATTTTTTCGACGTTTTAACTCATTTTTTTGAATTATTTCCCGCCCCTTTCTCAGCACTTGGGGGAATCATACGGCTTGGAATCAATGAAATAAACAAAAGACATAAAGCTTATGAATCTAAAAAATTATTAAATTATTGTGTTACCGATGAGAATTTTACTAAATTAGTCAGTCTTTTATTCAGCTGTATTCTTGTAAAAAACCTATCTAAGACAAAAGATTTATATCTTTCTGTCAAAAAGAATTTTTCAATTTTTTGGGAAATTTTAAAAGAATAAGCTGAACAATTCGACAATAAACAAATCTTTTCTGGAAATATAGAAAAAATTTGGGCTTATTGTTTTTATCTTTTTGAACTGAGTGCATTTAGCGAGTCAAAACTAATTTCGGAGACAATCCTTGATCCTAAACAAAAAATCTCATTTAAAAAGATTAATCAACTTTGCGGGACAATCTTTTTTGATCCTAAAAAATTTCTATCCCCCAGAAGTTTCTCGAATATTTATAATTAATGCTACAAA
>CAYQIE010000015.1:0-501 GCA_964417505.1 Rickettsiella sp. | reverse complement strand
TGATGTCAAGTTTCTTGATTTCACAGGCAAAGATGGTCGAAAAATCCGACGTTCAATATACAGCTATTGATGATGCCACGCGTATTCGAGCGCTTAGAAGCTACAAAAACACACTCAATTAAATGCCATAGACTTTATTGAATATGTAATTAAAAAATTTCCTTTCCGGATACATACCATACAAACCGATAATGACCATGAATTCCAGGCTAAATTTCACTGGCATGTCGAAGGCTTAGGTATAAGGCATGTTTATATTAAGCCGCGAACTCCCCACCTTAATGGCAAAGTTGAGCGCTCTCATGGTGCTGATAAAGATGAGTTTTACCAGATGATCCAATATAAAAATGATGTTGACTGAGAGAAAAAATTCGCGAATGGGAAAATTTTTACAATTACAGCAGACCTCACTCTGGTTTAAATGGAAAAACACCTTATGAAGTTTTAAAACATAAAATTTCAAGTTAGTGTTACCTTGTCAACCAATGTGATAACACACAC
>CAYQIE010000014.1:0-608 GCA_964417505.1 Rickettsiella sp. | reverse complement strand
TTTTCAAAATTTTGGATTCAGCAGGGGCCTGAAATATAAATTCTTTTTTAGGTAATCCTTTTACTCCAACTTCAGGGTGAAATTGGAGTTCCATCAAAGGGGGAGCCATACTTAGATTCCACAGCTTCAACATTTCCATCATCATCTGCGGCTATAGCACTACATTTCAAATAATCATCGATTCCATATTGATTCTTTATTCTGAAGGATAGAAGCGCATTGTAAAAGTAGCTATCCTAATTCATATAGTGCGTCAATCTGTATAGCTGAATAATCCATAAATTTTTGTTTACTAATACTTTCTGAACTCAGTGTTTTAAGTGATCCTCCAAAATAAACATTTATAATTTGATGGCCGCCGCATACAATTATATTAACGCTAGAACGCGCCCTGAAAACCATACATCCGATAAGGAAAATTATCGGATATCAGTTTTAGCGGATACGTTCTAAAGCCTTAAAGATGATGATGGAAATGTTGAAGCTGTGGAATCTAAGTATGGCTCCCTCTTTGATGGAACTCCAATTTCACCCTGAAGTTGGAGTAAAAGGATTACCTAAAAAAGAATTTATATTTCAGGCCCCTGCTGAATCCAAAATTTTGAAAA
>CAYQIE010000013.1:0-5397 GCA_964417505.1 Rickettsiella sp. | reverse complement strand
CTATTCTGTGCCAATGATACTTTGGGGTTCCCCATGGGAAAGTAGGGCATCGCCAGGCTAATATACTAAAAAACCCGCCTAGAGCGGGTTTTTGCTTTGGCCTTGTGATTGTTTAATGGTCAATTTACTTGAAAACTCAAACACACTATAAGACGGAAGATTTCGCTTATGAACTTCCTGAAAAACTCATCGCGCACTATCCCACACATCAAAGGACTGATAGTCGATTGCTGTGTTTAAATAAAACAACGGGGTCCATCCAACATAAAAAATCTAAAGATATTTTAGATTTTATAAATCCGGGTGATCTATTAGTTTTAGATAATACACAAGTCATTCCTGCAAGCTTATATGCCAAAAAAGCCACAGGCGGGAAAGTAGAAATTTTAATTGAAAAAATTATCGATAAAAAATGTGTTTTAGCGCAATTAAAATCAAGTAAGTCAGTTAAATTAGGGACTATATTGATATTAGAAACGGGAGTAAGTCTAGAAGTTACAGCACGCTCGGATCATATATTCGAATTAATTTTTTTGATCGAACCTAACACTTCTATTTTAGAGCTTTTAAATAAAATTGGGCATATTCCATTACCCCCTATATTCAAAGAGCTGATGAATTATTTGACTGGAAGCGTTATCAAACGGTTTTTGCATCCTCTCCAGGTGCTATTGCAGCCCCGACAGCAGGTCTACATTTTGATGAAGAATTGTTAACCCAGTTAAAGGCTAAAGATGTAAATATTGCGTATATTACCTTGCATGTAGGTTCTGGAACTTTTCAGCCCATACGTAGTGCTTGCCTTAAAGACCATCGCATGCATCACGAACAAGTTACTGTGTCTGCAGCGGTATGCGAACAAATACGCCAGGCTAAACAAAACAATAAACGTGTGATAGCAGTAGGAACTACTGTAGTAAGAAGTTTAGAAACAGCAGCATTAAATAATCCAATAAAACCATTTCTTGGAAGTACCGATCTTTTTATTTTCCAGGTTTTAAGTTTCGTTATATTGATGCCATAATTACCAATTTTCATTTACCGCAATCGACCTTATTGATGTTAGTGTGTGCATTCTCAGGTTATGAGTGCACTATGCAAGCGTATCATGAGGCTATAAGCAGAGTTATCGATTCTTTAGTTACGGTGATGCGATGTGGATTAGCTCTGCAAAATCCTAATTTGCGAATACGCAGCGAACCAGGTAAATTGCTTGGCTTGGTATTATTATTCCGATAGGAGAAATTATGAATTTTTTAATGACAGATGTATTAGCGCAATCCATAACTAACCCAATATCTCCGCAAGCGGGCGGTTTTTCGCAAATTTTAATTTTATTAGGTTTTGTAGTCATTTTTTACTTGTTATTGTGGCGACCGCAAGCGAAACGCGTGAAAGAGCATCGGCAATTAATGGCTAGCTTAGCAATAGGCGATGAAGTGATCACAACCGGTGGAATAGTGGGTAAAGTTACCCGATTAGAAGGTGATTTAATTAGCTTAAAGATTGCTGAAAACGTAGATATTCATCTACAAAAAGCAGCGGTTTCTAGCGTTTTACCTAAAGGGACAATAAAGTCTTAGTCTTTTATGCTCAATAAATACCCTCTTTGGAAAAATGTATTATTAATAGTGCTGCTAGTATTGAGTTTTATTTATGCTGCACCTAATCTTTTTCCAGAGCAGCCGGCAGTACAAATTTCACCTTTAACAGCCATAATGCATGTGAACCTGGGCGCCTTACAGTCTAAGGTTAATAACCTGATGAAATCGGTACAAATTTCTCTTACTAAAGAAGAACTTAGTCACCAAACGCTTATACTGCGATTTAATAATACCGATACCCAGCTTAAAGCCAAGGATATTTTATCTTCCGCATTGGGAGATGATTATACCGTAGCGGTTAATTTACTCTCTTCGGCTCCTCGTTGGATGCAGGCCATTGGCGCAACGCCAATGAAACTCGGATTGGATCTGCGTGGAGGTGTGCATTTTGCTTTAGAAGTCGATATCAATAATCTTATTGCACAACGCATGCAAGGTTTAGCAAAGAATATTAGTGAAAATCTACAACAAGTACGTATTCGTTATTTGGATTTAACATCAAAAGAAAAACAATTATCCATTTTATTCAGAGATAGCGATAGCTTAACGCAAGCCAAAAGGTTGTTGCAACAACAGTTTCCAGGCTTTGAATTTAGCCAAGCAAGCATTAACTCTAAACTATTGTTAGCGGTTTGGTCGGAACAAGGCCTTAATAATTTGCGTCAACTCGCTATTGATCAAACGATTAATACACTGCGTAATCGAATTAATGAACTAGGCGTTGCGGAACCCATTGTTCAACAGCAGGGGAGTAATCGAATTTTAGTTGACTTGCCAGGCGTTCAGGATATAGCGCGAGCACAACAAATCTTAGGTGGGACAGCGACTATAGAATTTCGCTTGGTAGATACTTTACATGATCCACATCTAGCTCAAGTAAATAATATCTCACCTGCGGGTTCACGATTATATCACTATGAAAATCAACCGGTATTATTGAAAAAGCAAGTTATTTTAACCGGTAACTCGATCACCGATGCGTCAACTAGTTTTGATGAGTCAGGACGATCCGCGGTAAGTATTAGTTTGGGTGGAGGGGGAGAAAGTTATTTTCACCAAGTGACTGGTGAAAACGTGGGTAAACCTTTGGCCATTGTGTATGTGGAAACTAAAAGCAGTGTAAAAGTTGTCAATGGCAAAATGGTTCATATTCCTCGTAAAGTGGAACGAATCATAAGTATTGCTCGAATTCAGACAGCACTACCACCTAATTTTCAGGTAACCGGACTAACCAATCCACAAGAAGCCTTAAACTTATCCTTGTTATTACGAGCGGGTGCATTGCCTGCACCTATTTATGTTGTAGAACAACGAACTATTGGCCCGCAACTAGGTGCTGAGAACATCCATAAAGGCGTTATTTCTATCGTTGTCGGATTTATTTTGGCTGTTGTGTTTATGGCGATTTATTATGGGGTGTTTGGTGTAATAGCGGATATTGCCTTGGCGATTAATTTAATATTGTTAGTTGCTTTATTATCCTTATTAGGTATGACACTCACCTTGCCAGGTATGGCAGGGATTGTGCTCACTGTCGGTATGGCGATTGATGCCAATGTCTTAATATTTGAACGTATTCGTGACGGGTTACGCAATGGGGTGTCGCCACAATCTAGTATTCATGCGGGTTATGATCGTGCTTTAATTACTATTATTGATGCTAATGTGACAACCTTAATAGTTGCTTTAATATTATTTGGTGTAGGTACTGGGTCAATCAAAGGTTTTGCAGTAACTTTAACCATAGGATTACTCACTTCTATGTTAACCGGGATCATGATAACCAGAGCCATAATCAATGCCTGTTATGGGGGACGTCCTCTAAAACGGTTGCCGATTGGTATTTAGTTTTAAAGAGTAAAAGTTGTGGAATTTTTTAAAAAACAAACCCATATAAATTTTTTAGGCTTACGTCGTTGGACGGTGGGTTTATCTTTACTATTAATTATTATTTCAGTGGACTCCTTAATCGTCAAAGGTTTGCATTGTGGCCTAGACTTTACAGGCGGTAGTCAATTACAAGTTTCTTTTAACCATACAGCAGATATACCTTTATTAAGGAAACAATTAGAAACAGCTGAATTTAACGATATCTTAGTGCAAAGTTACGGAACTTCACGTGATGTACTGATAAGCTTGGCGCCCCAGCAGCATACGACCCAACATGATTTAAGCGTACAAATTATAAAGGCTTTACCCGGGGCACAATTAAAACAAATTGTATATATAGGTTCTCAGGTAGGACGTGAATTAGCAACCCAAGGCGCGCTGGCTGTTTTTATTGCACTCTTAGGTATCATGATTTATATCACACTGCGTTTTGATTATAGATTTGCAGTAGGCGCTGTGGTAGCTTTGATTCATGATCCTATCGTAATTTTAGGAATATTTTCTTTGTTTGGTATTGAATTCAATCTCACAGCATTAGCGGCTATTTTGGCAGTGATAGGATATTCATTGAATGATTCCATCGTGATATTTGATAGGATTCGTGAAAATTTTCATAAGCTTCTTAAAGGTACGGCAGTAGAAGTGGTTAATTTGTCAATTAATCAAACCTTATCACGTACTATTATGACGTCGGCTACTACCTTGCTGGTTGTGCTTTCACTGTGTGTTTTTGGCGGAACGATGATACATAGTTTTGCTTTAGCATTAGTAATAGGAATTGTTGTAGGAACTTATTCTTCGATTTATGTGGCAGGAACTATCGCTGTTGCACTTGGTTTAGATCGGCGTAATTTTTTACCTTCAGTAAAGACTATCGATGACAGACCCTAATTCCTATGTGTTTTTTTGATCTCTTATTAGAGGAGTTTCAGTTTTTTGTATTTATCCTATAAAAAGCTTGTTTAAACCCCAATTTTTTTAATATTTGCTTAAATTATCGTGATATTTCTGATAGAAAAAATCACAAAGCTACTGACTTTTGAAGAAAATAATCCCAAAAATACAAGTGATACCGTAAGGAAAATAAACAATGGCGACTTTTTTTGGAATGTTAACAGGTTTAAATTTTGTGTTGCGGATGATACACAGGTGATAGGAGGTTTTAGTCGGGATTATCGGCGTATTTTTATAAATGGTATGTCATTAGAAAGGATTTATGAAGACATGCAAATTACTGTGAATCAGCAAAATTTTCTTCTAAAAGCTGATCTAGTCAGGTTATGGAGTGAATACTGCTTTGTAGGATCTGATGAAAAACAATTACTTCACTGGCAACAATTTGCTAATGCGTTATTTCATCAAGGTGGTTTACTCTATGGGTTTGAATCAATCTTAAAAGAAAAAATGAGTTCGCCAGATAATAACAGTAAAGCCTTTTTTCCACAAAACACTAAAAAAGAAGTGCATATCCGTTTTGATAAGCAGGGTTTAACTGTCAAGAAAATTGTTTTTTTGCAGAGGTTAAAGATCCTGAAGAACAGAATCTAGTAGCAAAAAAGGGATTATCTCATAAAAGCACAATTAATGCACTATATAAACTTATTCAAAGAGAATGACGAGCTTATGTTTCGGCATATTATGGTACAACCTGAATTTGAATGCAAAAATCTAGAATTGCAGAAATGTTTAAATCAAAGAAAACTATCAATAATCGAAGCTATTAAGAATTTCATAAATGAAATTTTAACTAAACTATCAATTAGAATTTGAGCCCAATAAGGCTTGGTTTTTTCAAAAACCTTGCTATCAGACAAGAGTTTCGCTCTGCTATATAAGGATTTAAACTAGAGGGGGAAGAGAAAAGGCTAAAAAGGAAAGAAGGTATCCGAATTTAAGTATACAA
>CAYQIE010000012.1:0-1416 GCA_964417505.1 Rickettsiella sp. | reverse complement strand
TTAAACAGCCAAAATATCCCATTAATAAAGTTCCTATTATTTTTAGCCGTTACCCCTACAGACCCTTTATACGACCAGTAGTAAATCCTCTATCTTTTTTTTTTAAATTTTTAAAAGGAGTCTTTGCAACTGATGCAACGAAAAACTTACAGGAAAATGAAAAAGAACGTTTATTTTTATTAACTCAATAGGAATTAATCCGTTATAGCTATGATTTGAATGATATTGATGATCTGAAAATGTTGTATGATCGTTTTAATGTCTTTTCAAGAGTTGAGTATAAAAATTGGAGTCTAGCTATTTTGGATCTCATAGTCATTTATGCTAATAAAGTGGCCAGCTAAAACATTGTTTTAGATAAGAAGATTGAATATATTGATTGGCATTTTACGAATTTTTTTTGGATATTAAATGTTAATTTCTCACATTATATCAATAATGCGATTGCCTATGAGGATTTTAAGAAAACGTTTGATGTGTTAAAAAATATGAATGGTGAAATCCGGCGCTGGGATTCTAATTCTATTTTCTCATTTTGAACCGTTTTAGGTACCTATCGAATTGTCCGCCAAAACTTGCAGAAGAACAATAAAGTATGTGAGGATTTGTATGAAGCTTCCAAAAACTTTATTTCAAATATCATTGAGTTAACTAAGTACCAATGTTTTTCTTTGACGGTGGATGAGGTTAAAGAAGCCGCTTATATAGAATATGTTAAAAACTTATCATACTCCAAAAAATTATTTTCTGATTTATATAAAACTGTTGATAAAATCCAAGTTTTTTCCAATGAATATACTTTCTCCCCTCCAAATAAAGCCTTCAAAATTGCTGTTCTCTTCCAATAATTAAAAAAATTTGAAAGGAACATAATTAATACGGCTATTTTAGAAACTTATCATCGAATAGAAGATTTAAGGGAGAGGCTAGAAAATATTTCCTATAAAAAGCCAATTGAGGATCAAGTTTTTAGATTACATATTTTTAATAGTATAGAAGAATATGTGAAATATGGCCCGCTATGGGGAATAAATACCGCAGGTGGTGGTTATGCCCAGGTCCGTAACCCTCTAGAAGTCGATCAATCTATGCTAAATTGACCTTTACTCAAAAATGAAAAGTGGTATGAAACCTTTGTCTATAAACAAAAAGGCGATGCTCGAAATAGACTAACTAAAGAAGGTGGAAATTTTCGTAATTTGGGTTACGAAGTTCAACATACATTCATAAGCGGTTTTCTCGTTGGGCAAAATCGGGTGTTTTGGACGCTATTTTTCGTCGACTATCCCAGGATGCAGATATGGAATTTTTATCCACGGATGGAAGTGTTGTCAAAGCCCATCAACATGCTGCTGGCGCGTCTAAAAAAAGTAATTCTCTTGGAGAAAATGAAGGGTTAGGCCGTTCGCGAGGAGG
>CAYQIE010000011.1:0-485 GCA_964417505.1 Rickettsiella sp. | reverse complement strand
TAAATTGTTCTTCACTTAACTCATGTCGTTTCATTTTTATTCTTTTCTCAACAACCCTTATAGAATACAATAACTTAATTGACGGCACTCCTTAGTTTATATCAGATTGTCTACTATTAATCAAAATACTTATTTTGAAACAACTCCTATTTGCGCTAATGCATCCTTTTTTAAACGCAACTAAAAGAAAAATCAGTAACAGTGCGAGATAAATTTCTTTCAGAGAGTTATCAAACAGCTTTCAAAAATTAGTTTTGATAAAATAGCATTCATTGATTACTTAGTTTATTGAAATCCATTTGGCTTCTTCATTTTATCAATTGGGGGAAATTTAAATTGAGCAAAAGATAAATTACCGGATTAACTAAAATATTATACTAAACCCACAAAGCAAAAACCCGCTCTAGGCGGGTTTTTTAGTATATTAGCCTGGCGATGCCCTACTTTCCCATGGGGAACCCCAAAGTATCATTGGCACAGAATAG
>CAYQIE010000010.1:0-215 GCA_964417505.1 Rickettsiella sp. | reverse complement strand
CCACGCCATTTATGAGCCATGGCTTGAATAGCGGCCCAATCCTGAATTTCATGGTATTGCTTTATTTTTACTAACTCCTCTGTAAGACTATTGGCTAGTAAATCCCAGCTCTCTTTAGCAAGTTTTTTATTACCTATTAACCGAATGGCTTGTTCAACATTAATCAGAGCAATATCTTGTAAAGTATTATTAATTGTTATTGGTGTAGGAAGCGA
>CAYQIE010000009.1:0-391 GCA_964417505.1 Rickettsiella sp. | reverse complement strand
AGACCTCACTCTGGTTTAAATGGAAAAACACCTTATGAAGTTTTAAAACATAAAATTTCAAGTTAGTGTTACCTTGTCAACCAATGTGATAACACACACAAGAAAGATTTAAAAAAAGATTTCAAGGAGTATCTGAAACTGAAACATATACAATACAAAGTGATAAATCTCATTAAGATGATTCACAGTAAGATAATGACGGTTTAAAATATAATGATGGAGATGATGACAGGTAAGTACCTTTCTTAAGAAGATTCTTTTGTTGCTAAAAAATTTTAAATGTTTTATGAGATACTAGGGAGTGTCGTCAATTAAGTTATTGTATTCTATAAGGGTTGTTGAGAAAAGAATAAAAATGAAACGACATGAGTTAAGTGAAGAACAATTTAAA
>CAYQIE010000008.1:0-597 GCA_964417505.1 Rickettsiella sp. | reverse complement strand
ACCCGATATTGTAAACGGGGAAAGTATTTTTTGGAGGCCGTTAAATTCGCTTCTTCCATTATATTGATGACTTAATTGACGACACTCCCTAGTTTAAAATGTATATCAAATTTTTTTCAGCTGGATATAAAATAACGGGTATGTTAACTAAACTAAACGTAATGTATCCTTTAGGTCTTGCCATTTAAGTTTTCTTCTCTTCGGCTTAAGCTCCTTTATTATAGACGGACTATAAATTCTTAACTTTATTGGATAAATTTGATAAATTTTTGTGCAGATAAGATTTTCTGGCGCGCCGGAGAGATTCGAACTCCCGATCACTAAGTTCTTAGATAGTTATTATTTATAAGTTATTGAAAAAAGAGGATTATTAATAGTGATGGCCATTAATTGTCATGCAAAAGCATATTCGAGCATACGCCAATCCCGCAAAAAAGCGCACAAACTCTGAATCTTTTTCAGATTATCGACAATAGGCTAAAGACACAGCTTATTTTCACTCCTTGGCCTTAAATTCACGTTTAATATCTTCACCATAAAGTCTTTCATTGTGCAAACCTTTATTTTTTATTGATTCTTCAAGCTTCTTTAAATTGA
>CAYQIE010000007.1:0-1233 GCA_964417505.1 Rickettsiella sp. | reverse complement strand
TATTAACAGGATTATTGGCTTATTATTAAATCTTCTATCACTAGAAATTTAAAGCCCATTTTGTAGCATTAATTATAAATATTCGAGAAACTTTTGTTAGTTTCTCATTAAATAAATTTAATGTTAGTCGTCCTATTTTTCAAACAGGAAAGGAATAACTTTGATCTTCGATTCGTCTACGTACTTCTGGACTGATACCTAAGCCCCCCAAGCATCAAAAAATAGGGTAGATTTGTTTTAGTAATGTTACAGGCTGTTTTAACAAACCAGTTTTTATCTTTCTGATTGGTGTTGAATGTATCCCAGCCTTCAAAATAATTCCATTCTTCTCGATAGGCTTTTCCTAGTTCAGCATAGAAATTAATTATAAGTGAATAATAATTGATAAAACATTTGTAAGTGTAAGAATTCATTATTGATATGTTGTGGTTTTGGAAGCTGACTTTTTCTTTCATCGTAGGTAGTTGACGACATTTCAATATAACCTCCATGGAGGTTATATTGAAAATATAGATGTCGTATAAACGCCAATCATTTTTCTACCCTTATAATATCATAAGGGTAGAAATGACAGGTTGCAGCGGAACAGATTGTTTTCGGATGATCAAGTGTTCCTACTAGAATCTCAATTTCATCTCCTGGTTCCATAAAAATATCTGCAGGAAATAAAGTGGTTCGAACCGAATTAAAAGGATCATAGGTCATTCTTGTCTCAGCGTGTGTGGCAGGCCCATATCTACCATGGCCTGTGCTTCCAAATTCAGTTATTGGAATATGATAGATGCCTTTGTGTTTATTACTATGAATTTTTAATTCTCTCTCTAACCAAAATCTTAGCCAATAAAATTGATCATAGTTATTATTTGAGCGTTGGTAAATTTCTTTAGCGGCTTGTATATTGTGATTCAAATCTTCTAAATTATGATTGAATAGCATAAAAAAAACTTCTTTAAAAACCTCGGTATAATTTCCATTACTATCTTTAATAATAAGTCCACCAATAATCGGTTTCTGGGGCTGAAGGGAATAGCCTGTCGGCTGGTTTAAAGTTGGATTATTCCTGACGAGGGGGGATTCAGTGCTTTCATTTTCATAGCTAATTATAAGTTTATCCTTAAACTTTTATGAGTTAATTAGGGAGTGTCGTCAATTAAGTCATCAATATAACGGAAGAAGCGAATTTAACGGCCTCCAAAAAATACTTTCCCCGTTTACAATATCGGGTAGCAATGC
>CAYQIE010000006.1:0-236 GCA_964417505.1 Rickettsiella sp. | reverse complement strand
CTAGTTCTATCTTTTTGCTGTGCGTTTTTGTGAGAACTGTATCATCGGCTATCAACAAACAAGGTGTTGCTTTGTCTATATAGCATTTAGAAATTTCCTAAATCTCTCTTGGTCTGAAGCATTTATTTTTTAAAAAGCAACTAATGCTGTCGTGAGATAATTCCCTAGGCTTCACTTCCGTAACGCTAAGCCTGAATATCTGACACTACTGGCTTGTAAAAATGCTTTGTACAGCT
>CAYQIE010000005.1:0-2400 GCA_964417505.1 Rickettsiella sp. | reverse complement strand
TTAAATTGTTCTTCACTTAACTCATGTCGTTTCATTTTTATTCTTTTCTCAACAACCCTTATAGAATACAATAACTTAATTGACGACACTCCCTAGTAAGTTATTAACACAAGTTGCCCGCATCGCTAAACAAAAAAATACGACAAGTCGCTCAACAATTTCCGCAGCCACCATTAAAAAATACTGAAGAACCCGCTTTATCTAAGCAACTGCAACCTTCGGTTATCGATCAATATCAAGCTAAATTGCTCGAAAAATTTTCAGCTATTCAGCTTCTAAAACCTTTCAAACAAGAAAATCTGTTGAACAAAAAGGAACAAATCATTATTAATGAAATGGTTAAATATATAGCATTAGCCCCCATCAAAGACTTATTAAATAAAGATTTATTAACTAAACAAGAAGAATGTTTAGTTGATTTAACCAATAAAATTCCAGAAAATAATTTACATACGCTTCTATATGGATATTTTTTTTAAGCCGAATAAAAAATAAATTATAGTTTTATAAAAAACAACACGCCTCTTTAATTAAAAAAATGTTGAATAGACATGGTTAAAGGGATTTTTCTTCTCGTGCTGATTATGAACTTAACAATCAGATTAAACAACAATCTAAACCAATTCTAGATAATCTGACCGAAACTAATGATTATTGTTCGTGTGTATTACAAATTTTTGATATTACTGGTGTTTTAATGTCAGAAATCATCCATGCTGAATATTATAAAATATGGAATTTATCTATAAATTTTAGAAAACATGAGTATGAAGATATGTATACACATGCGTCCGAATATTTAACACAGTTTCTTATTTATCGTAAAAATAAAAGAAACTCGATGAATGAAATAAATGAACGAGAGATTAGTCTTAAACTCGAAAATTTACTGGATGCTATTAAGAAAATAGCGTTCCGAATAAATGAGAATGCAGCCTTAAACCCTAACGTCTTCCTCGCTAAACAATCTTAAATTCGAGAATAAAGAATTCAAAATACGGTGATTGATTCGAACAGACCGAGAATCCCAATGGCTTCTAATCCGTTGGATGCTTTACGGAAAAGTCAAAGTTTCTCCAATTTATATACTAAGCCAGGGATTTTCCTTAATAAAAGATGATTCTGCCTCTCCCGATCTTACTGAAAGTGCTATCTCTAAAGATTCACACTTAAGTTTTTTTAAATCAGAATCAGAATCCCAAAACAAAAAAAATAAAGAAAAAAATCAATTTTTAGCGAGTGCGGGTAAACGCAGAATGAGCCTATAAATCAGGTTAATCCATCTAAACTCCGAACACTGTCAGGCTTAAGTTTATCCCTATCGACTTACTGGAGCTTTTCACTTTTTGATCTAATTGCTATTATGCTGAGAGGTTTTCTGAATCTTTTAGTTAAAACCGATTTAGTCACATCGGAGAGACAAGATGAAATTGCAAACAGCGATTTTTGCTTTAATCATAGGATTAGCTTCATTCACTTGCATGTCTGTTAATGCGGATGAAACACCCGCTGGGGGGGTCCCTACCTAAGCACAATAGGTACTGCCAGTATTGATGCAACGCCCGGTATTGCAACAATTAACATTGAAGTAAGTTATCTGGCTAAAGATGCAGTTGAGGCTAAACGTAAGGTTGATAATCGAGTGGCGCAATATTTTGACTTTCTCCGCAAGAAGGGTATTGGCCCAAAAGATATTAATGCGGCTAATTTGAACACACAACCCGAGTACGATTATCAGCAGGGCTCATCGGAACTAAAAGGATTTCGAGCGATACGGCAGGTCCAAGTCACATTGCGTCAGATAGGCAAGCTAAATGAAATACTGGATGGCACACTCAAATTGAGTTTGAATGAAATTAGAGCGATAAAATTAGGCGTAGCAAACCCTGATAACTGTCATGAGCAAGTCCGTCAAAAGGCCATCCAGGATGCCTTGTTACTGGCTAGATCATTAGCTAATAGTTTTAAGGTTAAGCTGGGACCCATTTATAGTATTCATTACCAAGCAGATAATGAGCCATCCCTGCTCCCGGTAATGTTTCTACGCGCAGAAAACACCGCCAGCAGTGCATCTTAAACCTATCAGCAGGAAACCATCCACTTTAAGGATCAAGTTGCCGTCGTTTTTGGATTACAAAATAGATGATTGGAACATAAAGCTATTGAGATTTATAGTTGCTCCGGGAGAGATTTGAAAATTTGAGATTACTTAGAATTTTTTATCGTAAAAAATAATAAATAAAGTCGATTTTTTATTTTAGGTAATATCTTTATCTTTTAGTTTGAATGAGAAGGATTCATTTTTCTATATTACAAGAGTTTCGCTCTGCTATATAAGGATTTAAACTAGAGGGGGAAGAGAAAAGGCTAAAAAGGAAAGAAGGTATCCGAATTTAAGTA
>CAYQIE010000004.1:0-584 GCA_964417505.1 Rickettsiella sp. | reverse complement strand
TGGAAGTCATCAGCTAGGTTGACAAATCTGTTAAACCTTTAAGTCATTCTAGGAGATCTTACATGAATAATAAAGCAAAGAGTAATATATCCCGTAAACTTAAAGCACCCCAGCATGCTCAAGAATCTGGTAATGTGAGTAAAACATGTCGTTATTTTGGAATTTCCAGGGAAGCATTCTATTATTGAAAACGTGCTTATGAGTAACGTGGAGAAGAAGCTTTAATCAATAGCAAGCCTTGTTCTAAAAATCCTAAATTGAGAACACCCCTGAAATTACATTCGAAAAAATTACTATCTGAGTCAGTTACGTATAAGTTGGTATCTAACAACACGTTACCATGGAATAACGGTTTCACCTTAGACAGTAAGGAATGTTCTAGTTAGGCATGGGTTAAACCGTCTTCCTAAAAACCAACGTAAACGTACGATTGAATCTCGTTACAAAAGGTATGAAAAGCAAGTTCCGGGACATCGGATACAAGTTGATGTCAAGTTTCTTGATTTCACAGGCAAAGATGGTCGAAAAATCCGACGTTCAATATACAGCTATTGATGATGCCACGCGTATTCGAGCGCTTAGAA
>CAYQIE010000003.1:0-301 GCA_964417505.1 Rickettsiella sp. | reverse complement strand
CTTTGATGGAACTCCAATTTCACCCTGAAGTTGGAGTAAAAGGATTACCTAAAAAAGAATTTATATTTCAGGCCCCTGCTGAATCCAAAATTTTGAAAAATAAAAGAATTTTAGAGACTTTCAATCAAGCAGCCGAAACCCACCATCGTAAAAAAAATGGTTGCTCAACAAGTTCCTCGGGTATTCAATGGAGGAAATTTAACCAAGAAACGCATAACTCTGGTAGAAAAAAATAAAACAAAAAAGTGTTCTTTTTAACTAACAAAAAAAGTAAGTTATTTAGAAAAAACAATTAAAAAGA
>CAYQIE010000002.1:0-672 GCA_964417505.1 Rickettsiella sp. | reverse complement strand
CTATTATTTGATTCTAAAGAGCTAACAAGTTCCGGATTGTCCAAACACTGTCGTAAGCATTTAGCTAATTCCTGAACATGGGGTTCTTGAAACATCGTGTCATGATCGCCAGGTACTTTATATACTTTGACTTGATTAAACACTTTTTCCCAAAAATTATTGGCATCTTCTATTTTTGAAAAGACGGGGGTGGGTGTGCTGGCTTTAAAAAGCGTTATCTTTTGTAATTTATTTTCTGGGAAAATGTAAGCCGCATTTTGTTTAGCCCGAGTCCATTGTAAATCGAGTAGTTCTTCAGCTGAATGAATGTTTCTTTTTTTAAATTCTGATTTAAGCGTTTCAAATTGCTGACGTAAGCCTGCTTCAAAATATTCACGATTTTTTAAGTCATCGGGATATTTTGCCCAACCATCGAGTGAAGCTATAAAAGCGACTTCTTCACCTAGGGTATTTAACTGATGGGCCATTTCAACACTGGTGGTTGCACCCGCTGAAGCGCCACCCAATAAATAAGGGCCATAAGGTTGTATAGTTTTTATAGCTTTTATATAAAAGCTTGCCATGTCTTCTACACTTTGAAAAGGTACCGTTTTTTCTTTTATATTCTGATCTTGAATGATGTCTATCCCTGGATCTTGGATTGCATACAGTGGTCTATCGGGATCCCAATAT
>CAYQIE010000001.1:0-478 GCA_964417505.1 Rickettsiella sp. | reverse complement strand
TGTTTAATACGTATCAATACTGGGCAAAATACCAACGCCCTAGAAAAACTTAAAGCGGTTTTGCAACACTGTTTCGACCATTATTCTATTTTTCGGCTACGCTTTAAAAAAGTAGGTAATCACTGGCAACAATATCACACGAATGAACGACCCCTTATTACTTGGAATGAGCAGTACTTTCAAAAGAAATTGATTTTTTAGAATACATTCAAACCCAGTCATTCTGTTTACAACAACATTTTAACTTGGAAACCGGCCCTTTATAAAGAAAATCCATCCTCTATTTATTTGTTAATGGCTATACACCATTTAATTATTGACGGCGTATCCTGGCGGATATTATTACAAAATTTAGAACGGCTATATACAATAGATAGCTCCCATCCTATTCCAGAAAACTTTTTTACTAAAGCAAGTTCTTTCCAACAATGGTCTGAGGCATTACAACAACGCGGTCAAGCTTTACTATCTAATATAC